>CADBOP010000092.1 GCA_902796255.1 uncultured Ruminococcus sp.
GAATAATAAAAAGCATTTTCTCCGATAGTTTCCAGCGTATCCGGAAATGTGACAGCAGTCAAATCTGATGTACGAGAAAAAGCATTTTTATTAATTTCTGTCACAGGCAGATTTTCAATCTGTTCCGGAATCACAATTTCCGGCTCAGAATATCTGTTATCCTGTCCACGGATGACAATATGGTTTTCTGCAATGCTGTACCGCAGACCGCTTTCAATATCTGTTTTGATATTCTCTTCCACAGCATGGACGGGCAGAGCAGAAGAGATTAATTCTAAGCTCATCAGGAAAGATAAAAATTTGAATTTCATAAAGTCCCCTCACTTTGTGATATATTATTAATTTTATTATATCACAAAAAAGAACGATGTCAAGGGCAAATCCTTTCCCATTATCTGTGATGTCCGCCGCCGCCGTGGCCGCCGTGAGAATGGCCGCCGGAAGAATGATGACTCCCGCCGCTCCGGCTTCCGGAACTTTGTGAAACATGTGTTTTCGTTGTTCGTTCCCGAATAAATCTGTCAGACTGTTCTGTATAACGGACAGTTTTTTTATTCAAATAATTTGTCGGTGAAAGTTCATAAATAAATCTATACTTCGCCTTGACAGCACCTCGGGTAATGCCGGCAGCGGTTAACCCGATAATCAGGCCGATGATGCCGCCCATGATAAGATTTCCTGTATTCACATAAGGCTTGGTTGCTGTTGGTATTATCTTTCCGTCTTCGACATGATAATATTCATGAGAGACATCATCATATACCCAGTAATGATTAGGAATGCCGATTTCATAATAATTTTCCAGCTGGTCGGCAAAACAGAGCAAAGCCCCTTCCACATCTTCCCGTCCGACCGGATACAGATATTTATCAATAGCATAATGTATCTGCCCGATACGGTCGCTGTCAGAACTGTTGGTATAATAAAACTGTCCCATTCCGGAAGTAGAAATATAATCATAAGGATGTGCCACACCGCTCAAATCTATATACAAGCAAATGCCGTCTGTTTTGTTTCCGTAAAGCTGGTCATATGTGGAATCTGTCATACTCTCAATTGTAATTTCAGAACGTGCTTCATTTCCTAAAATTACAGCAACATTCATATTTGTATTATCTGCTGCTTCCTGAAGCCGGTCATAGGCCGTGGAAAATGCGTCTTCAGAAAGACGGCCGCCCTCGTCAAAAATCTGTATTTCTCCGGCACAGGCAGAAACAGCCGAACATGTCAGAACCATCCATATTATCGTCATCAGACAAATTAAATATTTCTTCATGCCAGAAATCCTCCCAGTATACCCAGTAACAGTCCGCCCAGTGCAATCAGCATACAAAGCCTCGACAGCTTGGCATTGTCCAGCGGTGGTGTGCCGGCCTGTTTTCCGGTCTGGCCGTTGATGGCAAAATCATATTGCTTTCCCTGATACTGATAAGACATGAACCATACAGGCAGCAGCATATACTGCCATTTTGTCTGGAGTACGTTCATATCTGACTGCAATACCCTGACAGAGTCATATCCTGTCATAGATGACCGGAGCGTCTGGTCACTGCCGTTTACAGCCCTGTTCCGCACTCTTGGGAATACCTGCGATTTGTTCACATCATACTTATCTGACATGAAACCGCTTAAATATGCCATTTCAAAAGGTTTTTCCTCACGGTAGTCAAACGGTTCAATTGCTTCCATCAGGTCATCAGGCACTTTGGATTCGCCATCTGCCGGAATCCCCTCGAAATCCAGTTCTGCATTTCTGATTACTTCATATTCTTTGACTTCTGTATAATGATAATCACCTGACGACCAGCGGCGGATTTTATGGCATTCCGCACGCATCCGGCCTCTGATGTGGCAGTCTGCTATCCAGAACGGCACATAGACACCGTGCAGATGCAGCAGCTGGCTTTCAGAAAGAAAATCTTTCGGCAGAAACTTCCGTTTTCCACACCAAGTTTTAAAAATACTGACTGCCTGTTCTCTGGAAACTTTGAACGGAATCACTTTAGACGGCCGGTATTCGCCGGATAGTCTGCCTTTGAGCACAACAGGATTATGGCAATATACACATTCTGTTGCAGTGGTATTTAAATCTGTAATCAATTCTGCACCGCAGCTCTGGCAGATATAGAGCTGGTTATTTTCAGCAAATTCATCATGAGCCGGTGCAGCCTCCTGTGCCTCTGTCTGCATTTGTTCATTAGCGGCCTTACATTCTTCGACAGTAAAGAAGCTGTCACAAAATTCACAGGAAAAGCCCTGCTTGTTAGGATTAAAACGCAAATCGGCATTACAGTTCGGACATTTATACTGAATGCTTTCCATATTCTGTGTATCAGAACTCATAAGCGATACTCCTTAAAATAAATTAAAAAAATTTTATTTATCAAAATCTTATGCAGTTCAGGGGCGTTTTTTACCGCATCCGCTGCAAAAATTGCTGATATTTGTCTGACCGCAGGCACATACCCAGCAGTCACCAGCGGCAGGCTTTTTCTTTCCGCAGACTGCACAGAATTTTCCATAGTTTTCAGAACCGCACTGACACACCCATGCTTTCCGGAGATTGATACCTGAATTTTCGGGGATTGTATTTTGCTGCATCATGGCATTCCGGCTTCTTAAATTAATCAGCTCTCTGCTCTGGTCATCATAGCTGATATTTCCGATGCCGACAGAAACCAATTCAATGCCTCTTTGTTCTTTCCAGACGGTATCCAGCTGTGTATTCAGATATTTTATAATATCCAGATTTCTTGCACCTAAATTAGAGATTCTTTCTCCGTCCTGTGACATATTGCTGACAGCACCCTGCAAGGCCATAAGAAATTCTTCCAGACACTGGTCAGACAAGACCTGTGTAGAGACATAATTTGCTGTTCGGGGGACGACTTCTTCAAAAAATTTCAGCGGGTCTGCAATTTTGATAGAATATGTTCCGTGGCATCTGACGAATAATTCTGCATTATAAAAATTATCAAAATACTGGAGCGGATTTCTTGTACCGAATTTCAGGCCTTTAATCTCCTGTAAATTAATAAAATAAACCTCCTGACTGGCTGAGGGCTGGCCACCATACTTGATTCTATGAAAAGTTTCCTTGACAGCGGCACTGAGTTCGCCATTAAACATAGAGGGTGCAGAGGAGAGCCAGACTTCATAGTAGCCTTCTGTGGCACAATAATCCACAATCTGGCCGCCATCGCAGAGAATCATGAGCTGATTCGGTGCAATTTTTATTTTTGAGCCATTAGAAATCGTCTGCACACGGGAATATTCATTGCCATTTTTTCCCTTGATAACTCTGACACCTCTTGCCATCAGGATATTATTATCCATTCTGTCTGATACGATATAATCCAGCCACTGACTGGAGAGAGAACCGCTGACAGCATCGGCTGCTGCTTTGATAATTCCCATGATTCTGCTCCTTTCTGTATTTAATATCTTATTGCATAATAAATCACATATATCCAGTTAAGGCAACCATGAAAAATTGCCCATGGAATAGAATGCCAGTTAGTATAGCTGATGACAGTGGCAAGAGAGATGCCCAGAGCACCGACAGAAGTTAAATAGTCAGGCTTTTTTGATTTTTTCTCTTCATTCATAACTGCTGCTTCCTGAAATTATAATTTTCTGTTGTCGATAACACGCTTTGCTTTGCCTTCGGAACGGGGCAGGGATTTCGGTGCAGTGATAGTCACTTTTGTCAGAATGCCAACAACGGATTTAATCTGGTCACGGATATATTTCTGTAATCTCTGCATTTCGCCGAGGCTGTCTGTCTGGGCAAAGATTTCTTCTGTCATTTCCACTTTGACTTCCAAAGTATCAGAATTATTGACTCTGTCCACAACAAGCTGATAATGCGGAGCGACACCAGGGGTTTTGACTAATACTGTTTCAATCTGGGACGGGAAGACATTCACACCACGGACAATAATCATATCGTCAGTTCTGCCTGTAATGCGTCCCATTCTTACTGTTGTTCTGCCGCAGCTGCACTTTTCGTTATACAGTGTACAGATATCATGTGTTCTGTAGCGCAGCATGGGCATACCTTCTTTGGTAATTGTTGTAAATACCAGTTCTCCGGCTGTGCCATAGGGGAGCTGTTCTTCTGTGACAGGGTCAATAATTTCTGCAATTACATTATCTTCATTGATATGTGCACCGTTTTTCGCTTCGCACTCGAATGCCACACCAGGGCCGGCAATTTCTGTCAGGCCGTAAATATCACGGGCATCAATGCCGAGCAGTTCTTCAATATGTTTTCTCATTTCTTCTGTCCACGGTTCTGCACCGAACAGACCGGCTCTGAGCTTGATATCTTTTCCCGGCACGAGTCCGGCATCTTTGATGGATTCACCAAGATAAGCGGCATAAGAAGGGGTACAGCATAAAATAGTACTGCCGAGTTCCTGCATCATCATAATCTGCCGCTGGGTATTGCCGCTGGACATCGGGAGAACCATTGCACCGACTTTTGTTGCCCCCTGATGAGCACCAAGGCCGCCGGTAAACAGGCCATACCCATAACAGACCTGAATAATATCTTTTTCATCTGCACCGATGCCGGCCATAGCACGGGCTACCATTTCTGTCCAGATTTCAATATCATGTTCTGTATAGCCGGAAACAATTGGTTTTCCGGTTGTGCCGGAAGAACCCTGAATCCGGACAATCTGTTCTTTCGGAACAGCAAACAAGCCGAAAGGAAATGTATCTCTTAAATCTGTTTTTTCTGTAAACGGCAGAAGTTTTAAATCATCAACAGAATGAATATCTTCCGGCGAAACGCCTTTGGCATCCATTCTTTCACGATAGAGTGTGACATTGTCATAGACATGTTTTACAGTTTTGCGGAGTCGTTCGCTCTGCAATGCTTTTTTCTGTTCCGGAGACATACATTCCATTTCCGGATTATAAATTCTGTATTCTGACATAAAAAAATTAACTCCTTTTTGTAAAATAGCTCACCATTTCATGATAAATCATACAAGATTATTTTACACTAAAAACAATATTTTGTCAACTATAAATTTCGATATTTATACAAAAATATCAATCAGCAATATATTTCTGTTTTCTTTTGCCGGCAGAAAAAATCCGCCGGATTTGATTTTTTCTCCGGCGGAAACAGAATTTTCAACAGCATAAACCTTAATTTTCTGTGAAAACTGATAATTAAAATACAGAAACATTGATGATTCTGACAAAAATTGCAGAAATGCTTGTATCATAAAGAAAAATATGCTATAATAAATTAGTCCCTGAAAAATTCCGGTGCAAGTCTGTCATAGAGATATTTTGCCGGAATGCTTGTGAAATACCAGAAAATGCTGTGTACCAGACATATCTGCCCGTGAAAGTTCAGCGGGAGTGTGCTGTAATCCCATACATCCCAGTGCAGATGCAGGTTGACTATCACTCCCACAGCCAGTTCATAAGACGTAATCACGACTGCACCTAAAAAATACAGCATCTGTTCCGGCATAGGCGGTGCATAGCGGAATAAAATGCAAAGCGTTGTGAAAACAATTCCACCGGTCAGAGCCATTGTCCAGTGTGTATAGCCTCTGGCAAAAATTTCAATCAAGGCATAAAGAAAATAACCCATCAGAAATGTAACGGCATATTTTGCGGATTTCATAAAAATTTCCCCTTTCCGGATATTTCCCTGTAATAACTCTAATCTGCCCGTTTCATACAGTTTTTATGCAAAATTCTGGTATGAATTTCAGATTTCAGAACATACTGATTTTATATTTCTGTTTATTATCGTCTCAGATTATCTGTCAGACACACGCTCTGTACAGGATAATTAAAATATATTGCTATTATTAAAATATTAAGGAGATTTGAATTATGCGAAAAAGTGGTATTTTACTCCATATTTCCAGCCTGCCGTCACGGTACGGAATTGGCAGGATGGGAAAAGCGGCTTATGATTTTGTAGATTTTCTTCAGGAAAGTGAAACTGCTTACTGGCAGATACTTCCGCTTTCCCCTACAAGCTACGGGGATTCCCCCTATCAGAGCTTCTCGGTTTATGCCGGAAATCCATATTTTATTGATTTTGAAACGCTGGAACAGCAGGGACTGCTGGAACATGAAGACTATGCTTCTATGCTCTGGCAGAGAGATGCAGAAACTGTAGATTATGAATTATTATACAGAAGCAATATTACTGTATTAAGAAGGGCTTTTGCAAAATTTAAAGAAAAATCTCCCAGAGGTTACCGGACATTTAAAACCCATAATAAAGACTGGCTGCCGGAATATGCATTATTCATGGCTCTGAAAGCAGCCCATGAGGGTGCACCGTGGTATGAATGGGAACCGGAACTTGCTCAGCGTGAGAAAGCTGCTCTTGAAAAAGCAAAAACGGAATATGCTGATGAAATTGAATTATATTGCTTTATCCAGTTTATTTTTTCACAGCAATGGACAGCCCTGAAAAAATATGCCAATCAGCATAGTATTCAAATTATCGGCGATATGCCTATTTATGTTTCCTATGACAGTACGGAAGTATGGGCTTCTCCTGAATTATTTGATTTGGATAAAGAAAAAAAGCCTGTGGAAGTAGCCGGCTGTCCGCCTGACCCGTTTGCAGTGGAAGGGCAGTTATGGGGCAATCCGCTCTATGACTGGGAATATCATGCAAAAACCAATTATGCATGGTGGACAGCAAGATTAAAACATGCGGCTTCTCTGTATGATATTGTCAGAATTGACCATTTCCGAGGATTTGAAAGCTATTATGCTGTGCCTTACGGCAGCCCGAATGCCATCAAAGGCCGCTGGCGGAAAGGCCCGAACAAGAAATTATTCCAGACAGTCGGAAAAGAACTGGGAAGTTTAAATATTATCGCTGAGGATTTAGGCTTTATTACCCCTGCTGTCCGGAACATGCTGAAAGCCCTGCACTATCCGGGCATGAAAGTCTTGCAGTTCGGTTTTGACAGTGACCCCGACAACGAACATCTGCCGCATAATTTCCAGAATCCGCATTGTGTAGTCTATACCGGCACACATGACAATGAAACGCTGAAAGGCTGGCTGGAATCTTCTGCAAAATCTACTCTCAAATATGCGAAAAAATATCTCAGAGTCAGCAGGAAAGCGGATATTCCGGATGCCATGATTGCATGTGCATGGCAGAGTATTGCAGAACTGGCTGTTGCACAGATGCAGGACTTCCTGCACGAAGAAAAATCCGCCCGTATGAATACCCCTTCTACTCTTGGCGGAAACTGGCAGTACCGTACCAGTGAAGAAGACTTTTCTCCGGAACTTGCTAAGCAGATTCGCAAACTGAACAGAACCTACGGCAGAGCTTTCAGACCGGAAGAACAGCCCAGACCTAAAAGAAAATATACAAGAAAAAATAAAATTTCTGAAAATCCGGAATTACCGGAAGAAAATGATAATACTAATTTAACTACGGAGGTATCTGAAACATGATAAATTATACAAGCGAAACTTTTAAAAAATATCTCGAAGGCGTTCTGTCAAAGCCGGCTGCGGAAACTTCTCCGCAGGAACTGCATAATGCAATTGGTGACATGGTAATGAATCTCATGTCAGAAGACTGGGAAGACAGCAGAAACGCTCACAGACACACCCGCCATGCAAGCTATCTTTCTATGGAATTCCTTATGGGCAGAGCTGTCTATAATAATCTGCTCTGTCTGGGAATCTATGACGAAGTTGAAAAAGCACTCAACGAAATGGGCACTTCTCTGAATGCTCTTGAAGAAATTGAAGATGCTGCACTCGGAAACGGCGGTCTTGGCAGACTGGCTGCCTGCTTCTTAGACAGTGCTGCTGCTCTCGATTTGCCTCTTGACGGTTACGGAATCCGTTATAAATACGGCCTGTTCAAACAGTCTATTAAAAACGGTTTTCAGTGTGAAGAAGCGGACGACTGGACAAAATATGGTGATGCATGGTCAGTCCGCTGTGAAGAAGATGCCGTACTGGTAAACTATCACAATCAGACTGTCAGGGCTGTGCCTTATGATATGCCTGTTATCGGCTATGGTACAAAAAATATCGGAACTCTCAGATTATGGCAGGCTGAACCGCTGAAAGAATTTGATTTCCATATTTTTAACAGTCAGGATTATTTAGGGGCATGTGCTGAAAAAATCTATGCAGAAAACATCTCCAGATGCCTGTACCCCAATGATGATACAGACGAGGGCAAAAAACTCAGATTACAGCAGGAATATTTCTTCAGCTCCGCTTCTTTGCAGGATTTGCTGAAAAAGCATTTTGAAGATTATGGCACTTATGAAAATCTTCCGGATGTTCTTACAATTCAGTTAAATGACACACACCCTGTTATTGCTATCCCTGAACTTATCAGACTGCTGATGCAGGAGGGAATTTCTTTTGCACAGGCTGCTGAAATGGCAAGAAAAATTTTCAGATATACCAATCATACCATTATGGCAGAAGCACTCGAAAAATGGTGTACGTGGATGATTCGTGAACTGCTTCCGGAAATATATCAAATCATTATCCGGCTGAATGAAATGTTAATTGCGGAACTGTACCAGAAAAATGCATCTAAAGACCAGATTCGCCGGATGCGGATAATTCAGCCGGAAACAGATGCTGTGCATATGGCACATATGGCTATCTTTATGGGCAGTTATGTCAACGGTGTCGCAGAGATTCATACCCAGATTCTGAAAGATACTGCTCTGAAAGACTGGTATGAATTTTATCCGGAACGCTTCCAGAACAAAACAAACGGTATCACACAGAGAAGATGGCTTGCCCTCTGCAACCGTGAGCTTTCTGCACTTCTGACAGAACTGCTCGGTTCGGAAGACTGGATTAAAAATCTGGATTTGCTCAGAGAACTGGATAAATTTGCTGATGATGACAGTATTATGCAGAGATTTATCAATATCAAGCAGGAGAAAAAAGCACAGCTTGTAAATTATATTGATTTCAGAGAATCTGACAGATTTGAAAATGCAGAATCCTGTGAAAAATTCTTCGATTCTCAGAATACAGTATTTGATATTCAGATTAAAAGACTGCATGAATATAAGCGTCAGCTTCTGAATGCCTTCTCTGTCCTGTATTTGTACTACGGTATCAAGGACGGCAGTATCACGGATTTACCGCCTGTTGCATTTATTTTCGGTGCAAAATCTGCTCCGGGGTATCGCCGTGCAAAAGCCATTATCAAATATATTAACGAAATTGCGGATATGATTGACAATGACCCCGAAGTCAGCGGCAAAATCAAAGTCTTTTTCGTATCAGAATACAACGTTTCTTATGCGGAAAAATTAGTTGCTGCTGCGGATATCTCCGAACAGATTTCCACAGCCGGCACAGAAGCTTCCGGTACAGGCAATATGAAACTCATGCTCAACGGTGCGGTTACACTCGGCACTTATGACGGTGCGAATGTTGAAATCGTTCAGGAAGCCGGCGAAGAAAATAATTATATCTTCGGGGCTCGGGTAGAAGAAATTGAAAAAATCGCTGATTCCTATGACAGCCGGAAAATTCTTTCTGAAAATGACAAACTTCGCAAAGTGGTACAGACGCTCATGGACGGCACATTCTCTGACGGCGGAAGCGGTGATTTCAAGGAACTTTATGATGCGATTACCGATGGGGCAAGCTGGCATAAACCTGACCATTATTATCTTATGCTGGATTTACAGGATTACTGCGACACAAAAATCAGGGCTCTGAAAGATTACAAATCTGACCGTATGGCCTTTGCCCGCAAGCAGTGGCATAATATCTGCAATGCCGGAAAATTCAGCTCTGACAGAACTATCAAAGAATATGCAGACGAAATCTGGAAGATTCAGCCTGTCAGCTTTGACAATTAAGGAGATGCAAATTCATGAATCAAAATCAGTATGATGTTATTATTGCCGGAGGCGGTGCGGCTGGTTTATATGCTGCTATCAATCTTCCGGATACTGCCAAAATCCTGCTCCTGACAAAACGGGAACTTTCTCTCTGCAATACTGCCCTTGCTCAGGGCGGTATTGCCGGAGTATACCGCTCGCCGGAAGATAAAACCACCCTGCATGAGAATGATACCTATATTGCCGGAGGTTTCCAGAATAATCACAAAACCGTGCATATGCTTGTAGAAGAAGCTGCTCAGGACATCGGGAAAATTATTGAACTTGGTGTGGATTTCGATAAAAAAGAAGATGGCGATTATCACAGAACACTGGAAGGCGGTCACAGCCGCAGAAGAATCTTCCATCATAAAGATGCCACCGGAAAGGAAATTGCTGACAAGCTCCGTGCGTATGTGCAGACACTTCCTAATGTCGAAATGCGGGCAGATACTTTGCTCTGCGATGTCAAAAAAACAAA
>CADBOP010000093.1 GCA_902796255.1 uncultured Ruminococcus sp.
CGACTTCTTTATGTATTCTGATAAGTATGCATATGGGGCTTAGAATCGGAGAAATCTGCGGATTGCAGTGGTCAGATATCGACTTTGAAAAACAGCTTCTGACCGTCAGGAGAACTGTCCAGAGAGTTCAGACAGAAACCGGAACAAAACTTCTGATTGATACACCGAAAACAAGCAGTGCAAGGCGTTCCGTGCCGATTCCGGATTTCATGATGCCTCTGCTGAAAAAATTCAGAAATCAGGATAATTTCTATCTCCTGTCCGGAACAGAACATCCTGCCGAACCCAGAACTTTGCAGAGAAGATTCAAAACAATTCTCAAAAAAGCAAATCTGCCGTCAGTGAATTATCACAGTCTCCGGCACATGTTCGCTACAAACTGCATGAAAGCCGGATTTGATGTAAAAACGCTTTCCGAAATCTTAGGTCACGCATCTGTCGAAACTACGCTGAAATTATATGTTCACTCCTCTATGGAAAGAAAAATAGAATGCATGAACAAATTGAAGCTTGCTGCTTAAAAAGAAAATAAGCCGTCAAAAATTCCGTCAGATGAATTAACAAATTCCCTATATCATGCGGAAAATCATCAATCTGTCTCAGATGTCCGTCATTGACGGCAATTAGTTTAAATAATTATCTTTATTATATTACAAATTCAAGATAATTACAACCAAAAAAGAAAGGTTTTAGGTGAAGTATTATGTTAGTAAAATTAATCATAGTGGTCGTGTTAGGGATAATTCTGTTATTTTTAGGATTCCATCTTGGAAAGAAAAATATAAAAGTCTGGCTGCTTGGAATTTTTGCATTTCTGGGAACAGCACTTGTTTTCACAGGATGGTATTTTATCTATAAGGAAAATATATTGGGACTTGTAAAATCGTCCACGGAATCACGACAGACATATAACTATAATCTCAGTTCAAATGATGAAACACCTTTTTGGGCAGTCACTGATTTTTTCTTTAAAGATACAGCAGATAATTATTTTGGTTTGTCAAAAACTGCTTTAAGTGCAGCTACTAATATTGATTTTAGTGAAGCGTCAGCCAATTATGTAAAAGGGTCATCGTATTACTATTATCTTGGTGAAAAAAACAGTATTCTGAATGACAGTGTTGTATTTAATAATACCCTCCCTGTCACCTTGCAGATTGAATTTGATGAAAATGAAAAACTTCAGAAAGTTCAGTACATAATAGGTGAATATTCAGAAATGGGTGTGTTCTATACATTTTCAGAGTCGCAGGTGCAGACAGTGCAGGAAGATATCATCAGTCAGATGCAGAAGGTCTTTCCTGAAAACAACAATACAGGTTATCCCGTATTATTTTCTGATAATCAAACTCATGCAAAATGTGCTGTTTATGCAAGTACAGCGGAATATGACGGAATAAAAAACACCTATTCTTACGGAAATACACTGTATCTTTCACTTTGGGTAGCATAATAAAAAGGAGTGCAGGTGACAAACTATGGCAAAAAAAATAAAATTCCCTCTTAGAATGACAGACGGAACTGATGTGCGTACACTGGAAGAATTGAAAGAACATTTTGATTTGAAAAGTGTTCTGGAATATTATACAAGCGGAAAATTGCTGACTTGGCTGAAAGACAGATATTGTGATATTGAAGCAGGAAAATTATCTGCACTTTCAGCAGAAAATCCGGATTTTAGGAAACAACTCTGTGAAATTTTTGGTATTTCTCTGGAAGAGGAGCAGCATCAGGAAATAGATATGGAACTTATCAGGAGACGAAATGAGAAAAAAGAAGAACTTCTGAAAGTAACATCCGATGCAGAACTGCTTCAGAATATTGACAGTGTTGCACTGAATCAGGAAGATTTGTATGACTGTCTTGACAGCGGCATAAAGAAAATTTATCTGGTCAGTGATATTTTTACGGTTCCTCTCAGTGTTCCTGATATGGAATATATTGGCATTAATGGTGCATCAGCTGTTATACGTGCAATGGATAATGAAAATTTTACTGAGAAAAATTTGAAATTCACAGATATGTGCTTTGTATGGGATACTTCGGCAATCACTGAAAAAGATGAATACTGGATAGCAGAGCAGTATTTTCTGAAAGGAGAACATGAGAAAGCTGAAAAAATACTGGAAAGACTTGATACTCCCAAAACTCTCGTGCTCTTGTATCTTATTTATATTTTTTCAGAAGATGATTTGCTGGAAGATGAAATCTATCATGTAAAACAAAAAGGATGCAATATCAATTGTGCTTATTTTTATTCCGAAAACAATCTGCCGGTTTTGAAATATATGGCTGATAAAGGGAGTATCCTGGACAAATTTATTTATGCATATTTTTCAGAATCTGCGGAGTATTTTCAAAAGGCGGCGGAACAGGGAGCAGCATTTTTACAGTACTATTACAGTGAATACTGCTTCGAGCATGAGATGTATTCAGAAGCCGTAAAATGGACATGCAAAGCATTGGAACAGGGATGTACAAAAGCGGATTTATATGATATTCAAGAAGAAGTATCTGAAAATGAAGAAGCTGTTATGTGCGTGCAAAAAATGGCAGAGGAAGGAAATGCTGTTGCTCAATATTTTTATGCAGTTCAATGTGCTGATGAAGATGAGGAGAAAGCTTTGGAATGGCTGCAAAAATCAGCAGAACAGGGCTATGCCGAAGCACAAGGCCGATTAGGATTTATTTGTTCTGAAATAAAGCAGGATAATGAGAATGCTGTAAAATGGATGTATGCAGCGGCAGAACAAGGTCATGAAGGAGCACTCAACTTCCTTGAAGAATATCTATCAGAAGAAGAATTTATTATTCTAATCATGCGTATAGCAGAAAAAGGATATACAAGTATTCAGGAAGCACTGCTTGAAAAATTAGAAGATGACAAAGAAGAATATGTTTCTCTCTTCCGTGAAAGCATAAAAACTGAAAATATGCAGTGTGCATGGCTTCTGGAAGAAGCAAAAGCTGAAAATCCTACTGCACAGTATTTTTATAGTGTATATTGCTCTGAAAAAAAGGATTACGAACAGGCTGTAAAATGGCTGATTGCATTTTTAGAGCAGGGTGAAAGTGTAACTGCCGCAGAACTATGCCTCTGCTTGAAAGATATGGAAAAGGCAATTCCGTATCTGGTAGATGCTCCGGAATCAGAAGCTGAGATAGCTTTTGAAATAATAGCAGGCTATTTTTCGTTTGTTTCATATTTTAATGAATCCGAGCCGGATGAGGAAGAAATAAAAAAATATAGCGATATAATAAAACATTTTGAAGATGTAAAAAATCAATTAATGATTGCTGCTGAACAGGATAATTCTATTGCAGTACTCGGTCTGGCTCTTGCAGAAGAATCTATGGAAGGTGTGCAGAAGGCTGCTGAATTAGGTCTGACAATTGCAAAAGAGATTTCACTTTCCTCCTTTGAGGATTTAAGTGATGCTGAAAAACAAAAAGCAGAAGAATGGATTCCTGAAATGGCGGAACAAGGTGACAAAACTGCACAGTTTCTTTTAGGAGATATGTATTTTAAAAAGAAAGAATATGAAAACGCTGTAGAATGGTATCGCAAATCAGCACAGCAGGGAAATGCACAGGCACAAAATGCACTTGGCGATTGCTATTATAATGGAAATGGCGTGAAAGATTATGCTGAAGCGGTCAAATGGTATCGGAAAGCCGCTGAACAAGGTATTGTAAATGCACAAAACAGCCTTGGAAACTGCTGTTACAATGGAAAAGGCACTTCTCAAAATTATGCAGAAGCTTTCAAATGGTATCAGAAAGCCGCAGAACAGGGAAATGCAAACGCACAATTTTATCTCGGAAACTGCTATTACAATGGCTATAGTGTTCCACAAAACTATGCCGAATCTTTTAAATGGTATCAGAAATCTGCTGAACAGGGAGATTGGAACGGACAAAATGCAATAGGTAATTGCTATTATAACGGAAATGGTGTTTCCCAGAATTATGCTGAAGCTGTGAAATGGTATCAGAAATCTGCTGAACAAGGGCATCGTTATGCACAGGATAGCTTAGCCGATTGTTTTCAGAATGGATATGGCGTTAATAAAGATTATAATCAAGCCGCAAAATGGTACGAAAAAGCAGCAGAAAATGGTCATCCTGATTCACAAAACTATTTGGGTGTTTTTTACTATTTGGGCAGAGGAGTGCCCCAGAATTATTCAAAAGCAGTTGAGTGGTTTACAAAAGCTGCCGAAAATGGTTCTTCATGGGGATGCTATAATTTAGCTAATGCATATTATAATGGCAATGGTGTTTCTCAAAATTATGCCGAGGCTGTGAAGTGGTATCAGAAATCTGCTGAACAAGGAAATGCAGATGCACAAAATAGTCTTGGAAACTGCTATTACAATGGCAATGGTATTTCCCAAAATTATACTGAAGCTGTCAAATGGTATCAGAAATCTGCCGAACAAGGAAATATGTACGCACAGAATAATCTTGCCAATTGCTATTACAATGGAAAGGGTACGCCTCAGGACTATATGTACGCTTGGCATTGGTATGAACAGTCAGCTGCTCAGGGATATGACTGGGCACAGTACAATCTTGGAAATTGTTATTATTACGGACATGGCGTAGATGCTAATACCACAATGGCAGAAAATTGGTACCGGAAAGCTGCTGCACAGGGAAACAAGGATGCACAGAATCAATTACAGGCATTAGCTTCCAGAGATGCTTCGTGGGATGATGTCCGTGATTCATGGAAAGATGTGAAAAATGCTTTTCGTGACTTATTCAGATAACAAATCACATGCAACAGGAGTGAAATATTATGCTGAAAGATAACTTAATCAAATATATGGATGCTGGCTATCCGATTATTTACATCAATTCTTTTGAAGAAATCAAGACAGACAGAATCATCCTTTCTGCCCTGAGCGGACGAAAAGCACTGGAATGGAACGGCACAGACGGTTTTGTGGATTTCAGAACCAAAAGAACCATGATTGCAGATAAAACCCTTTCCGAAACATTGAAAATTCTGAAATCAGATGATGAACTGGAAGGAACAGTTTTAGTCCTCAAAGATGTCTACAGCTTTCTGGATGAACGTGATATCATTGCACTTTTGAAGTATATTGCGTTAAAAATTTCACAAGGGTTAGACAGTAATGTGATTATCATTTCTTCACTGGTGAAGATTCCGAAAGAACTGGAAAAATTTATTACACTTGCAGAACTGGAATATCCTGAACAGGAAGAGATTAAAACACAAATCCGAAATTTTGCAGAAGAAAATGAATCCCCCATTTCTGAAATACTTCTGGAAAAAATGTCTATGTCTTTCAAAGGCTTGACTGAATTTGAAATAGACAGTCTGCTGGCAGCCGCACTCACACAAGATGGTATGTTCACAGAACAGAATATGAATCTGATTTTTGAACAGAAACGACAGATGATTATGAAATCCGGCATTTTGGAAATGATTTCCCTGAAAGAACGTCCGGAGGATATCGGTGGTCTTGAAAATCTAAAAGCGTGGCTGAATCAAAAAGCGGAAATTTATAAAAATATTAATGCTGCACTTGATTTTGGAGTAGAGATGCCCAAGGGTGTTTTGGTAGCAGGTGTTCCCGGATGCGGCAAATCCCTGACCGCAAAAGTGACGGCACAGCTCTTCAATGTGCCACTGCTTCGTTTGGATATGGGAAAAATCATGGGGAAATATGTAGGGGAATCTGAAGAAAATATGAGAAAAGCAATTGCTCTCGCAGAAGCAATTTCTCCCTGTGTTCTTTGGATTGATGAATTAGAAAAAGCATTCGCCGGAATTAACGGTTCCGGAAATGAAGTAACTGTCCGTTTATTCGGAACATTCCTGACATGGATGCAGGAAAAAAGCAGCCCTTCGTTTGTGATTGCAACTGCAAATGATATCATGAAACTTCCGCCGGAATTGCTTAGAAAAGGGCGTTTCGATGAAATTTTCTATGTTGACCTTCCAAATGCAGAGGAAAGAATGAAAATTTTTGAAATTCATATTAAAAAGCGCAGAAATCAGGACTTGGCCGAGATTGATTTGCAGTATCTGGCAGAAAATACCAGAGGGTACAGCGGTGCAGATATTGAAGGGGTTGTTCGTGATGCAGTAGAAAATGTATTTGCTTCCGGGAAAGAAAGATTATCTACAAAAGAAATTCAGAAAGCAATTGCAGAAACACATTCACTTTCTGAAATTATGAAAGATTCGCTGGCTGCACTCCGTAAAGAATATGAAAACAGAAAATTCAAGAGTGCCTCAGCAGAATAACGGAGGAGATTATCATGGCAGAAGAATTCAAGAGAGAAAATGCCGGAGCATTGATACACATTCTGGGAGAAGCCGTTTTTGACTATGCTAAAAACAGACAAAGCATGACACCGCAGGAATGGCTGAATGCTTATCTTGCTGAAAAATTAGCCGGTAAAAACACAGACGAAATTCAGCAGAATGTTCAAACAATGATGGACACAATTTGTCAGCAGAACACGGAACGCATTGCTATGAAAGAATATCTTGCTTCTGGAAAATCTGCTGAAAGCTGGTTTCTGAAAAAAATGAATGAATCTGGTTTGTCTGCCGGAGAACAGGCGAAAAATATGACAGAATTTCTGCTGGCTTTGCAGAAATCAGAAACAAATATCGAAAATATTCCGGAATCTCAATGGAATGATGCAAACTGGAATCGGTTTCAA
>CADBOP010000094.1 GCA_902796255.1 uncultured Ruminococcus sp.
CTGTGTTTCAAGCTTTCTCAAAACACAGGCATTTATTATGGTCGAGGTGACAGGATTCGAACCTGCGGCCCCTACGTCCCGAACGTAGTGCTCTACCAAACTGAGCCACACCTCGACAGTATTGCTTTGTTAAGTACTCTGCACTCAACAGATATTATTATATCACAAAAATTCTGATTTGTAAAGAGGTAAAATGCATAAATTTAAAAAAACTTTTTTTGCGTTTTTGTTGACTTTCTTCATAAAATATGCTATAATTAAAATTATATATTGCAAAAAATAAAATAATTACCCATAAAAGAAAGGAATAGTGAGTCATTATGGCACGTTATGATTATGCACAGGCCGCTTGTCCGCTAATTGACAGACTGGCCGAAACATGTAAACAAGAATTTCCTATCAATCCTGAACTGTATACAAAATATGATGTAAAAAGAGGATTGCGAGATTTAAACGGAAAAGGTGTTCTTGCCGGACTGACAAATATCGGAAATGTGGTAGCCTCGAAAACTGTTGACGGTGTCAGTGTGCCGTGTGATGGGAAATTATATTACAGAGGCATTGATGTAGAAGAATTAGTTGCCGGATTTATTGCAGACGACCGCCTTGGCTTTGAAGAAACTGTATATCTGTTATTATTCGGCCAGCTGCCATCTGTACAGGAACTTGCAGATTTTAATAACCTTCTCGCAGATTTGCGAAATCTGCCTGCCATTTTCACAAGAGATGTGATTATGAAAGCCCCCAGTGATAATATGATGAATACACTCGCCAAATGCGTTCTTGCATTGTATTCTTATGACAGTGCAGCCAATGATATTTCTATCCCGAATGTGCTGCGGCAGTGTCTGTCTTTAATCAGCCTGTTTCCGCTGATTTCTGTATATGGTTATCAGGCCTATCATTTCAAGGCCGGCCAGAGCCTGATTATCCGCCAGCCAGATAAAAAGCTTTCTCTGGCAGAGAATATTTTATATATGCTTCGTGAAGACGGAAAGTTTACACCTCTGGAAGCAAAACTGCTGGATATGGCCTTAGTACTTCATGCAGAACACGGCGGCGGTAATAACTCGACATTCACAGTACATGTTGTATCTTCTTCCGGAACAGATACTTACTCTGCAATTGCAGCCGCATTAGGCTCACTGAAAGGCCCGAAACACGGCGGAGCAAATATCAAAGTCTGCCAGATGTTTGACGACCTGATGGAACACGTCAAAGACTGGGAAGACGAAGAAGCTCTCAAAGTCTACCTGCGTTCGCTTCTGCATAAAGAAGGCTTTGACCATTCCGGCCTGATTTACGGCATGGGTCATGCAGTATATTCTATTTCTGACCCCCGTGCAAGAGTATTCAAAGGTTTTGTACAGAAATTATCTGTTGAAAAGAACCGTGAAAAAGAATATGAATTATATGCCCGTGTAGAGAGACTTGCTTCAGAAGTCATCGCTTCAGAAAGAAAAATCTATAAAGGTGTATGTGCAAATGTGGATTTCTACAGCGGTTTTGTTTACAGAATGCTCGGACTGCCCGAAGAATTATTTACACCGATTTTTGCCATTGCCAGAATCTCCGGCTGGTCAGCACACCGTATTGAAGAGCTGATTAACTCCAATAAAATTATTCGTCCGGCCTATAAAGCCATTGTTGAGCCAAGACCTTATCTGCCTATCTCTGAACGGTAATTTTTTTATTTGTGAATTATGAATATTTTTTCAGGATAGGTCTTGCAATTTTATAAGAAATATGCTATACTGAAAACAGATGATTTTATATTTTAGGAGGATTTTATCATGTCAAATAGTTTTTTCGATAAATTAAGTGCCAATCTGACAAATGCTACCAGAACCGTACAGCAGAACCTGAAAAATTCTACAGATGCCAGCAAACTGATGAGCCAGATTACTGCGGAAAATAAAAATATTCAGGAAAATCTGAATGCTATTGGTAAATTATATTATGATATCTGCAAAGATGAACCGGACGAAGCCTTCCGTGAAATGGTAGATGCCATAAAAAAATCTGAAAAAAGAATTACAGAATTACAGGAATCTGTTAAAATTATCCGTGCCAGAGAACCGGAGCTTGTTCCTGTGCCGGAAGAGACACCCTCTGCTTCTGGAGGGGTAAAATCTCAGGTTCGCCCCTCTGCTATGGTCTGTATGGGCTGCGGCAATACGTATACAGAAGGAAATGCCTTTTGTCCCGTATGCGGCCAGAAATTAGTACCGCAATATCAGGACACCGCTGCCGCTGCTGCTGCACCTGCCCAGACTGCTGACGATGTGCAGACCAGACAGGAAACACCCGCCAATGATACAGAATCTGAAATTATTGATGCTGAAATTATTGAAGAGCCTGTGAATTTAAATAAACCAGCAGCCTCGGAAGAAGCAAAATTCTGCCCTTACTGCGGAAAGAAAATTTCTGTCGCCGGTCAGGCATTCTGTGACAACTGCGGACACGCAGTCTGAACAGCTGCATGATTTTCGTGCAGAGGAGGTGACAGAATGAAACAGCATATTCATATTGCTGTCATTGTTTCGACTATTGATGAAGAATATCAGAGCGGTATCCTGAGCGGCATAAGACAGTTTGCATTTGCCAGCGGCATTACTCTGGAACATTTTGTCGCATTCGGCAATATCGGCGATAATGCCGGCCATGATACAGGAGAATATAATATTTTTTCACTTGCCGATTTTAATCAATTTGATGGTGTGATTTTGCTGATTAATACAATTCAGAATCATATTTATGCTGATACTGTCCTTGAACGTGCTGCCGCTGCCAGTGTGCCGGTAGTCTGTATTGATAAAGATGTGCCGGAATTATATACCATCTGCATTGATAACCAAAAAGCAATGCAGAATATTGTAGAACATTTTATTCTGCATCATGGCTATACCAGAATCAATTATGTTTCCGGCCCTGCTGATAATATCGACAGCCGTGAACGCTTCAAAGCCTATAAAGATGTGCTGACACGCTATGGCATTCCTGTCGAGGAACAAAGAATCTATCACGGAAATTTTGTTTCCCGTGACGGTATATATGCTGTGAATAAATTCTTACAGACTTCACTTCCGCAGGCGATTGTATGTGCGAATGACAACATGGCAATCGGTGTCATGAATTCCCTGACGGCACACAGTATCCGTGTGCCGGAAGATGTGGCTGTCTCCGGATTTGATTATATTTATAATGCCAGAAATTATGCCCCTTCCCTGACCTCAGTCGAACGGCCGCTGGAACGTGTCGGCCAGCTTGCCTGCCGGAAAATTTTAAATCATCTTGAAGGCATTCCGCAGGAGAGAAACGAAATTATGGAAACAAGCTGTCACTTCTCTCAAAGCTGCGGCTGTCATGATACACCTGTCATGAATACAGATGAATTTAAAAAACGCAATTTTACAGTATTGGAATCTTTTTCTGTAGATGTTTCACTGGTCAGCCGCATGGCTTCTGCCCTGACAGAATGCGACAGCCTTGAAACCTATACCGAACGGCTGAAACCATTTATACAGGAGATTCAATGCAAAGAATTTTATCTCTGTCTGTGCGACAGTTATAAGCACGGCATTATGGCAGATGAAACAGAAGACAATTATCTGATGCATATTCTTTCACCGGATAAATATCTGATTCAGGGCTATGGGGAAAGAATCCTTGTTCCGCTGGCCTATCGCAATCATACTTTTTTTGATATGCCGGACTTTCAGGCTTCTGAAATGCTGCCGGAACTGTTCAGCGAAGAAAACGAACGGGGCGATTATTACTTTATGCCCCTGCATATCGGAGAGCGGACAATCGGCTATTGTGTTATCAAAGACAGCCAGTTTCCGGTAACAAGCAAATTATTTCATCATTTTATTAATAATATCAGCAATTCTCTTGAAAGTGTCCGGAAGATTATTTCTCTTGACCGGACAACGCAGAAATTAAATAAATTATATACTATCGATACATTGGCAAATATCAATAACCGCAACGGCTTTCGCATTGGTACACAGCATGTATTTCAGGAATGTATCCGCTTTCGGCGGCCTGTCATGCTGATGTTTCTGGATATGGACGGCCTGAAATATATCAATGATACATTTGGCCACAAAGCCGGAGACAATGCTATCTGCTGTATGGCAGACGTTCTGGTGAAAGCCTGTACAGACCAAGAAATCTGCTGCCGGTTTGGCGGAGATGAATTTATTGTCTTTGCACCGGATTATACAAATGAAAAGGCACAGGCTTTTTCTGAAAAAATACAGCAGCTTCTGACAGAAACCAATCAGAGAAAACGTTTTTCCTATACGCTTGCAGCAAGCACTGGCTATTATCTCACCATTCCGGAAAAAGATACTAATTTATTCCAGCTGATTTCCGCTGCTGACCGCATTATGTATGAAGAAAAGAAACGCCGGAAAAATTCCCGTTATTTAAAAACAGGTTCTAATATTGACACGCATCATTCCTAAATTCAAAACCGCTGAAGCCAAAGCTGCCTCAGCGGTTTTTATAATCAGTGCTGTTTTGTGCTTTCCGGCAAAAAGTAATATTTTTATCAGATTATATTATATATCTATATTTTTTGTGAAGTAAATTTATATAAATAAACAATTTATTTTTTTAAAAAAGCCCTTGACAAATCTTATTTTTTATGCTATAATATAAAAGTCGTCAGGTTAAAATACAAATAGGGGTATAGCTCAGTTGGTAGAGCAGCGGTCTCCAAAACCGCGTGCCGAGGGTTCAAGTCCTTCTGCCCCTGCCATGTAAGTCACGGAAATAGGTATTTCCGTGATTTTTTTATATAAAAAAATAGTTTTAAAGAAAAGCGGCTGAGAGGTTTTCTCGGCCGCTTATAAAAATATTATGTTTTATCTTAATTTTGCACCGCAAGGATAAGAATCATCCGCAAACTGTACCACAACACTGCCGTCAGGAAGGTCGGCTGCACAAATCATGCCGCAGCTTTCCACACCGCAGAGCTTGACAGGTTTAAGATTTGCAACGATAATTACTTTCTTTCCTACCAGAGTTTCCGGAGCATACCACTGAGCAATACCGGAAACAACCTGTCTGCCGCCCATGCCGTCATCCAGCTGGAGACAAAGCAGTTTCTTGGATTTCTTGACTTTTTCAGCAGAAATGACTTTTGCAACACGCAAATCAACTTTAGCAAAATCTTCAATGCTGATTTCATCAGCAAGAGGTGCGGGCGTATATGCCGGAGCTTCTTCTTTCGGAAGGTTTTTCTTGATAATTTCGTTCAGTTCTTCGATTTCTTTTTCTACATCAATACGTGGGAACAAGATTTCACCCTTATGCACTGTCACATTCACAGGCAGAACACCGAACTGATTTGCATTCTGATAAGTTACATCTTCTGCACAAGCACCAATCTGTTCCCAGATTTTCGGCATAGTAGAAGGCATAAACGGACTAAGCAGAGAAGAAATAATTCTGATACTTTCAAGAAGATTATATAATACACTTGCCAGCCGTGCTTTTTTGCTTTCGTCCTTGCCAAGAATCCAAGGGGTTGTTTCATCAATATATTTATTGGCTCTGTCTACAAGTTTGAAAATTTCGATTAAAGCATTCTTGAGCTGGGTTTCATCGAAATACTTATCAACAGCATCACGGACAGAAACAGCAAGCTGTATCAAATCATTGTCAATTTCTTCTGCCTGCCGTTCTTCCGGCAGAGTGCCGCCGAAATATCTGTCAATCATGGCAACTGTACGGGACACTAAATTTCCGAGGCCGTTTGCCAAATCAGAATTCAATCTGTTAATCATGATTTCATTTGAGAAATCACTGTCTGCCCCCAGAGCCATTTCTCTGAGAATATGATAGCGAATCGCATCAGCACCATAGCGTTCACCAAGCACGAACGGGTCAACAACATTTCCCAGAGACTTGCTCATTTTTTCACCGTTGAAAGTAATCCACCCGTGAACAGCCAGATGCTTCGGCAGCGGCAATTCTAAAGCCATCAGCATAGCAGGCCAGATAATCGCATGGAAACGCATAATATCTTTTGCCACCATGTGAACATCTGCCGGCCAGAATTTATCAAAATCCTGATAAGCATGATTATCATAGCCCAGAGCAGTGATATAATTCGAGAGTGCATCAATCCATACATAGACTACATGCTTGGTATCAAACGTCACAGGAATACCCCATTTGAAAGAAGTTCTGGAAACGCATAAATCTTCCAGACCGGGCTTGATGAAGTTGTTCACCAGTTCTACAGCACGGGTACGGGGCTGGAGATAATCTGTATTTAACAATAAATCCTGAATCCTGTCAGCAAATGGCGACATTTTAAAGAAATAGGCTTCTTCTTCGGCATCAATGACATCACGGCCGCATTCCGGACACTTGCCGTTTTTGAGCTGTGAGGAAGTCCAGAAGCTTTCACAGGGGGTACAATATTTGCCTGTATACTTGCCTTTGTAGATATAGCCTTTGTCATATAAATCTTTAAAAATTTTCTGAACAGATTCTATATGATAATCATCTGTTGTGCGGATATATCTGTCATAGCTGATATTCATATAAGACCATAATTTCTTAAAGATTTCTACAATCTGGTCTACATATTCCTTGGGAGTGATACCCGCCTGTGCAGCTTTCTGTTCAATTTTGAGTCCGTGTTCATCTGTACCGGTGAGGAACATGACATCATGCCCCTGCATTCTTCTGTAACGTGCAATAGTATCACACGCTGCTGTTGTATAGCAATGGCCGATATGCGGATTCCCCGAAGGATAATAAATCGGAGTAGTAATATAAAATTTTGACATAATAAAAAAATTCTCCTTTCTGAATTTTCTGAATATTTAATTTTATTCTGTCACAGTAACACCGCCGTCAGTCCAGCCGACAACGCCGTCTTCTGCCCAGTTGTTTTCAGAACTGTTCCATACATGCGGTTTATCAGCAAGGGACATTTCCGCATATTTGATAGGAAACGTATCGCCGGCCTTCGCATCCATAGGCAGTTTGACTTTCAGCAATACCAGATTTCCGGTACTTTCATTGAGATTTGCCGAAGCCCATGCTGTCCATAAGAAATGGGATTCTTCATTGATAGAGCAGACAATATCAAACCGGATATTTTCGTCTTTATTATCAGAAGTCACTGTACAGCGGGAATCATAGCTTGCCCCCCATTCTGCATAGTTAATGCCGGCATTCTGGTCAAGATGCACATAGACAGGTACAGTATAATCATTCGCTTTCAGTTCATCGAGTGAAACTTCAACGCTCTGAATCGTGACATAAATATCTGCTGTACCATCTGCTCTGGTTTCGTTGACAGGAATTTTCACCGGAGCACGGGTTGCAAGCCCTTCCGTGGAAAGTGTGAAAGGCTGTGTTTCCGGCTGCGAGGCAGTATCTGCCGTTGAGGAATTTCCAGCTGTTCCGCAGGAAGTGCAGAGCAGCATACAGCCTGTCAGAAGCAGAAGCAGATTTTTTTTCAGAGATTTCATGCCTTGCACCTCACTTGTCAAATCTCATAGAAATATCAAAGCACTGTACAGAATGGGTCAGTGCCCCGAGGGAAATAATATCTACACCAGTTCTGGCAATTTCGGCAATATTTTCTTCCGTGACATTACCGGAAGCTTCCAGCAGAGCTTTTCCGCCCGTGATTTCTACCGCTTTTGTCATATCTTCACAGGACATGTTATCCAGCATGATAATTTCACAGCCGACAGCAAGGGCTTCCTGTAATTCTTCCAGATTTCTGACTTCTACTTCAATTTTGGTCATATGACCGATTTTTTCTCTCAGAGCCGTAACCGCTGGGGTAATACCGCCGTAAACATCAATATGATTATCTTTAAGCATAGCCCCTTCAGAAAGATTATATCTGTGATTCTTGCCGCCGCCGACAGTAACAGCATATTTTTGCAGTCTTCTCAGACCAGGGAGAGTTTTTCTGGTATCTGTGATTTGTGCCTTAGTGCCTTTGACTAATTCTACACAATGATTGGTAGCTGTGGCAATACCGGACATATGCTGTAAAATATTCAGGGCAGTCCGTTCGCCTTTCAGGAGTGTTTTGGAATCGCCCTGCATCGTGGCAATAATATCCCCTTTCCTGACTTTGTCACCGTCTTTCAGATTGGCTTTGAATTCGACACCACCGCCCACAAGTTCAAATACTCTTTCAGCAATCTCCAGACCGCAGACAACCCCTTCTGCTTTGGCGATATAATACGCACTGCTGGTATGGCCGTCCGGCAGAAGATAATCTGTAGTCACATCAACATAATGAATATCTTCTTCCAGTGCAGTATTGATAATATTATCAATATAGCTTTGTAATAACTGCATATAGATTATGCTCCTTTCTCTTCGATTAAAGCTTCGTTCAGAATTAAAAATGCAATGGTTGCAGTCGAGCGGGCTTCGACATAATCCTGATTGACAAGATAATTTCCGTCTTCGAGGTCATGCAGAATTTCGCAGACTTTAGGGAAATTTTTCTGAATTTTTTCTGCATTGGGAATGACGAAATAGCTCTCCTGCAAAATATGCCTTAACTGTGTCCGGATACCGTGCGGCACAGGCTGGGAACTGATATGGGGGTCAAATTCAGCTTCTTCAAAATTCTGAGGCACATGCGGCATCTTTTTAGTAATATCCTGTGCGGCATGACGGGAGAATACTAAAGCCTCCAGCAAAGAATTGCTCGCCAGTCTGTTATTGCCGTGAACCCCTGTATTAGAGCATTCCCCGCAGGCATACAGATTCGGCACTTTTGTTCTGGAAGCAGGATTGACCTGAATACCACCCATCAGATAATGCTGACAGGGATAAATCGGAATCCTGTCTTTTGTCATATCATAGCCCTGTTCAAGCAGATTTTTATAAATCATAGGAAATCTGTTAATGACTTCTTCAGGCGTTTTATGCGTAATGTCAAGATAAAATTCATCTGAACCCGTTCTTCTGCTTTCAAGAACAATGGCATTTGAAACCACATCACGGGGAGCGAGTTCCAGTCTGTCGTCATAACGCTGCATAAAACGTTCATAATTGCAGTTGAGCAGATAAGCCCCTTCTCCCCTGACAGCTTCGGAAATCAGGAAGCATTCTCTTGTATGCCGGTTATTGAATGCCGTAGGGTGAAACTGAATCAGGCTCAGTCCCCGAATCATAGCCCCCATATTGTAAGCAAACATAATGCCGTCACCGGTTGCAATAGCAGAGTTGGTTGTAAATTCATACACTCTGCCGATACC
>CADBOP010000095.1 GCA_902796255.1 uncultured Ruminococcus sp.
AGTTACCGGAAAATATGGGTTTCATGATTTGTCAGGGCCTGTGGGAATTATCAGCACTATCGGAGAAGCTGCCTCTTACGGCGAAACGCTGAAACAGCATGTAATCTCTGTTTTATCGCTGTCGTCATTTATCAGCATCAATGTCGGGATGTTTAATTTATTACCGATTCCGGCTCTGGACGGGGCAAGGTTTGTATTTCTGGCAATTGAAGGTATCCGGAGAAAGCCTGTCAGCCCCGAAAAAGAAGGTATGGTGCATTTTGCAGGCATGGCAGTATTGTTTTTAATTATGATTGCTGTGACCATTCAGGATATTTTTAATTTAGCTAATAAATAAAAAAGACATCTGCCGGAGTGCAGTGCTCCGGCAGAAAATACATAATCTTTTAGTAAGATAAATCGGAATTTAGAGGCAAAATAACTTATGGTATTAGAGATTGAACATTATAAGTATGATACACGCTTGATTGGAAAAACAGAGGATATTTCAGAATTGAAAAGGCAACTAATGGAAACCGAAACTCTATATGATAAGAGAACCGACAATTTTACCCAGCTTTTTTGCAGAATGTTTCATTGGAGTGTAGCAGATACTGACGAACTTCCCGATTATGTTTATGATAGAGATACCAAGTGCCTTTATAAGCCTAAATTCTGATTTATATTACTAAAAAACAGGAGGTTTTTACTTATGAGAAATATTCATCCCGTAAAAGTCGGAAACTGCATTCTGAATGGCGAACATATCTATATTCAGTCTATGCTGAATGTTCCGGCTGAAAATATCGAAGGTAATGTACAGCAGGCTGTCGAACTCGAACAGGCAGGCTGGGAAATTATCAGAACGGCCGTTCCGAATCTGGAAGCTGTAAAATTAATTCCGGCAATTAAAGAGAAAATTCATATTCCGTTAGTCGCAGATATTCATTTTGATTATAAAATTGCCCTCGAAGCCGCTGCCGCCGGAGTCGATAAAATCAGAATCAATCCGGGCAATATCGGCAGTATGGACAGGGTAAAGCAGGTGGCTCAGGTCTGTCGTGAAAAGAAAATTCCTATCCGGATTGGTGTGAATTCCGGTTCTCTGGAGAAAGAGTTGTTGCAGAAATACGGCTCTCCGACTCCGGAGGCTCTTGTGGAAAGTGCGTTGCATCATGCTGCTATGCTTGAAAAATTCGATTTTACTGATATCGTGATTTCTATCAAATCTTCTGATGTCAACCGTATGATTGAAAGCTATCGTCTGGCAGCTGAAAAATGTCCCTATCCTCTGCATCTTGGTGTGACAGAGGCCGGTACGGAACGCATGGGATTAATTAAATCTGCAATTGGAATCGGTTCACTTCTGCATGACGGCATTGGCGAAACTATCAGAGTTTCCCTGACAGATGACCCTGTAAGGGAAATCAGAGCCGCTAAGGATATTTTGAAAAGCATCGGGAAACGTGGCGGTGTACAGATTGTTTCCTGCCCGACTTGCGGCCGGACACAGATTGATTTGATTTCTCTGGCCAAACAGGTAGAAACAGCAGTTGAGAATATTAATAAAGATGTGAAAATTGCTGTGATGGGCTGTGTGGTCAACGGCCCTGGTGAAGCACGTGAAGCAGATATCGGGGTAGCCGGCGGAAATGGTATCGGTATTTTATTCCGTCATGGCGAAACACTCCGCAGAGTGCCCGAAAATGAAATCGTTCCGGCTCTGCTTGAAGAACTCGAAAAATTATAATATTTCTATACTGGGGGATTATGGATGGCAAACGCTACTATTTTGGAATTTATGAAAAAATATCTGGAAGAAATTCCGGTTTCTTTACAGAAAGGCGAAATTCTCGAAATTCTCTATGATGAGAATAAAATGCAGAATATTGTATTTATTACAAAATTTCCGTCTGTTGTACCGTTCAGCGATTTGATTGCTTTTGAAAAAGCTGTTGAACCTGCAATTCAGGTGCAGAATTTCCGGATTGACTGCCGGTATGCACCGGAGTTGTTTACTCTTGAAAGCTATCCGGCTGTTGTGGAGATGTTCAAAAGAGAACTGCCCGTTGTGAACGGATTTTTAAATCAGGCTGATGTCAGTTTGGAAGATGACAAGCTTTCTATTTTAATTCATAATGCCGGAATAGAAATTTTAAATAAATTTAATTTTTCTGATAAATTTGAAAAATTTGTTTCTTTGCATTTTGATAAGAAAATTACAGTAACGTTAACCAGCGATGCAGTACTTTCAGAAACACAGTTACAGCATGTGATTGAACAGGCTCCTCCGGAAATTGCTCCGTCTCCGGTGCAGATACAGCAGAAACAGGACAGCTATACGCCTCCGCCAATTCCGGACAAACCGCAGTCCGTAACACTCAGTACAGGGCAGTTTGATTATGAAAAGGGAGAGGATAAATTAATTAAAGGCCATCCCGTCCGGAGTGAAATTCTCCCGATTCCGGAAGCTCTCCAGACAAGAAATCAGCGTGTAGTCGTCTATGGTGATATTTTCGCTTCTGAAACCAGAGATACGAAAAATGAGTACAGAATTGTGACCTATCAGATTACCGATTTTTCCGGTTCTGTCAAGATTAAATTATTTGATAAAAAAGAAAATATCGAAAAAATTCCGCTCGGAGAAGTGAAAAAAGGCATGAGCATTCTTGTCGCCGGAAAGCTCAAAGATGATATGTTTGAGCATGAACCCGTTCTTGAACCGGATACGATTATTATCCGTAAAAGAAAGCTTCGTCAGGATACTGCAAAAGAAAAGCGGGTGGAACTGCACTGTCATACTAATATGTCAGCCATGGATGCTGTTACCGAAGCAGGGGCACTTATCCGGAGAGCACATGACTGGGGACATCCTGCAATTGCTATCACAGACCATGGAATTGTACAGGCATTTCCGGATGCTGCCAATGCGGAAAAAGCCCTGAAAGACCCGAATTTTAAAGTAATTTATGGCTGTGAAGCGTATGTTATCAATAATCTTGAACCGCAAAGAATTATCAGAGGTGAGGATAACAGAACACTTCAGGATGAACTGATTGTCTTTGACGTGGAAACGACAGGTTTAAATAAATATTATGACAGGCTGACGGAAATCGGTGCTGTCAGGCTGAAAAATTTACAGGTTGTTGAAAGTTTCAATACGTTTGTAAATCCGGAACAGCCGATTCCGGCAAATATTACCGCATTGACAGGCATTACCAACGAAATGGTTGCAGATGCTCCCAAAGAAGCCGAAGCTGTCCGGAAATTCATGGAATTTTGCGGAGAAGCTCCTGTGCTGGCTGCTCATAACGCCGAATTTGATACGAATTTTATTAATTCCGTCTGCAAACGACATGAGATAGATTTTAAATATAGCTATATCGATACACTGATTTTATGTCAGTCTGCTCTGCCGAATCTCGGCAAGCATAAGCTGGATTTAGTGGCAAAGCATCTGAAACTTGGTAAATTTGACCACCACAGAGCTTCTGATGATGCTCTTATGCTTGCAAAAATTTATATCAGTCTGACACAGAAATTAATCAAAGAGAAAAAAATAGAAACCCTTCAGGATTTTAACTCTAAATGTGATTTGATTGAATTAAAAAAACTCCGGTCTTATCATCAGATTATTTTAGTCCGGAATCAGGTCGGCCTGAAAAATTTATATAAATTAGTTTCTTATGGCCATCTGGACTGTTTCTACCGACACCCGCAAATTCCTAAAACCGTTCTGGAAGAACATCGGGAAGGTTTGATTTTCGGTTCTGCCTGCGAAGCCGGAGAACTGTTCAGTGCTGTTGTGGATAACAAACCCGAAGAAGAACTTGAAAAATTAGCCCGATTTTATGATTATCTTGAAATTCAGCCGATTGCAAACAATGCGTTCATGATAAAAAAAGGACTTGCCCGTGATGAAGAACAGCTCAGAGAATATAACCGGAAAATTGTTGCACTCGGTGAAAAGCTGAATATTCCTGTTGTGGCTACCTGTGATGTGCATTTTCTGGATGAAAAAGACGGTATCTACCGGAAAATCCTGACCTCTACCAGAGGCGGTGCGGATGAAGAAGAACAGCCGCCGCTCTATCTCCGGACAACTGACGAAATGCTGGAAGAATTTTCTTATCTCGGCCAGGAAAAAGCAGAAGAAGTAGTGATTCAGAATCCACGCATGTTCTGTGATGCCTGCGAGCATGTATTCCCCATCCCGAAAGGCACGTTCACTCCCAGCATTGACGGTGCGGAAGAAGATTTAGTCAGAATCACGCATGAAAAAGCAGAATCCGTCTATGGTTCACCACTTCCGGAAATCGTGGAAAAACGACTGAACAGAGAACTGGATTCTATTATCAAACACGGGTTTTCTGTGTTATATATGATTGCTCAGAAGTTAGTATATAATTCTGAAGAACATGGTTATCATGTCGGGTCAAGAGGTTCTGTGGGGTCTTCTTTCGTGGCTTCGATGGCCGGCATTTCAGAAGTCAACCCGCTTGTGCCGCATTATATCTGTAAAAAATGCAAATACAGCGAATTTATTACAGATGGCAGCTATGGTTCAGGCTTTGACCTGCCTGCTAAAAAATGTCCCCGCTGTGGAGAAGAACTCTGGCATGACGGGCATGATATCCCCTTTGAGACGTTTTTAGGCTTTGACGGCGATAAAGCTCCGGATATTGACCTGAATTTCTCCAATGAATATCAGTCCAGTGCTCACAGGTATACAGAAGAATTATTCGGCCGTGAAAATGTATTCAAAGCTGGAACTATCGGTTCTATCGCTGATAAAACTGCTTACGGATTTGTGAAAAAATATCTGGAAGAAATCGGAGTTGCACTCAATCCGACAGAAGAGAACAGGCTCTCTATCGGCTGTACCGGTGTCAAGAGAACGACTGGTCAGCACCCCGGCGGCATGGTTGTCATTCCCTCGAATTATGAAGTATATGATTTCACACCTGTACAGCATCCGGCGGATTCTACGGACTCTGATGTGATTACGACTCATTTTGATTTTAATTCTCTGCATGATACTATTCTGAAACTTGACGAATTAGGCCATGTTGTGCCGACTATTTATAAACATCTTGAAGATTTGACAGGCCTGCAAATTAATGATATCCCTGGCTATGACCCGAATGTGATTCAGATGTGTACAGACTGTTCTGTTTTGGGAGTGAATCCGGAAGATATTTTCTGTCAGACGGGGAGTCTGGGGATTCCGGAAATGGGCACAGGCTTTACTATCCAGATGCTGATGGATGCCAAACCAACGAAATTCAGCGACTTTCTGCAAATTTCCGGCCTCTCTCACGGCACTGATGTATGGCTTGGCAATGCCAAAGATTTAATTGATAATGGCACTTGTACTATTTCTGAAGTAATCGGTACTCGTGACAGTATCATGACATACCTGCTTTACAAAGGCGTTGAGCCGAAATGGGCATTTAAGATTATGGAATTTACCCGTAAAGGAAAAGCCAAACTGCTCTTTGATGATGATGTTCTGAAAATGCTCCGTGAACACGATGTTCCGGAATGGTATATCCAGAGCTGTCTCCGGATAAAATATATGTTTCCGAAGGCACATGCTGCCGCTTATATCATCGCTGCTATGAAAATAGGCTGGTTCAAGCTTTATAAACCACTGGAATATTATGCAACTTATTTCACGGTCAGAGGCGGTGACTTTGATGCCGAACTTGCGATTCAGGGGATTGATGCGGTTCGGGACAAAATCAGGGAATTGCAGGCCAAAGGCAACAGCAGAACGAAAAAAGAAAGTGATTTGCATGATATTCTCATGATTACCAACGAAATGATGTCCAGAAAAATTGACGGAAAACCTATGGAATTTCTGCCGATTGACCTGAAAAAATCTCATGCGACTGAATATCTGATTGAAGACGGGAAAATCAGGATTCCGTTTTCAGCCCTGTCAGGAGTCGGGGAGAATGCTGCAAAAGGTATCTATGAAACCGCACAGAAAGGCGATTATCTTTCTGTAGAAGAATTTCAGTATCAGGCCGGTGCGACAAAGACCGTGATTGAAATACTGGAGAATATGAATGCATTCGGCGACCTGCCGAAAACAACACAGCTGGGCTTTTTCTGATGAGTATATTTCCGGTGTTCTGAAAAATAAAATTTTCCTGTTGAATTGCGGAAAGTTATCGTCAATCTGTTGGAAATCCAAAAAATACAGCATCTGCTATTGACAAAACCACTTGACTATGGTAATATATTAATATGTTAAAGCAATAAAAATTAAGAATCGAGGTAAACTATGCGACAGTATGATTTAATTACTCCCGAAGGTACAAAAGATTATCTCTTTGATGAATGTGCCCTCAAAAGGGAAGTGGAAACAAAAACACGCAATATTTTCAAGTCTATGGGCTATTCCAGAATTATTACGCCTGCTCTGGAATTCTTTGATGTGTTTCATCAGAATTCTTTGTATTTTCCGCAGGAGGAATTCTGCAAACTGACAGATAACAAAGGCCGTCTTGTTGTCCTCCGGCCGGATTCTACTGTGCCGATTGCCCGTGTGACAGCAACAAGATTAAAAGAAGCGATGCTTCCGTTAAGATTATATTATACACAGCCTGTATGGCATTTTGCACCGTCCCTCAAAGGCCGCAGCACAGAAATTAATCAGACAGGTATTGAATTAATCGGTGCTTCTTCCAAAATGGCCGACCTCGAAGTGATTTCCGCTGCTCTCGAAGTTCTCTCCAGTGTGGGAAATTCTGTCAGCTATTCTCTCGAACTTGGCGATATCAGAATTTTTAAGGAATTAATGCTCCGGCTGAATGCCACACCCTCACAGAAAGAAGAAATTCATGCCCTGATTGAAGCAAAAAATTATCCTGCACTGAATGATATGCTTGATAAAATCGGCGAACATAAGATTACAAATGCTCTCAAAAAACTCCCGACCCTGTTCGGCGGCGAAGAAGTATTTGACCGTGCTGATGAAATCTTTCAGGATTCCAGAATCACCGAGATTCTTGAAAATATGCGTGATTTGTATCATACTGTCCGTGAAATCAATCCTGATTGCAGAATTACAATCGATTTGGGTCTGATTAATAAAACAGATTATTATACGGGTCTTGTCATGAAAGGCTATCTGGAAGGCTATGGAGAAGAAGTCATCTCCGGCGGAAGATATGATAAATTATTATCAGAATTCGGTTATGATATTCCCGCTGTGGGGATGGCCGTCAATGTCGATGCGGTTGCTGCTGTGATAGGAAAGAAAAATCCCCCTGTCCATGCCGCTCCGGATGTCCTGATTGCTGCACAGGAAGGCTGTGAAGCAGAAGCTGTACAGAAAGCAGCTGCACTCCGTGCCGAGGGCTTGTGTGTAGAGCATTCTATGTTTACAGATTTTGTATTATCTGAAGAATACGCAAAAGACAGGAAGATTGCAAGAATTATTCTGATTTCTTCTGAACAGACTGAAGAACTGGAGGTAAAAATTGATGAATAATAAACCTCTCCGGCTTGCCCTTACGAAAGGCCGGCTTGAAAAAGATACTGTGAAGCTTCTGGAAAGCTTAGGCTATGACTGCACCGCAGTTCACGAAAAAGGCAGGAAACTGATTCTGCCGATTCCTGACGGAAATTTAGAAGTCGTTCTCGCAAAGGCTGCTGATGTGATTACTTATGTCGAACATGGTGTTTGTGATATGGGTGTTGTCGGCAAAGATACACTGATGGAGATGAACGGCAAATTATTTGAGCTTGTCAATTTAGGTTTCGGCAAATGCAAGTTTGCACTGGCTACTAAAAAAAATTATCCGTTTTATGACGGTTTTGGTGTCAAGACGATAGCTTCCAAATATCCGAATGTGACAAAGGCTTTTTTTGAACAGAAGCATATGGATGTGGATATTATCAAAATAGAAGGTTCTGTCGAGCTTGCCCCCTTGCTCGGACTGGCAGACGGTATTGTAGATATTGTTGAAACAGGAACAACGCTGAAAGAAAACGGTCTGGAAGTTGTAGAAGATGTTGCTCAGATTTCAGCAAGACTGATAGTAAACACTGTCAGCCTGAAAATGCGTCAGAAAGAAATTGAAGATTTAGTCAAGAAAGTGGAGGAGAAAATCAATGATTAAAAAAATTACATGTGACGGCTCTGCTGAATATGA
>CADBOP010000096.1 GCA_902796255.1 uncultured Ruminococcus sp.
GCAGACTGTAAATCTGTTGCTTCTTGCTTCGATGGTTCGAATCCATCCTCTCCCACCAGTTCCGGTATGAAAATACCGGAATTTTTTATTTTTTAAATATTATACATATAATAAATATATGCCGTACAGGAAAGCGTTCCTGTACGGCGTTTGTTTTATGCTTCTTCTTTCATCAGACCAAGGCCGGCACTCCATGCCTGTCCTACTTTGTCACCAACTGCAAAATATCCGGAGCGGTACTGGTCAAATATTAAAGCATTGACTTTCTCCGGCAGGATTTTATTATTATCGCCGACAACGCTTTCTTCTGCACTGACATTGATAATTTTTCCCACAATTGCATGAATGGTTTCTGTCTGGGCTACTTCGGCAAGTTCGCACTCTAAAGTGACAGGAAATTCTGTAATCACAGGTGCATTGACAAATTCGCTTTTTACAGCGTGACAGCCGGAACGTGCAAACTTATCCGGCATGGTATTGCCTGTTGCAATACCAAAGAAATCGGCAGCGGCCATATTGGAAACATCAGCAATGCTGACCGTAAACGCTTTGGTTTCCATGATATTTTTTGTTGTTTTATGTGAATCATCAATGAATAAAGCAATTTTATCCATATCACAAATCTGAGCCCATGCGGCATTCATCGCACAGATATTGCCTTCAGAATCGTAAGCAGCTACAATTACAACAGGCATCGGAAAGAGTGCAGGCTGTACACCTAAATTTTTTCTCATAATAAAACCTCCGTAAATAAAATTCTATATTATTATTATACCACAAATTCAAAACAAGTCAAGCCCGAAAACAGTTTTTGTGAACTGCCTTCGGGCTGTTTTTATTTTTTCTGATTAAATTTTTGTGTCAGTCCGGAAAGTGCATTCCCCACAGATTTCAAAGCATTTTTGAAATCTGTCTCAAACTGGTTCTGCTGTTCTATATCATAGGGGTCATTTTTGGGGAAATCCTCAAGCGAGGCATTCGGGTCAAGCGGAGAAATGCCAAAATCTTCTGCCATGCCTTTGGAACGTATTTTATCATCTGTCCATTCGCTGATAATTTCATAAATAAATGCAACTACCGGCGGCCCTAAAATAAATCCGGGTATGCCGAAAATACTGCTCCCCAGCAAAACTGCTGTGATTGACCAGAAAGGCCGCAGACCGATAGAACCGCCCACCATGCGTGGGTCAAGATAATTGGCATCAAATTGCTGTAAAACTACTATGACAATTCCATAAGGTATCACCATTTTAGGATTATCAAACAGCACTAAAACCGCAGTAATCACACCGCCCACAATAGGCCCGAAAAACGGAACAACATTCGTTACACCAACTATCACAGCCAATAACACCGGATACGGAAAATTAAACCACGGCAGAAAATTCAGAATCGTCAGCAGGAAAAAACAGATAACACCGATAATCATAGAATCCAGCATTTTCCCTCGGATAGCAGCACTGAATTTTTCATTTCCCCGTCCTACAGCCCGCCGAAGCTTGAAAGCCGTTCTTTTCGAGAAAATGCTGTAAGTCAGTTTTCTCACCTGCCTGTGCAGCTTTTCTTTATCAATCGTAATATACATGGAAAGAATCAACCCGATGACTAAATTATAAACAACAGAAAAAACACTTTTTCCAATCGTATAAAAATAATTAATAATATTATTCGCCTGTGACGGCAGGTCTGTCATCAGCCATTTTTCTGCTGACTGAAACGCTTTTAACAAGGCATTGTTCGCATAAGAACCAATTGCCGTTTTATTGTCAAAAAAAGTATTCGTACGAAGCTTGTAAGCCAAATCTTCCATCTGTGAAGGAAGCTTGTTAATAATGCCCTTCACACTCTCTGTAATTTGTGGTACAATCAGAAGCAATAACAATGCAATTATCACAACCGCAGAAATCACCATCAGAACCGCTGAGACAACATGCATTTTTTTGGCACTCTTTTCTTTATCCTTACTTTTCGGAAGCCTCCAGACTAAAAGATTCCGTTCCCAGAAACTGGCAATCGGTTCAAGCAGATAAGCTAAAATCAATCCCCAGATAACAGGGCTGATGCCTTTCAGGACAGACAGAAAAAATGCGGAAATA
>CADBOP010000097.1 GCA_902796255.1 uncultured Ruminococcus sp.
ATTGCTTCGGTCAAATTGTCAATCTTTATCACTTTCAAAGGTGCAATCAACGCATTCTGTTTACTCTCGTAGTCTTCATCATCAATGCTGATGGCAAAAAAAGCATCAGCTGTTTCCTTGTCCATTTCCGCAACCGCACGGTAGTAATTTCCATCTTGTTCAAAAACATAGCCATAGGCATTTTCCGTGCAGGAATATCCGCAACTATTCAATCCGAGTAAATCACCCATTATTTTCACAGTACTGAGGTCAACTGTCTCTGCATTGTACCCGCCACTGCTGAATAATGCGATATATTCCGCATCGGCATCTGCGGTGACGGTAATCGTGGCGTCATTAGAAAAATCTTCACCATTTTTCTGCCATTTTACAAAGGAAATATCTTCTGCAATATTCTGGTCATTTTTTGCGGAAATGACAATTGTTGTTCCCACAGGTACATTGGTGAATGCAGACTGTGAAGGAAATTCATCATCAAATACAGGCTGTGAGCCATCATCAGTGAACGCAATCACTCCGCCGTATCCGTCTGTGTTTATTTTGATGAGAACAGTATCTTTGGATATATCTTCGGTAGAAGTATTATTCGGCTGTGTTTCGGCAATATTTGCATCTGATGTACTTGTTTCAGCATTTGTTCCGCAAGCGGTGAATACTGCTGACAGCATCAAAAATGCAGAAATTACAGCAATTGTTTTTTTCATAATCATTTACCTCCTAAAATAAATAAGACTGTGGTTTTATGGTTTCACTGTACAGGTTGCGGTCAAGGAGAGGAAGTTCATTCTCTGGTGTGCCTGATGTAGCTTTTGTTTCAGTTATACTTTTCAATATGTTTCACATCCTGTTGTGAAAGTTGATTCTATATGCCTGTTAAATATTCTGTTGAAAGATAAGGAAAACTTATTTTTAAGAAATTTCCATGTTCTCACGCTTGCTTTCGTAGTAGAGAATAAAGTACCGTCTGACTGCTTGATAGCCTTTCGTTCACGCTCCGTGTGTAAATGTTAGTTCCATTATACCATAAGACAGCAGATTTTGCAAGTACTTTTCAGATACTGGGTATGTGTTCAAGAAACGTTGGCAAACAAATCAGAAGGAATATCAGGAAAATTCTCTTGCAAGCTTGAAACCTGGAGGAAAATGGATATTATGAGGCATTTCATAGCCCTTGCCGACAGTTTCCTTGATTTTAGGTACACTGAGGGGTCTATTCTTCCTGCTGTTCCGCTGTACTGTCTCTGTACTCCCGCTGACATTTTTCCATTTTTCATCACCATTTTTATTATACCACATCCTTTTCTATTTTACAACTGTAATAGTAATCAGTATGCCGTTGAATTTACAAATTAATTTTGTTGCTGTATGTCATTGAAAATATTTAATCTAATTATTAATTTCTTCTAACGTTCATGTTATTTTGCACAAAAATCGAGGCTTTTTTTATTCGCAAGGCATGAACTTTAACACTCTGTCTATTGACATTTCCAGCAATATAGTGTATAATATGAATGTATAGATATGCTGTATTGCATATAAAATTGTGAAACGGGTGAGAACTGCACCACCCATGAATAAGGAGATGATGAATATGACATATAATAATTCCTATGATATTGCCGCTGTGATGCTTTGTGTCTGCTGTATCTTCTATTTTGTAATGTCAAAGCGAATCCGCCACTTTAAGCATACACTGTATGCAATTCTCTGCGGCTGTGTTCTTACTGGAAGTTTCAGCAATATTTTAGCAGGTTTTTTCGCCAAGGCCAATCATGTTTTTGAAGCCAATCTCGCTATCAATTTATACTTTCTTGTTAACATGATGACAATGTACATCTTTGGGCTGTACGTCCAATGTATCAGCGGATACCTCATAAACCGGCACAAAAAGTATTATCTGCTATACAGTATCCCCGCAATACTTTATGTTTCCTTGATTGTGCTGAACTTTTTCCTGCACTTTTTGTTCTACTATGATGCCGATTGTACTTATATCCGTGGAAAGGCGTTCTTTCTGATGCATCTGCTGTCCGCTGCTTATCTGATACAAACGGTGTATGCACTTGTTCGGAATGCATTGTTTATACAAAAACAGAAGATTATTTATCTGCTGTCCGGTCTGGGGTTTGTCGTTGCTGGTATTGTCGTGCAGATGGTGTTCCGTCAGTTACAGATTCAGCTCTTTACAGAATCTATTATGCTTACATTGATGGCTATCGTCTTTGAAAATGCCAGTCTGGAAGTCGACCCTGACCTGAATATTTATAAGCGGAAGGAATTTCTCGAATTCTACAAAACAGCTTGTGATTTGAAAAGTGAAATGACACTGATTGCTGTTTCACTCGTGAATACAGAGCAGCTTCTCAGCACGCTTTCCGCTGAAGAAAAGACAGCAGCATTCCGCAGCGTCTGCGAAAAAATTTCCAAATTGGTCGGGCATAACAATATATACGCCTATACAACAGAAAAGTATGCGATTATGTTGGAGAGAAACAATGTAAAAAATTATAACATCATTGAGAATGACTTTATGATAGCACTGGAAGCACTGTTTAATCAAAGCTGGTCAGTTGGCGAAAAGAAGGTCTACTTCAACGCACAGGTGACTGTGATTCATCTTCCGGAAGATGCAGAGAGTGTGACACTGGATTCCATTTTCCACCGTGGCAGAAATTTGAATTTTATGGATTCCAATATGATTCTGCGTGACCACAAGGATGTAGATATTCTCCGTAAACGCACCAGAATGCTTAATGCTGTTCGCCGTGCCTGCGAGAAAAGGTCGTTCCTCGTGTACTATCAGCCCATCTGGTCGGTAGATACAAAGGCGGTTGTTTCTGCGGAAGCACTTGTCAGAATGGATGACCCTGAACTGGGTTTCATTCCGCCGGATGAGTTTATCAGTGCAGCAGAGGAATATGGGCTTATTTCAGAACTTGGTGAAATTGTTCTGGAGAAAGTTTGTGAGTTCTGTGCGAAGTATCATCCTGAACGGTATGGCATTGAGTGGATTGAACTGAATGTTTCGCCTTATCAGCTTGGTGATGCAAACATTGTGCAGAAATTTGCGGCTATATTACAGAAATACAATATACCGGTCTCTTTTATTAATCTGGAACTGACAGAAACAGTGGATGTGTTCCGGAACGGTATCTTCGAAGAAACACTGAAACAACTGAAAGATTTTGGTTTCACATTCTCTATGGATGACTATGGGACGGGCTATTCTAACCTCGCTAACCTGATGTCCAATAACTACAGAACTGTGAAAATTGACAAGTCCCTGCTCTGGAAAGCAACAAGCAAAGAGGGCATGGAATTTCTGATGATTACGGTCAATCAGCTTAAATCCATCAAGCTGCAAGTATTGCAGGAGGGCGTGGAGACTAAGGAACAGCTTGATATTATCACGGCATTCGGTGGTAATCTGATACAAGGGTATTACTTCTCGAAACCAATCCCCGATATAGAGTTTATCACTTATTGTAAAAGGCTTGCGAGCTGATTAAAAAATAATGTCCCCGATGAGGTTTACCATCGGGGGCATATGATTAATAGGCATTGACAAAATCCGGATTTTGTGCTATCATAATAGCATAATAATATCAGATAGGAGTTAATTATTTATGAAAATTATTGGTATCATCGGAGCTATGCCCTCAGAACTCAAAGATATTCAGAATGTTCAGGAAAAGCCTGTTGTTACGAAATTAGCAGGTTATGAATTTCATGAAAGTATGCACGGTGCAAATAAGATAGTTACCGTCTGCTGCGGAATCGGCAAGGTCAATGCAGCTGTCTGCACCCAGATTATGATTGATGTGTTCAAAGCAGAACAAATTATCAATACCGGCATTGCCGGCGGTATGAAAGCCGGAATCAAAGTGCTTGAGATTGTGATTTCTTCCAGCGTTCTCCCACATGATTTGGATGCCCATTTTTTAGCTGACTATCCGCCTTATCATGCTGAATTTGAAGCCGATGAAAAGTTACAGGCACTCGCAAAATCTGTATGCGATGAAATGCAGATTGTTTCTCATAGCGGAAAAATTGTTTCCGGAGATGCGTTTATTACAGACAGCGAAATCAAAAAAAATTTGATTGAAAAATATAATCCCTATGCTGTTGACATGGAAACCGCCGCAGTTGGCCAGACTGCTTGGAGAAATCGCATTCCGTTCGTCAGTGTCAGATGTATTTCAGATTTGGCTGATGATGACGGTGCTATGAGCTTTGACGAATTTGAAGTCTTAGCTGCAAAAAGAGTCGCTGAAATCGTTATGGCGATGTGCGAGCGGGAATGAAAAAGAAAGCGGAAGTAATCACATTTCAGGACTTTGCCGGAATCGACTTCGGAAAAGGAAAAATTCAGGGCGTTTCCGGCGATATTCTCCATGTGGAATATCCGTCCGGAATCCGCCTGATAGTAAGGGCTTACAGATATAAGCCGTATTATGTCATGCTTGCGAAAGAAAATACTTTTTTGCCAACGGTGTACTGTTATTCTAAAGCAGAAGTCTTGTCTTATGTCCGGAATCTGAACAGAGAGATTCAGGCAGGAAAATATAAAAATAAGAATACCCTCCGGAAACAGGCATTCCAGATAGTACAGGAGAGAAAGCTCACCAGTTATATGAACAATACAAAATGGTACAGGCTTCTGAAAATCGTCAATGAGAAACTGCCGTTCCGTCCGCCTTATATTTATAAACTGCTGTCTGATACACCGGACAGAGAAGAGATTCAGCCGTTCCGTCATCTTCCGGATTCCCCTCAGTGCTGGTGCGGAGAGTGTTTCGCAAATTACAGATTCTATGAAATTGAATGGGTCAGGATTACACCGAAATATGCTGTCAATCACGGCGGAAGACTTGTCGAGAATCTTGAAATTTTTGATGAAACTGAAGAACTGGTGCAGGAACTGGAAAATGCACATATTCCGTTTGAAAAAGAAAATCAGGATATTATTATCTATGGTTATCATTAAGGAGTTATACTTGCGAAGAAAAATATGGCGAAATTTTTTCCGGAAACAGTTGACAAAACTGTTCCGCAGTGCTATAATGTAAGCTGAAAGGAGCGTATGCTATGAAAAAAATAATTTTGCTGCTGTCATTGTCAGTTGTTATGCTCTTTGCAGGATGCGGAAAACCAACGGAAACAGCAGAACAAGCTGTATCAGAAATCGTGACTGAAACAGAATCCGTTACCGAAGCAGAAACTACTGTTGAAACTACTGCTGAAACTACAACAAAGGTAACTGAAACAACGGTTCAGACTACAGTGAAAAAAGCAGAAACTACTGTTGCAGTTTCTGAAACGGTACAGAATGCAGTACAGCCTGCTACTGATGAAGAAGCTCCAGTCATTAGTGAAGAAGAACCTCAGCAAGATACTGCATCCGGTGAAGATAAATCCAGTATTACTGGTGCAGTTATTGACGGGGTTGATATCTACTCCGGTGAACAATACTCTTATGGTGATAATAATGAAGAACAACAGCAAGCTAATGAAGAACCAGCTTATGACCCAGTACTTCATGAACTCGGTATTGACATTGTACTGACAGGAACACCAGCAGAACAAGCTATTCAATATGGTGAAGCCCTATCAAGTGTATTCCCTGGACATATTAATTATGGTGATGCAAGTTGTGCGCCAACTTGCGATGTTAATAAAGTTATTGAGTATACTAATTTACCTGACGGTAGTAAATCTTTGTATGATGAATGGTTGGCAGGACGTAACTGGCAGGATTTATCTGATCAGGAGCTTTTTGATCATTTAGAATTAGCTGCTGCTAACAATAGTGATATTGGAAAGTATCTTGCCGATAAGTATTCTAGAACATTTGCCGAGACTACTGGTATGCATATTCTTTACTAATTAATTGTTTTATTTAATGTATGAAAAAAGAGTTGCCTTATAGATAAACAGAAATAGCAATTAGTATGATGAAGGAGCATACTATGATTCTTAAAATTAATGCTGACATTATCCGGAAAGCCTATGCCACAGAGGGAGAAATACTGTTTGACCCCTGCACTTATGAATTTCACAGAAAATCAGAAACCAGTCTGCCGGAATATGTTCTGCCGTTTCCGTCTGTTTCAGAAACAGAAATGCAGAGAGCCTATATTAATACGCTGAATCACAGAAGATTAAGAGAACATTTTTCAAGATTGTCAGATGCAGAATGTTCCGCAGAATTTTGGTGCTTTTACGAAAATTCTCCCCTTCTGCCTTGTTTTGAAGACTTTGAACAGCAGTATCAGCTTGAGAAAATTAAAATCTGGTGTGAAGAAAACCAGATAGCCTATTATATTGACAACAGATAAACAGGGAAATCCGTTCGGATTTCCCTGCTTTTATTTAAAAGGTGTGGAATCATACTTTTCTCTGAGCTTTTTCAGAGCTTTTTTCTCCAGTCTGGAAACATAAGAACGGGAAATATCCAGTTTCTGAGCCACTTCTTTCTGTGTCAGCGGAATGTGATGATATAATCCGTAGCGGTGAATCATGATTTCCAGTTCCCGTTTGTCAAGGCATTGTTCCAGAAACTGGTATAACTGCTTGGAGTGAATCGAATATTCTACTTGTTCTTCAAGATTAGTGCCGTCCTCCAGCGTATCCAGTAAAGTGAGCGTGTTGCCGTCTTTATCCGTCATAGCAGGTTCATTCATATGCAGGTCAGAAAGATGTTTTTTCTGTGCTCTGAAATGCATTAAAATTTCATTTTCTATGCATTTGGATGCATATGTAGAAAATCTTGTATTTTTATGATAATCAAACGTATCAACAGCCTTGATTAATCCAAAAGTGCCGATGGAAATTAGTTCTTCCTGTTCTTCACTTCCACGGTATTTCCTGACAATATGTGCCACTAAGCGGAGATTATGTGCAATCAGGTCATGTCTGGCTCTGGAATTGCCTTGTTCCATCTGTTCAAAACAGGCAAGTTCTTCTTTCGCAGTGAGTGGCTTCGGAAATGCATTTGGCGTATCGGCATGGAGAATCCAGAAAAACATTCTGCTCAGCAGGGAAAAAAACATACAGCATACACCTCTTTATCAGAATCAAATCATAATAATATCAGTATATGCTGTACAGCTTTTCCGTGTGCGGAGGATTTTTATTTTTTCCTGTAGAGAGCAGGTTTTCCGGAGATTTTTTCGATAAATACAGCATTCTGCTCGACACAGGAATCTGCAATTTTACTCTGCTGACGGAAGATTCTTCCGACAGTTTCTTTACCGGAGAAATTTTTCCATTCTTCGGGAGTAAAGAGTGATTCTATTGTAAATTCCGTTCCGGATTGTACAGAATCGAGTTTTTTAATCACACGTTCAATCGTGAGCTGTCCGGAACTGGCAGAAGAGGGAAATAATTTGTCCATAATAAATGCATAGACGGGGATATTTTTCTGATTGGCTTTTTTCTGAAGCTGAGCATACTGTTCCTGAGAGAGTCTTAATGAAATAACGGGCATAGCAATTCTCCTTTGACAGATTAAATTCAACGTTGAAATCTACGTTGCAATTTTAGTATAGCATATTCTGAATGATCTGTCAATAGTTTTTCTGATTTTTGTGATTTTAAACAAAAAGCATATTCTGATTTTGTGAATATCATTCAAACAGAAGTCTGTCCGGCTGTTACCGGACAGATTTTTAATAATTATTCCAGTTCAAATGCACCTGTATAGAGCTGATAATAATGTCCTCTCTGGGCAATCAGCTCATTATGGCTGCCCTTTTCGATAACTCTACCATGGTCAAGCACCATAATCAGGTCAGCATTCCGGACAGTAGAGAGTCTGTGAGCGATAACAAACACAGTTCTGCCACGCATAAGTTTATCCATTCCGGCAGAAACAATCGCCTCTGTACGGGTATCAATAGAAGAAGTCGCTTCGTCCAGAATCATAACAGGCGGGTCAGCGACAGCGGCTCTTGCAATTGCAATCAGCTGTCTCTGCCCTTGGGAGAGATTTGCACCGTTTCCGGTTAATTCTGTTTCATAGCCATCCGGCAGACGGGTGATAAAATCATCTGCTCCGGCAAGCTTGGCGGCAGCAATGCATTCTTCATCAGTGGCATCTAATTTGCCATAGCGGATATTATCCATAACTGTACCTGTGAATAAATTCGTTTCCTGCAATACCAGACCAAGAGAACGTCTTAAATCAGATTTCTTGATTTTATTAATATTAATGCCGTCATATCTGATTTTGCCGTCTGCAATATCATAGAATCTGTTAATCAGATTAGTGATAGTCGTCTTTCCTGCACCGGTTGCACCGACAAAAGCAATTTTCTGTCCGGGTTTGGCATAGACAGAGACATCATGCAGAACTGTTTTTCCCTCTTCATAGGCAAAATCTACATTGAACATCTGAACATCACCCTGCAAAGGCGTATATGTGACAGTGCCGTCCGCTTTGTGAGGATGTTTCCAAGCCCACTGGCCGGTGTGCTTTTTAGTTTCTTTGATTTTTCCGTCTGCGGAGATTTCTGCATTGACAAGTTTTACATAGCCTTCATCTGTTTCAGGTTCTTCGTCCATCATGCTGAAAATACGTTCTGCACCGGCTAATGCCATGACAACAGCATTAATCTGCTGGGCTACCTGATTGACATTCCCTGTGAACTGTTTTGTCATATTCAGAAAAGCAACCACAATGCTGACATCCAGCACAGCACCGGAAAAACTGTAATTTTTCACATGGTTCAGCACCAGCAGCCCGCCGATAACAGCAATCAGTACATAAAGAATATTGCCGATATTCATGACAATAGGCCCTAATGTATTAGCATAGGCATTGGCACGGTAACTGTCATGACAGAGCTGTTCATTGATTTCGTCAAATTCTTCCTGACAGGCCTTTTCATGATTAAATACTTTCACGACTTTCTGACCATTCATAATTTCCTGAATATAGCCTTCGGCATCGCCAAGAGATTTCTGCTGACGGAGAAAATATTTTGCACTGCCGCCGCCCATGCTTCTGGATACTACCATCATGGCAATCACACCGACAACTGTCAGAAGAGTGAGCCAGAAACTGTAATACATCATGATGAAAAATACAGCAATTACAACCGTACCAGCTCTTAAAACTGTCGGCAGACCCTGAGAAATCAGCTGACGGAGAGCATCAATATCATTTGTATAATAGCTCATAATATCGCCGTGTTTATGCGTGTCAAAATATTTCACAGGCAGATTCTGCATTTTTTTGAACATCGCCTGACGCATCTTGTTCAGGAAACCTTGTGTGATGATAGCCATTAACTGTGAATAGACCGTGATTGCAACGGTTGAAATCAGATACAGTACGATTAAGAACATCATCATCGGGATAATCTGTTCACGGGCTTTGCTCCAGTTCCAGCCGTTTTCAAAAGCTTCTACAATAATTTTAATGACTTTCTGGATATACATATCCGGAATGGAAGAAGCAATAGAAGAGAAAATAATACAGATAATCGTAACAGGTACTAATTTCGGATAAAATTCAAACAGCATATGCATCAGCCGAGGAAATACGTTTTTGCTGGGCTTCTTTTTGTAAACAGGTCTTGGCATTATTCGTCACCTCCGTTTGTCTGCTGTTCGTAGACTTCTCTGTAAATCTGATTGGTTCTTAATAATCTTGCATGTGTGCCCACTGCACTGACAGTACCGTTATCAAGGACGATAATCTGGTCGGCATCCTGTACAGAGGAGATTCTCTGTGCAATGATAATTTTGGTTGTTTCCGGAATAAATTCCTTGAATCCCTGACGAATCAGAGCATCTGTCTTGGTATCGACTGCACTGGTGGAGTCATCCATAATCAGAATTTTCGGCTTTTTCAGCAAAGCTCTTGCAATACAGAGTCTTTGCTTCTGACCGCCGGAAACGTTTGTACCGCCCTGTTCAATATGAGTATCATAGCCGTCAGGGAAAGTCTGGATAAATTCATCTGCTTGAGCCAGTTTGCAGGCTTCTTGAATTTCTTCGTCAGTGGCTTCCGGATTGCCCCATTTCAGATTTTCTTTGATAGTGCCGGAAAACAGAACGTTTTTCTGGAGTACCATAGCGACAGCATTTCTCAGAACTTCCAAATCATAGTTCCGGACATCAACACCGCCGATTTTTATAGACCCCTCTGTAACATCATATAATCTGGGAATCAGCTGTACAAGGGTGGATTTGCTCGAACCTGTACCACCGATAATGCCGATTGTCTGACCGGAGGCAATGTGCAGATTAATATCGGCCAGTGCAAATTTTTTCGCCTGTGCGGAATATTTGAAGCTCACGTTTTCAAAATCCACAGAACCGTCTGAAATCATTTCCAGAGCCTGTTCCGGATTCTCCAGTGTGGGCTCTTCTTCCAGTACTTCATAGATACGCTTTGCCGATTCTGCTGACATGGTCACCATAACATAAATCATGGAGAAGAACATCAGAGACATCAGAATCTGTACACCGTAAGTAATCATAGCAGAAATCTGGCCGATATCAACAGAATGGTCAATAATTGCCATTCTTGAGCCGACATACAGGATAAACACCATGTCGAAATACATGCATATCTGCATCAGTGGGGTGTTCATAGCAATAATCTGTTCTGCTTTGGTAAAATCCTGCCGGATGTCTTCGGCTGCTGTGCCGAATTTCTTTTTTTCATATTCTTCACGGGAGAAACCTTTCACGACACGCATAGCACGGACATTTTCTTCAATAGATTCGTTCAGCTTATCGTATTTTTTAAATACTCTCCGGAATGCCGGCAGTGCATTTTTGCCAATCAGAAGCAGACCAATCAAAAGCACAGGAATGACAATCACAAAGGCCATTGCTAATTTTCCGCCCATGTAAAAGGCCATTACAGTGGAAAAGATAAACATCAGCGGGCTTCTCAGCCCCATACGGATTATCATCATGAAAGACATCTGGAGATTGGTAATATCTGTAGTCATTCTGGTGACAAGCGAAGAGGAGGAAAATTTGTCGATATTCTCGAAAGAATAGGTCTGCACTTTCTCAAACATATCATGACGGAGATTTTTGGAAAGCCCTGTTGCCGCTTTGGAGGCTGTGAAACCGGCTGTGCCGCCGCACATCATGGAAGAAATGGCAAGAATTGTCAGAATAATACCAGTTCGCAGAATATCATTGATAGGGGACTGCATCTGGATTTCTGTAACCAGATTGGCAGTGATAAATGGCAGAGCAGTTTCAATAACTGCTTCGATGAGAATAAAAACCAAAGTCAGAACTGTTGGCAGTTTATATTCTCTGATACAGGCCAGCAGTCTTTTCAGTACATGCATTCACATTCGTCCTTTCTGATTTAAGATTTTGTCTGATTTTTACTGGATTTGTTCGTATCCAGTTTCCGTTTATGCATATTGCAGAAGCATTCATGCAGTGTTCTGAGAGCCTGATAGAATGCCTCACGTTCTTCAGAGGGCATTTCATCAAACAGATTCTGATAATATCCAGCTTTTTCGGTCAGAAAATGGCTGACATAGTCTTTGCCCTGCTGTGTTAGTTTCAGCCGGACAATACGTCTGTCACTGGGGTCAGAAATGCGTTCAGCAAAATTACATTCTGTCAGCCGGTCAACTGTTTTGGTAATCTGCTGTTTCGGACTGTGTGTAAAGCGGGCGAGCTCGCTCATAGTAAGACTGTCGCCGTGTTCTATCAGAATCTGAATACAGTAATACATGCCGAGGCTCATACTGTCGTCTAACAGTGTTTTGAACGGCTTATCAATCCAGTAATGCCATTGTGGCATAGTACTGAGCAGAAGCTCCTGCAATTCAGCAGTTTTCATGGAATCACCTCTTTTCTGCAAAAAAATAATTCTCCTGAATGCATAGTCATCAAAAAAGAATTGTCATAATAAGTTTACTATTTTAATGCAGATTTGTCAAGTGCTGGGCAAAACTTTTTTGAAATTCAGCATCTTGAACAAAAAAACAAGGCAGATGACAATCTGCCTTGTTCTGATGATGGATACTGTTGATTTTTAAGATTCCAGAATCGGATACTGTGCAAGTACCTGAACACCCTTTTGTGCCAGAGTCTTGACAGCAGCATCAAGCTCACGTTCGTTCAGCGGATTTTCTGTCAGGAATATGGTTTCGTCCTCATCGGTGGAGAGTATCTTTTCAGCAACCTGACCAAATACTTCATTCAGTGTAGCAATATCTGTAGAACTTGTACGGAAATAATATTTAGCAGAGAAAGAAGCAAAATTCTCGATAAAGTCATTGTCATGGACATTTTCCCATGTCTGTGACGGGATAGTATGGTCAAGCTGAAGTTCTTCAATCATGTCACCAAGCACAGCACTTGCAGTCGGGAATTTTCCCGCACCTCTGCCATAGAACATGGCTTTGCCGATGCCGTCACCACGAACCATGACAGCATTGTAAACACCGTTGACCTGTGATAACAGATTGTCTTCCTCAACAGCCATCGGCATAACAGCAGGAAGGATTTTGCCGTTTTCGAGCTTCTGCACTCTTGCAATCAGTTTGATAGCATAGCCAAGCTGACCACAGAATTTTGTATCTTTCAGTTCTACTTCACGGATGCCCTTTGTATAAACAGATTCCGGATATACATGTTTTCCGAAAGCAAGAGAAGATAAAATACAGATTTTACGGCAGGCATCATAGCCCTCTACATCGGCAGTGGGGTCTTTTTCGGCATAGCCTTTTTCCTGAGCCAGAGCCAGAGCCGCAGAAAAATCCATATTTTCTTTAATCATTTTGTTTAAAATAAAATTAGTTGTACCGTTCAGGATACCGGCAATTGCAGAAAATTCATTAGCTGCAAGGCATTTGTGCAGAGGCCGGATAATCGGAATCGCACCGCCGACACTTGCTTCAAAAAAGAAATTACAGTTATGTTCTTTTGCTTTTTTGAGCAGAATATCGCCTTTAGCAGCAACTAACTCTTTATTGGAGGTTGCTACGCTTTTTCCGGCTTCGAGACAAGACTTGACAAAATCAAAAGCAGGGTCAATACCGCCCATGCACTCGGCCACAACTTTTACATCAGGGTCATTCAGAATCACGGAAATATCTTTGACCAGCTTATCTGCATAAGGTCTGTCAGGAAATTCCCGCAGGTCGAGAATATAACCCATTTCCACTTTTTTACCGCATCTTTTCCAGATTAATTTTTTATTTTTTTCAAATAATTCCACTACGCCGGAGCCGACAACACCACAGCCCAGTACTGCTAACTTTTCCATTTTAAATAAATCCTCCTGTTGCATCTTGCTTGTTATTCTCCTGACAGAATCTTGACATCGACAACACCGTCTACCTGCATCAGAGCTTCCTGCAAAGAAACAGGGGAGTGCATACTGTTTTCAAGCCGTATCGAGAATGTGACAGCTGCGACACCGTCAATCGGGATATTCTGGTTCACTGTCAGGATATTTGCCTCTAAGTCATAAAGTGCAGACAATACACTTGAGAGCACGCCGGCTTCGTCACGGAGTACAGCATGTAAATTCATAATTCTTTGTGTCAGTTTATCTTCATAAGAGAAAACGCAGTCTTTATATTTATAATACGCACTTCTGGATATGCCGACACGCTTACAAGCCGCAGCGGAGCTTTTTTCTTCTTTATTGGCTAACAGCTTCTTGACTTCCAATACTTTATTAATTACATCAGGCAGAACCGATGCATCGACTACAATCAGCTGATGTTCCACACAAAAGACCTCCCATGTGTCAAATCGTCCGTGTACAAAAAACAATTGTACTTGTATCTTTAAC
>CADBOP010000098.1 GCA_902796255.1 uncultured Ruminococcus sp.
GTTTCCGAACAGGTCTAATATACAAAACAAATTCTGCCTGTGCAGTTGAATTAACGATGAAAGTGTGACAAAATAGAAACAGAAGAATTGGATAAAAATGACAGATACAAAAGGAAATGTCATCACACGAACAATAGAAACAGAAGTGCCAGAAGTAACAGAGTTTGGAAACGTGTTATCGAAAACAAATATATAGTGAAGCAACTTGACAAAAAGAACTAAAAATGATAAAATAAAAGAAAACAACATCAGAGAAGAAAAATAAGACGGGATATAGTGTCGATTTAAGAAAGAAAGCAACAGAGTATGGTCTGGAGAGGTATACAACAGCATAAACAATCAAAATATTTAGAACAGGAATAGATACACTGGATGAAATAATATTAATAAGCCGTCTATAAAAAAGCCAATTTACGCTCAAAATGTTGGATTAATTGGAAAATTTCATTTTTTGAGAAAGCGTTAAGGAGAAAGATATGTACGATTATTTAATAGTGGGTGCAGGGCTTTATGGAGCAACAGCTGCCCGTCAGCTTACTGATGCAGGTAAAACTGTCCTTGTGATTGATAAGCGCAACCATATTGCAGGCAATGTGTATACTGAAAAAGTCGAAGGAATCCATTTTCATAAGTATGGTGCACATATCTTCCATACTAATAATGCTGAAGTCTGGAACTATGTTCAGAGATTTGCCCCGTTCAACCGCTTTACCAATTCTCCTGTTGCAAATTATAAGGGTGAGTTATTCTCTTTGCCTTTTAATATGTACACATTCAACAAGATGTGGGGAGTTGTAACACCTGAAGAAGCTGCTTTAAAAATTGCAGAGCAACGTAAGGAAATTACCAATAGACCTCAAAATCTTGAAGAACAAGCCATTTCTCTGGTTGGTCGTGATATTTACGAAAAACTTATCAAAGGGTACACTGAAAAGCAATGGGGACGTGATTGTAAAAATCTTCCTGCGTTTATTATTAAACGTCTGCCAGTTCGGCTGACCTTCGATAATAACTATTTTGATGCTCTGTATCAAGGAATTCCGGTCGGCGGTTATACCAAGATGGTCGAAAATATGCTGTCCGGTATTGAAGTGAGACTTGGTGTGGACTTCCTGGAGCATAAAGACGAAGTAATGGCACAGGTCAGGAAAGTAATTTATACAGGTTCTATTGATGCATTTTACCGCTTCTCGCTCGGCACGCTTGAATACCGTAGCGTACGTTTTGAAAATGAGATTCTTGATATTCCGAACTTCCAAGGAAATGCTGCTGTTAATTATACAGACCGTGAGACCCCATGGACTCGTATTATTGAGCATAAGTGGTTTGAATTTGGCAAGGATGAAAACGGCAATGATTTGCCCAAGACCATCATTTCTAAAGAGTACAGTTCCGAGTGGAAATCCGGAGATGAACCGTATTATCCTATAAATGATGAAAAGAATGGAGTTCTGTATGCTAAATACAGAGTGCTGGCTGAACAGGAAAAGGATGTTGTATTCGGAGGTCGCCTTGGGGAATATAAGTATTACGATATGGACCAGGTGATTGCGGCGGCACTTCAGAAAAGCCGGGAGATGCTCAAATGCTGATTTTACTTTGATTTGTTTTTTGATAATATTATAAATAATTTTACTGGTTGACAAACCGACGTTTATGATGTAAAATAGTAATGTAATCATTATGCCTCGATTCAGCAGATTATTGTGCAGTGGTATCAGTACTATTTGATTGGCAGGGATGAAATTATGCAAAAAACTAAGTATATTCTTTATATAGCCACTGTTGCCAAAAAGCATATCTGTCAGTTTCACCTGCCTTATTTAAAATGGTTTCAGAATAATGGGTTTATTGTCCATGTATGTGCAGGAGATGATTTTGAGGCTGGCGATTCACATGAAATTGCCTATTGTGATAAATTCTATCCGATAGAATTCAGCCGTTCTCCGTTCAGCCCTCAGAATGCAAAGGCGTACAGACAGTTGAAGGAAATTATATCTGCACACGATTATGAACTAATCCATTGCCATACTCCTGTCGCATCTGTAATTGGAAGATTTGCTGCAAAGCAGGTGCGAAAGAATCATCATACCACTGTATTGTATACAACTCATGGCTTTCACTTCTTTCATGGTGCACCTAAATCCAGCAAACTGTATTATCTTGTTGAAAAACTGATGATTCCCTGTACAGACGGTCTGATTACCATCAACCGTGAGGATTATGAAGCAGCGAAACGAATGTGTGATGGTAAAAACTGTGAAGTATACTATATTCATGGAATGGGTGTTGATACTGAACGTATCCGGAATATGCCCGTCAGCAAAGCTGAGTTAAAACAAAGGTTAGGCATTCCGCAGGAGGCATTTGTTCTTCTTTCTGTATCAGAACTCAATGCCAATAAGAATTTGAAAACCTCTCTTTGTGCCTTTGCGAAACTAAAATATCGGAATCTTTATTATTTGATATGCGGTACTGGAGATATGCAGGAAAACTATCATCAGCTTGCGGAGAAACTTGGCATTTCCGACAGGGTTATATTTCTCGGCTATCGGTATGACATATTTGAAATCGTACATATTGCTGATTTGTTTCTGTTTCCTTCTTTGAGAGAAGGTTTGGGGTTATCGCCTATTGAGGCTATGTCCGCCGGTGTTCCGATTATTGCATCAGATATTCGGGGGGTGCAGGAATACGCAGTAAACGGAAAGAACAGTATCTTGCTTTCTCCAAATGATATTGATGGTTTTGCCAATGCGATTGATAAGCTGTACAGCAACCGTGAACTGCTTGAATACCTCAGTGCCAATGCACTGGAATCTGTAAAACCGTTTGACATTTCTGATTCTTTGCAGGCGATGGAACAAATCTATTGTAAATATCTTGGAATTAAGGTCGAAGAACTTAAAACAGAGGAAACAGTGATGCCAGTATGAGAAACAGGTATGAGAAAATTTTGAAACAGGACAGCGATTTGTGGGCAATCATTTCTGATTCAAATCAGCAGAACACATTTGATGAAATCGCTTGGAATGTCATTTCTCCGGTTATCATATTATACACGTTATGGATTGTCACCGAAGCAGAAAAATATGGACTCAAACGGCTGTACTTTTTCGCAAGGGACGGTTATCTGATGCAGAAAATCGCTGAGGTACTGTGCAGAACCCGTAAAAATGGAATTATATGCTCCTATTTTTTCTGTTCACGCTATGCACTGCGAATGGCATCATATCATTTTTTTGATGAAACGGCATACGAACGGTTATTTCTTCATGCATATCAGCTGACTGCCTGTTCAATGCTAAAACGTGCCGGATTTGATGTCAATGAAAGAAAGAGGGTTTATGCTGATATTTCCTTTCAATTTGAGCAAGAGCAGAAAACAATGGGCAGAGCGGAATTTGACAGTTTCTGTACGAAAATCAGAAATTCTGCGGTATTCCGTGAGATTCTGTTATATAAATCAGAATCTGCCTATTCTGATATGATTGCCTATATCCGGCAGGAAGAAATGCAGAAATATGATACAATCGGAATTGTTGATTTAGGCTGGACAGGCTCACTGCAAGCCACACTGCGGAGATTGCTTGACAGTGACCACATCTGTACAAAAGTCATTGGTTTTTATATGGGAATGCTGGACAGACCGCCGAAGCATGATTCCAGTGTATACTACACATGGCTGTTCGATGAAAATGAATTATATGTCAAGGCGTGGTTTTCCCATAATCTTATGGAATGTATTTGCAGTGCACCGCATGGTATGACTATGGGCTATCAAAACTGTCAAGGAAAAATGATTCCGATTTTTGCAGAAAGAGAAAATCAGCCGGAACTTTCTGAAAAAATTCAGCACATCATTTTTCAGTTCATGGGTTTCTTTCATGGAAATACAGCCTATCAGAAACATCATAAAAAAATTGCACTGCATCTTTTGAAGAAACTGATGCTGTCACCAACCGCTCAGGAAGCAGAATCATTATCCCGATACAGCTTTTGTGATGATGTAGGTGAGCAGTATCATCGGAGTATTGTACAGTCGGGAAAACCGAAAGACTTCCGCAGGGAATTGCTGTTCTGCAAGCTGTTTTACAGAGATTCCACAGATGGATTTTATTGGTATTATGGTTCAGTTGCTGTGAGCAGACTATCGATAAAAATATTCTATCGCTATGGGTATCTGCTGACCAGATATATCATAATGAAATTAAAAAGAAGGTGAGTTCGTGCCAGAGGTTTCAGTCATAATGGGAGTGTATAACTGTCCGGCAAAAGAGATGCTGGTACGGGCTGTAGATTCTATTCTGAATCAGACCTTTGCAGATTTTGAATTTCTGATATGTGACGACGGCTCAACCAATGACACGCTGAAATGGTTAAGGGAGATAGCAGCAAAAGACAGCCGCATCACCATAATTGCCAGCAAGGAAAATCACGGACTTGCTTTGGCACTCAATCAGTGTCTGAAATGTGTGCAGGGAGAATATATCGCCAGACAGGATGCGGACGATTATTCGATAGTAACAAGACTGCAAACAGAGCTAGATTTTTTAAAGGCACATAAGAATATTGCTTTTGTAGGTACTGACTGCTTTGTATATGATTCCAACAGCCTTTATGGAGAATGGCACAGACCGGCATATCCGACAAAACAGGATTTTCTTTTCAATTCGCCGTTTATTCACGGAACAATCATGTTTCGCAGAGAGGTTTTTGAGAAGTGCGGAAATTATCGGCTGATTGGAAAATGTCACAAGTATGAGGACTATGATTTCTTCATGCAGACATATGCAGAAGGCTTTCAGGGAGCAAATATCAATCAGCTTTTGTATACATTTTATTCAGAGGAAAAGAAGAATTTTGTATCACGAAAAATGCGTTTTGATGAATATCTTGTCCGCAAAGAAGGTTTTCGCCGTCTCGGATTTGGTTTCAGACAATATCATTATATATTGAAACCGCTTGTTTTGATTCTGATTCCCAATAAACTGCTCTGCTGGATTAAGGATTATAAGAAAAACAGCCTGATGCATACACGCTCCCTGTCACTTAGATTATATAAAATCATAGTAAATCGCAACAGCTATATCAAATTTAATTATGAACGCTATGTCAATACAAACCGGACTGCACACAAGCGGTTTCCGTTTATTTCATGGCTCTATCTTTTAAAGCTAAATCTGGAAAGCCTGCTCTTTAAACGGGAATCCAAAGAACAGACTGCTCCGAAAAGCCTTATCAGAAAAGAGTCATTTCAAGGCACTGCCCCGTCAGAAATTGCACAGAAACTGTGTGAATGCGAGGTTGTGTCGTTTGATATTTTTGATACATTACTCTTCCGTCCGTTCGCTGTGCCTTCTGATTTGTTTTATTGTGTCGGAGAACAGCTGAACTATCCGGATTTCCATACTATACGCATTGAAGCAGAAAAGACTGTACGTCAGAATAAAGGCGGAGAAAAGATGACACTCAAAGATATTTATGATTTCATTTCTGAACGTACCGGAATTGATTCCGAACTTGGACAACAAATAGAAATGAAAATCGAATATGATTTGTGCGTTGGCAATCCCTACATGAAACAGGTATGGAATGCTGTAAAAAAAGCAGGCAAGCCAATTATTCTGACATCGGATATGTATTTGCCCTCGGAATGTATTGCAGGTCTGCTTGAAAAATGTGGTTATACCGGATATGAACGGCTGTTTATCTCCTGTGAATGCCAGTGCGGAAAGCATGAGGGCAAATTATATGATTATATCAGGAAAGAACTTGGGACAGAAAGCATTTCACACATAGGAGACAATTATGGTTCAGATGTACGGAATGCACAGAAACACGGCATTCATGCCATAGAATACAGAAACGTGAATTCCTATGGAAATATTTTTAGACCAAAAGATATGTCGCTTATTATTGGTTCTGCCTACAGCGGAATTGTGAACCGCAGACTGTACAGCGGAGACATATCGTTCAGTCCTGCCTATGAGTATGGGTATAAATACGGCGGACTGCTGATACTGGGATTCTGTGAATATATCCGCAGGATTGCACGGGAAAAGAATGCAGACAAGCTGTTGTTTTTCTCTCGTGACGGCTATATTGTGAAACAGGTTTATGATAAACTCTATCCGGAGCAGAAAACAGAATATGTTTACTGGTCACGGAATGCTGCGGCAAAACTCGGAGCAGATATGTTCAGAGATAATTTTATCAAGCGTTTCATTACACAGAAAATCAATCATAACATTTCATTGTATGATGTGATGCAAACCATAGGCATTGCGGACTGGGAGTTTCCGTTCAGTTTGAATGAAAATCTGACAATGCGGAATGCACAGCAAACGGAAAGTTTTCTCCGTCAGAACTGGAGCAGGCTCCTGTCTGCATATACGGATACGGACAGGGCGGCACAGTTATATTTCAGAGAAGTATTACAAGATTGTCAGAATGTCATTACAGTTGACTGTGGATGGGCAGGCAGCGGAAATATCTTCCTTGAACAAATTGTGAACCAAAAATGGGGCATGAATTGTAATTTTACTGGTGTGCTTGCAGGGAGCAATTCCTATAACCAGCATGATTCTGATTACAGTGAAACATTTCTGCTTGACGGAAAATTGCAGGCATACTGTTTTTCTTCTGGAATGAACCGTGACAAATTCATGGCACATATGCCGTCGGCAAATCATAACATCTACTTTGAACTGCTGTTCTCCGCTCCCGAACCAAGTTTTCTGGAATTCCGGCTGAAAGATAACGGGTATCAATTAGTATTTGATGATGTTGCAGAAAATGAAATGTATATACGGGAAATACAGAAAGGTGAACTTGATTTTATAGAAAGTTATGTCCAAAATTTTCAGAAATATCCATATATGCGGAATATCTCCGGAAGTGATGCTTATACACCGTTTATGGATGCCATGCACCACAGTAAGCGGTATATTGATAAAGTGTTCGCAGAGTGCGTATTTGATGAAACAACAAACGGAAAGAAAGTCAGGATAACATGAGTAAAGAAAAAAACAACTCTATACAGAGCTTTGCACAAAAAAAATTCCTCTTGAAGCAACTTATCCGCAGGGACTTCAAGAGCAGATATAAAAGAACAGCATTAGGCGTTCTTTGGAGTATGTTCTCCCCCCTGTGTTTTTTTGCAGCACAGGCAATTGTTTTTACAAAATTGCTGGGAAGAGGGGAACATTATACCGCTTACCTGATAATAGGCAATATTATTTTTCATTATTTTTCAGATGCGACCACAAATGAAATGTTTGCTTTGCAGGCGAATGGCGGAATTATCTCAAAAATCAAAGTTGATAAAAAAATTTTCCTGTTTTCAAGGGCAGTATCCTGTCTGATTCATTTTTTACTGACGGCTGTTGTGATGTTTGCAGTAGTTGCCTTTGACCATGTTACATTTCACTGGAATTTTCTGCTGTTAATTTTTCCATTGTCATGTATGTTCTTTATGAATATGGGAATCGGGTATATCCTCTCAGCACTTTTTGTCTTTTTCAAGGACACCCAGTATCTGTATAGTATTTTTACAAGAATATTGGTTTATTTTTCAGCCATTTTTTATTATACTGACAGATTTCCGGAAAATCTGCAAAAACTCTTTTACTGCAATCCGGTATACTGCTATATTGATTATTTCAGGAGTATTATTATCGAGAATACAGTTCCTTCCCTATTCGTGCATATACTTTGTGCGGTGTTCCCGATTATATTTATGCTCATCGGAAATCTGGTCTATAAACTGAATGACAGCAAATTCGCATATTACTTCTAAGGAGACGGCAATGGTTGTAGATGTCAGAAATGTCGCCGTAAAATATAAAGCAGGCGATTTCCGTAATATTGGTCTGAAAGAATTTCTCACACAGAAGATAACAGGTAAATACAATGCAAGAGACTTCTGGGCGGTAAATGATGTCAGCTTTCAGCTTGAAAAAGGCGACTTTCTCGGTATTATCGGAACAAACGGTGCAGGAAAGACTACACTGCTGAAGGCAATTTCCGGTGTCATAAAGCCGGCATCAGGTATTGTTGAAACATATGGACAAATTTCAGCATTGCTGGCACTTGGCACAGGCTTTGACGAGGATATGACCGTCAGAGAAAATATCTATCTGAGGGGTGCATTCCTCGGTTATACTGAAAAATTTATGAATGAGAAATATACAGAAATCATAGAGTTTTCCGAATTGCAGGAATTTGAACATTATATGCTTCGTCAGCTTTCCTCTGGTATGAAATCAAGAATGGCTTTTTCTATTGCCAGTCTGATTCAGCCAGATATTCTAATACTGGATGAAGTGCTTGCAGTCGGTGACGGAGCATTCCGCCAGAAAAGCGAAGCCAAAATGATGGAGATTATCCGGAACGGTACAACAACATTGCTGGTATCTCATTCTATCTCACAGGTCAGAAAGCTGTGCAATAAAGTGTTATGGCTCGACCATGGCAGACAAATGAATTTTGGCAGTACAAAAACAGTTTGTGATGCCTACGAAGAATTTTTAAATCAAAAGAGGCGTGACTAATGTGTGTTTCTAAACTGTTTGACATCGCACTGACTCCAAGAATTGCAGGCACAGAAGAACTATACTATCGGAAAAGAAATACTGGCATTTCTTTTGATACCTATTTTAACGGAATACCAGTCAAGAAACTGAGAAAATACACTACCATTCGGGAACTACGGTTTTCAAAGAAAGTTGAAATCTGTACAGAGCAGAATTCTCTGAAAACCTGTGAAGCCATCCGATTGGAAGAGATTCCGGAAGATGCTGAACTCTTATATTTGAAAACTGATACGATGCCTGTACATCTGACCGTGAACGCCATCGGCACAACAAGCAAGGTATATGTGGCAATCATCATCTGTACTTATCATCGGTTCAGGCAGGTCAGAAGCAATATTGACGATATGCTGACTCATGTAAATGATATATTATACCACATCATACTGGTTGATAATGCATCAGAAATTCCAGCAGACACATGGGACGATAATCACATAACTGTTCTGCATCACAAAAATAACGGAGGAAGTGGAGGCTTTGCCTTTGGAATGCAGTATGCTGCTGAACAAAAAAATTTCACGCATTTGTTACTGATGGATGATGATGCTACAGCAGATTGTACTGCACTGCAAAGAATGTCTGGCTTTCTGACATTTCTGAAAGAAGAGTATTCCGACCTTTGCATTGCCGGTTCTATGCTTTATGAAGATGAACCTACAGTTCAGTTTGAATGTGGCGGTTTCTTCGGTGCGGACGGTGTGCAGTCAGGTTACGGATACCGCTATGATATGGCAAAACTGCAAAGCCTGCTCGACAATGAGCGTGACAAAATTATCAATTACGGAGGCTGGTGGATGTTCTGTATGCCTGTCCAGTATGCCCAGAAAGGAAACCTGCCTGCTCCATTATTTATGAAATATGATGACATAGAGTATGCACTCCGCTGCAAACTAAAAATCATTACACTGAATGGCATAGGGGTATGGCATGAGAATTTCGGAAATAAGTACAATTCCTTACAGGAATATTTCAATGCAAGAAATTATTTATTTTTGCGGAAATGGCATACTCCCGGGTTTGATGACCGGTCAGCTTATAAAACTGTCAGATACCTTTTGCTTGAAAAGCTGTGCAGACAGCAGTATCAGATGGCTGAAGTCGTTCTTACAGCATATGCCGATTTTCTCAGGGGTGATGCCTATTTGGAGCAGATTGACTATGAAGCGAAACTGCCTGAAATAAGAAATTTTAACTATGAAATGCTGACTGAGGATGAAATTTATTCTCAATACGGCATTTGTTTTGATGCAGATTTGTACCGCAGGTGTAACAGCAGACAATTCCGCAGATATATGCAGCCGTTGCTGTATGGTCATTTCATCCCAAAAATACTTTGCAGAACTTTGACAATCACAGACGTTTTAGCTGACCGGAAGGAGCATTACTACAAAGCCGGAACAGTACTGCACTATAGTCTGAATCAGAATTCCGGCTATGTTACAAATAAGGATATAAAGAAATTTATCAAATATATGATAAAATTAAAGAATATCAGGGTGAGAAAGAAATGAAATTACAGAATGTGATTTTACCGTCAACAGATACTTGTACTGAGGAAAGTATGTATTTCAGACGAGGAGAAGAAGTATTTTATTCATGGTGCAATGATTGGATTGATATTCATCCGAATGGTATGATTGATTTTGATACCTATTTCAATGGCTTTTCAGCTGAAAAATGGATGAAATATACTAAGGTCAAAGATGTCACACTGATGCTGAAGGTCAAGGGCTATCTCAGACTGACATTGATGCGCAAAGAAAAGCAAGGCGATAAGATTTTGACTGAATACGTTGGCGAATATTTGTGCATCACTGAGAAAGATGAAGCAAAAGAATTTACGTTTCCGTTTTTGACACCGTCACCTTACGGAATGTATTGTTTCAGATTAACAGGTATTGAAGGCGTTTCCGTTTTCTATGGTGCGAGCTATCATGCTGAAATCACTAAAAAAGAAAGCAATCCGGTGAAAATCGGCATTGATATATGTACTTATAAGCGTGAAAAATATATTGAAAGAAATCTGAATCTGTTGAATGACCGTTTTCTTAATAATCCGGATTCCTGCCTTTATGACAGACTGGAAGTATTCGTATCGGATAATGCACACACTCTGGACACAAAGAAACTATCATCGGATAAAATTCATATTGTTCAGAACAAGAATGTCGGCGGAGCAGGAGGCTTTACCCGTGGCATGATTGAAATCAAAAAAGTAAGTGAAAAACACAGAATCACTCATATTTTGGTTATGGATGATGATATACGGATTGAACCTGAATCTGTTTTCCGTACATATACTTTGCTTTCCTGCCTGAAAGACAGCTATAAGGATACCTTTATCGGCGGAGCGATGCTTCGTTTGGATAATCGCTATATACAGACGGAATCCGGTGCAATGTGGAACGGAGGAGAACTCATTTCATTAAAGAGCAGATTGGATTTGCGCAGTCTGGATGCCTGCCTGTTTAATGAATTTGAGGAACATGCACAGTTTAATGCATGGTGGTTCTGTGCTTTTCCAATCAGTGTCGCAAGAGATGACAATCTTCCTATGCCCATATTTATTCGTGGGGACGATGTAGAATACGGATTAAGAAACATGAAGCATCTGATTCTTATGAACGGAATCTGTGTCTGGCATGAACCGTTTGAAAATAAATATTCATCATTCTTGTATTATTATGTTCTCCGTAACCGTCTGATTGATAATGCTCTTCATGATATGAATATGCCCAAAAAAGCGTTTATCGCAGAATTGAAAAAACAGGTTAATGATGAACTGCGAATCTATCGGTATAAAAATGCAGAACTGCTGATGCGAGGAGTAGAAGATTTTTTCAGGGGCGTTGTGTGGCTTTCACAACAGGATGGTGAAAAACTGCATCAGGAAATTATGAAAAGCGGTTACAAGCTGCAATATCTTGAAGACTTAGAAGAACCGGTACAATTCTTATACCCATTATATGAAGCGTCTCTGCATGATGTACCTCCACTGAGCAAAAATCAGAGAATGATAAACCATTTTACCATAAACGGAACTTACCTGAAACCAATCAAATCTTATAATATCGTACCTACAGTGGGTATCTGCCAAGCCTCAGTTTACAGGGTAGATACTGTATTGAACTATGATTACGCAAGCAGAAAAGGATTCATCACCAGAAGAGACCCGGCTAAATGCAGAGAACTATTAAAACAGCTTCATGTGTTATGCAATAAGGTTGACAAAAACTATGATGAAGCTGTAAAAACATTTGCAGAAAATTACCGGCAGCTGACCAGCCTTGCGTTCTGGAATCGCTATCTTGGATTGGAATAGTTCCACAGAAGGGTGAGTATATATGTCAGAAACAGGTTTTTCTTTTCGGAAACATTCATTATTCAGAAAGAAAACTGATTTAAAAAGGAGGTTGCATATGAAAAAAGATAATTCTATTACCGTAGGTAAACCTTACAAGCATTATGATATTGGTATTGTGGGGCTGTGGTTCGGCTTGAATTACGGCTCAATTCTCACCTATTATGCTCTTTATAAAGTCTTAGAGTCCATTGGCTGTCATTCTATGCTTGTAAACAAGCCTGAAACTTTATGGAGACCCCATTATGCAGAAAAAACAACGATAGCAAATGTATTTTTTTATAAATATGTCGGAGAAAGAAATATCAGTCAATGTTTTCACAGCAGTGAGGACTACCATGTCTTAAATGACTATTGCGATTCATTTATTGTCGGCTCTGATGTTGTATGGAATTATGATATTTGTGGCAGAGATGCGGGACAGTTCTTTTTCCTTGATTTTGCAAATGAGCAGAGCAATAAAATCGGTATGGCTTGTTCATTTGGTTCTGGGTACACAGCTCCGGAAGAACAAAGGATTTTATCTCAGAAAAACCTTCAAAGATTTCATCATATAGGTGTAAGGGAGTTGGAGGCTGTAAGAATCTGTAATGATAATTTTCATATCAGTGCAGACATTGTAATGGACCCTGTTTTCTTGTTAAAACGTGATGCTTATGACAGGCTTGCAGATAATTCTTCTTTGAATAAACATAAAAATACAGACCGTTTTGTTGTAAGCTACATTTTAGGACCAAACATGGAAAAAGGAAATCTGCTTATGAAAATAGTGAATTTCCTTGGCGTTTCACGCATAAGTCTGCCTAATCCTAATAATCCTGCTAATTTTACTGAAAATACAGGTTTAGACTCTGTAGAAACAGTTTGTGTTGAAGACTGGCTGTACTATTTTCGTTCAGCAGAGTGGTATGTAGGTGATTCTTTTCATGGCTTGTGTTTTTCACTCATCTTTCAAATACCCTTTATTATAATTGTAAACAACGGACAAAGTCTTGCAAGGTTTTATACTTTGCTGAAACTCATCGGTTATGAAAACAGACTTATCAACCTCGATTCGGATAATATGGATGATGAAACTGTAAATAAAAGGATTCGGGAACTGCTTGCGGAAAAAATAGATTATGAAAGCATAAATCAGATTTTAAGTCAAAAAATTGATGATTCTTTAAAATGGCTGAAAAACGCAGTTGAAAATAAAAATACAGATAACAGTGATGCTTTAATTACAATTAACCAGACTATCCGGAATAAAAAAATAGGAAATATGATACCGGAAACTGTTGCTGATTTTCCAGAAAGCCTGTGTACAGGATGTGAGGCATGTGCAAATCAATGTCCTACAGCATCAATTAAGATGTGTCCGAATGCAGACGGCTTTATGATACCATGCGTAGATGTAAATACATGTGTAAAATGTTCAGTATGTGTCAATTCTTGTCCCTCACTGAATACGAGACTTTCAAATACTGTAAACCCTGAAATCTATGCTGCGTTTGCACCGGATGAAGTGAGAGCGGAAAGTTCATCAGGCGGCATTTTTGCTGCCGCTGCAAAAAAAATACTTGAAATGGGCGGATATATTTGCGGTGCAGTATTTGATAATGATGAACTTAAAGTCGTTCATAAAATAACGGACAATCCCAGCGGTATTGCTGAAATGCAGAAATCAAAATATTTCCAAAGTCGTATCAATCATGCTTATCAGGACATAAAGATGTACCTTGAAAGCGGAAAGTCTGTTCTTTTTTCAGGCACACCTTGTCAGGTTGCCGGGTTAAATGCCTGTCTGAATAAGCAGTATGATAATTTATATACAATGGATATTCTGTGTCATGGCGTTCCTTCACAGCAATTATTTGAAAAATATATTGGTGAAATCTCTGCATTGCCGGAAATTGCAGTGGATGGTGTCATTCCGAAAGTGAAAAGTATAGTATTTCGTGATAAAGAAAATCATGGCTGGAGAAGCAGCACTTTTTTACGCATAAAATTTGATAATGGTAGTATATACGAAGGAAGTCTGAAAAACAGTGACATTTTTGAGGTCATTTTTCATGAAAAGCTTGCACTGAGAAAAGCATGTTCAGACTGTGCATTTTGTTCTTTTCCTCGACAGGGGGATATTTCTATCGGAGATTTTTGGGGAATTACTGAATATTTTCCGGCTCTTGATGACAAAAAAGGAACTTCCATTGTCTTTGTTAATAACAATCATGGAAAAAAACTGTTCGAGTTATTGAAACCTTTGCTTTCAGTATGCAAAAAAGTAAAAATACCGCCGTCCGATATCAGAAAGAACCGTGTTCGTGCGGAATATCCTGCAAGTGTTGACAGGGAACGCTTTATGTCATTAAACAGAACGCACTCTCTCCACGATGCCATAAAACTCACAAAAACCGGCAGTTTTGATGTTGGTCTTGTTGTAAACTTCTATGCTGTGAATTTTGGGGGTGCATTGACGCATTACGCACTTTATCATGTTTTAGAGGATATGGGATATTCCACTCTTATGATAGAAAGACCTGCAACATCCAAAAACCTGAAAAATGCTGCTGGTGCTTACAGTCTTATCCATAGGGAATCTCTGTACCCTGAGTATGCAATAGCAGATTCCTGTGCTGATAAAAATGAAATGCGAAGGATACTTAATAACAAATGCAAAATATTTATGGTAGGCTCTGACAAGCTTTTCAATTACATTCTATATACAGCCCTTGACAAGTATACATCACTTGACTGGGTTGAAGACAGTAAAAAGAAAATTGCTTATGCCGCATCATTTGGCAGAACGCTGGGGGAACAGGAGATTCATAGTGAACTTGCATATTATCTGCAAAAATTCGACTATTTTTCATGCAGAGAAAAAAACGGAGTTGAAACAGCAAAAAATGTTTATGGTGTAAAATCTCCCGAATGGGTATTGGACCCAGTATTTCTTTGTGATAAAAAATATTATAATGCACTGATTGAACGTTGCGACAGACAAACTCCTGAAAAGTATATTTCCGCTTATATCCTTGACCCTACATCAGAAAAAACAGAGATAATTACTTATTTCATAAGAAAAAGAAATCTCAGTAACTGTGAGGCTTTTTCAGAATATCATCGTTCAGAAGATTATTATCGTCCGCTTGGCAATTATTATGTGAATGGACTTAAAACAGAAGAAAGATTGCAGAGTATCGCTAACTGTGACTTCTTTGTAACGGATTCTTTTCATGGAATGTGTTTTGCAATTATTATGAAAAAACAATTTGTGGCAATTGTAAACAAAAAAAGAGGTGCTGACCGTTTTTATTCGCTTGCAGAATTGCTTCATCTGGAAGAGCGACTTGTAGAAAGTACCAGTCAATTAACTGAATTGAGATTCAGCAATACTATTGATTATGAAAAGGTATATGAAAAATTAGAGATTCAAAAACAAAGATGTCTTAATTGGCTTTCATCAGCTTTGCTTGCTCCTAAGATTCCCGTTTCATCAGAGTACGATATTCTTTACAGGATTATCGAGAATCAAAATAAAAAAATAGCAGAACTTTCAAGAAAAATCGCTCAATTGTCAAGTAACACCGACATTTCACTTTCAGATAAAACAGAGATATTAACTTATCTGGATTGTTTGAAATTCAACCTTGCAGGAAATATTGTTGTAATTGCAGTTAAGGATACACCCGGATTAGCTTTGAGTAAAACGGTTGCTAAACATTTGCAATCTTTAGGACTTTCCACAAATCTGTCAAATCAACACGCACACAGCTATATATGTGTACTAAACGGAGGTCATGTGATATTTGAAAAATTAGGCAAGAACGAAGAACCAACCAGTTTTCAGGCACATTTTGGGAATAATGACATAGATATACTGAGCTGTGTATACCGAAATGGAAATACTGCAAAAATTTTGATTAATAATACTGACTATTCCGTAAACAGCAGAGGTATTAATATTGTCGTTTACAACAAAAAAACACGCAAATTACTGGATTCAGTATGTTTTGATACTCATGTGGAGCAATTTACATGTTTGAGAAAGACAATGTGACTTTTTTTGAACTTGTCACAGCGTTCTCAATCCGCATGATTGTATTAGACTTCCTCGGAAACTCGTAAAAATCAATTTTTGTCAATTGAATTTTCATTGCAAACTATAATAAAATTGCATTACCATAATTATCCAAATCTTAGTTTCCGAGGAGTTCTATTGTTCTTGCAAAAAGAAGAAAGCAGAAATTCAGCTTTTCCTTTCTGAGTTCTATAGTCATCCTACTTGAAATTGATATCAAAATGTGATATAATAGAACTATGTGTAAAAAAATTAGGGAACAAGAGTTCATAAAAATTTAACAAATTGCAGATAAGAAAATAAACAAATGCAGACAGGCTGAAAA
>CADBOP010000099.1 GCA_902796255.1 uncultured Ruminococcus sp.
AGTGCCGGCGGCGGGACTTGAACCCGCACGGTATCGCTACCAACGGATTTTGAGTCCGTCACGTCTGCCAATTCCATCACGCCGGCGACAACAATATTATTATAGCATATCCGGTTTGATTTGTCAAGCAGTTTATGAAATTTTATTTCTTTTTTTCCAGATTTCATATTGTTTCCTGACTTTTCGTGCAAAGTCAGGGTTCATTTTTTCAGAAGCCTGTATTGTTTTTATATAAAGCTTTCCGTACATTCCGCTGTTTTTGATTTCCCGTTTGATATGCGGCTCTGCCCATTTCCAGATTTTAGCCGTTTCCGGAATATCAGCATTTATCAAATCAAGACAGCTTTCCAGAATAAACCGGAACAGATTCACACCATACCAGCCGGATAAATCCATTCCGGAGAGAGTTTCAAATTCCTGATACGCTCTTGAAAAATTTTTCTGTTCTGTGAAAAATTTGAATAAATCATAGTGAGCAGAAATAATTTCATCCTGATTATTTTCAGCAAGGGAAAATTCCAGTTTTTTTCTTAATAATAATTCATTATCGGCAGTTTTTCCAAGTTGTGTATTCCACCAGATGAGATGACGGCAGTCGGATTTGTCTTTTATCACATATTCTGATTTCAGCATATCCAGAAACTGCAAGGCATATTCTGATTCATTCGTATCATAGGCAAGCCTGAGACAACATTCTGCATCGAAATCCGGAAGTTCTTTCATTGTCCGGCGGAATAAATCCGTTTCGCATTCATAACCGCAGTAACAGTCAAAATTTGCATTTTTCGCACGTTTCCATAATTCCGGATGATGATTTTCCGATACCGAAAGCAGAACCGTCAGAATCTTGATTGCATCACCAAAGCCCTGAAAACTGTTTGTTTCCAGATTCTGACATTCTTCTTCAAATAACCTGACCAGAATTTCTTCCGGTACTTTTTTATGATAATATAAAATATAATAGCATAGTCTTAATCTTTCTGTATGCTGTATATCATAAGTGCCATAAGTTTCGTGATGCCCTTCTTTCCAGCAGACCGCCGAAAAATCACCATTCATGACAGGCTGATAATATTTCTCCCAGCCGGAAAGCATATTCTGCAATAATTCCTGATGTGTCATGAGACTGCTCCTTTATGCCGTCTGCGGACGGAATTTCTTCGGCAGAGATACCATCGCATAAACAGAAGCCGAAATCAATAATACATCTGCCAGCACCCATGCAAACGGACTCGCCAGACATACTCCGGTAAAGCCCCAGCTTCTGACCATGAACCATGCAGCAAATGTTCTTGCAATCAGCTCTAAAATGCCTGCACTCATCGGCAGGAAACTATAGCCCATTCCCTGAAGCGAATTTCTTAATACAAATAATACAGCCAGTACCGGATAGAATAAGCCGCTGATTCTTAAATATCTCACAGCATAATTCATGATGGATAAAAACGCTGTTTCTTTTGTGGAAACGAATAAATATACAAAATATTTGCCTAAGAAAAATGAAAATGCATAGGCAAAACAGGCATAGCCTACAGAAACTAACAGACTTTTGTACAGCCCTTCTCTGATTCTGTCGATACGCTTTGCACCAAGATTCTGTCCGCAGTATGTCGCCATAGTGATGCCCAGCGATTCCATCGGCCCGCCGACTACATTCTGAATCTTCTGTGCAGTGGTTACACTTGCAATCACTGTCGCTCCGAAATTATTGATAGCTGTCTGCATAATAATTGTCCCGATTCCGGTAATACTGAACTGAAAGGCCATCGGCAGGCTGATACCACAGAGCCGCCCGAATTTTTCAGGACTGAATGCAAATTCGTCTTTCTCGAATTTCAGAACAGAAAAACGCTTATACATGAAATATAAACAGCAAAGAGCAGAAATCCCCTGAGAAATGATGGTTGCCAGAGCTGCTCCGGCTGTGCCGAAAGGCGGAATCATAACAAAATCAAGCCCGATATTCAATACAGAAGAAACGGCTAAAAATACCAGCGGTGTCATGCTGTCACCCATCGCCCGAAGAAAACCGGATAAAAGATTATATAATACAGTCGCTGTGAGGCCGGCAAAAATGACGGTTAAATAACGCTGTGCATTTTCCATAATTTCAGGAGGGGTCTGCATCAGTTCCAGAATCGGCCGGCAGAACAGCACTGTGATAACAGTCAGAAACAGACTTACAACTCCGGCAATGTAGACCGCATTCATCATGAATTTTCTCATGTCTTTCATGTCGTTCGCACCGTACCGCTGAGAAACCGGAATCGAAAGCCCTGTGCATAATCCGATTGCAAAGCCGATAACTAAAAAACAGACTGAACCTGTTGAGCCAATAGCTGCCAGAGCATAAGAATTCATACATCTGCCGACAATAGCTGTATCTGCTAAATTATAGAACTGCTGCAATATATTTCCGGCTACCATTGGCAGACAGAATTTTAAAATCAAAGTCAGCGGTTTGCCCTGTGTCATATCTTTTGTCATAAAAACTCTCCTTTTTTATTAGTATTTCTGAATCGAAATACAGTATAACACAATCTGGAATACTTTGCAAGATGGAAAAATGACGGTTTTATTTTCATTTTGATTTGCGATTTTAGATAATTTTTAAAATTCGCTTGCTTTTTGCTGCAAGATATGTTATAATAAATGATATATAAGCAATCCAAATAGAAAAGAGGCTGTATTCCCATGAAAGACGGTTTTGTGAAAATCGCATGTGCGACACCGGAACTTAAAGTTGCGGACTGTGACTTCAATACAGATAAAATAATAGAACTGGTACAGACGGCTTGTGACAGAGGCGTGAAGATTGTCTGCTTTCCGGAATTATCTATCACAGGCTATACCTGCGGAGATTTGTTTCTCCAGAATGCCCTGATAAATTCTGCAAAAGAAAATCTGCTTCGTCTGACAGAAGAAACGAAAAATCTGGATATTGTTGTCATTGCCGGACTGCCTGTCGAATATCAGAATAAATTATATAACTGTGCAGCAGTGGTATTCCACGGCGAAATTCTGGGCTTTGTTCCGAAAACGCATATCCCGAATTATGGCGAATTCTATGAAATGCGGCATTTTACAAGCGGTTCTGATTTGGATATCGGCAGTTTTGCCTATGCGGAAAATCAATATCCGGTTCTGACAACGAATCAGTTGTTTCAGGTGACACCTGAACTGACATTCGGCA
>CADBOP010000100.1 GCA_902796255.1 uncultured Ruminococcus sp.
ACCATGAATTCACGGGCGGCGATAATCGTCACCACAACGCCATTGACAATACTGCCATTCATCACATCCGCAAGACAGGCAAAAGCCGCCAGCACAAGAATTTTATCGGCTAAAGGGTCAGCAAACTTGCCGAATGTCGTCACTAAATTATATTTTCTTGCAATTTTGCCGTCAAGTGCATCAGTAATCGAAGCAGCAGCAAAAATTATCAGTGCAATTGTGAAATGAAAGGGAATCTCCCAGTATAAGAAAAGCATAAAGAACGGCACAAGAATAATTCTCATCAAAGTAAGTTTATTCGGCAGATTCATCAGTTATGACCTCCCCTAACAAATCATAGTCAAGTGTATCAATAATTCTGACTTTGACATACTGACCGGACTGGAGTTTCTGTTCAGAAGAAAAGAAAATTTTTCCGTCAATATCAGGAGCATCTGCTTCTGTTCTGCCGAAATAGCATTCTGCCCATTTGTCGAAGCCTTCTACAACAGCTGTTTTTATAGTATCCAGTTGCTGAGCATTATATTCTGCACTGACATCAGCCTGCTGTTCCATGATAATATCCGCACGGTGCTGACGGATTTCTTCATCAATCTGGTCAGGGAAATTTCCGGCAGGTGTGCCGTCTTCCTGAGAATAAGCAAAACAGCCCAATCTTGTGAATTTCATATCCTGCACAAATTCAGCAAGACGATTGAATTGTTCTTCAGTTTCACCGGGGAAACCCGTGATGAGTGTAGTCCTGAGAACAATATCCGGAATTTTATTTCTTAATTTCTGAATCAGCTCTCTGAGACTCTGATTCGTAGTCGGGCGGTTCATGCGTTTGAGAATTGCATCATCACAATGCTGAATCGGCATGTCAATATAGTTTAAAATTTTATCTTCCCTTGCAATCGTGTCAATTAATGCATCTGTAATGCGTTCCGGATAACAGTATAATAATCTAATCCATTTTAAATCCGGAATCTGACATAGCTTTGTCAGCAGTTCGCAGAGTTTGTTTTCATGATATAAATCTTCACCATATCGGGTCACATCCTGTGCAATAATATTCAGTTCTGTCACCCCGTAAGAAACAAGCTGTTCCGCTTCTTTCAGAACCTCTTCCATAGGAACGCTCCGGAATTTGCCACGAATCATAGGAATCGCACAATAAGTACAATGATTGGAACAGCCTTCTGCAATCTTGAGATAAGAGAAGAAAGGCAGAGTAGAAATAATTCTGTCGCCAGTCATCTCAATATCTGTCTTCGGAGAAAATCTGACAATTTTTTCCCCGTGAAGGACTTTATCAAGGATTTCTACAATGTCTTTATTATCACCGATACCAATGACAGCATCTGCTTCCGGAAATTCTGCAACCGCTTCTTCTTTGTAGCGTTCTGTAAGACATCCGGTAAGAATTAATTTTTTGACCTGCCCTTCTTCTTTGAGTTTGGCAATTTCAAGAATCGTTTCAATCGCTTCTTCTTTAGCAGACTGAATAAAACCGCAGGTGTTGACAACAGCAACATCAGAATCACCAAATTCAGTAACAAGTTCATAACCGTGTGTTCTTAATTTTTTAAGCATACGTTCGGAATCAACAAGATTTTTATCACATCCGAGTGAAACCATAGCGACTTTAATAGACATAAAACAAACTCCTTTCAGGAAATATCCTCCTGTAAATTTTCAAAATAATCTTCAATCGCATTTTTAATATGCTGATAGTCATAGCCTAAACGAATCATGCCGGCAATGACTTTTTCTTTCGCTTTGAAATCATCAGGGTCAGTGAGCTGACTGCCGTATTTTTTCACAAGAACATCAGGAAGATTTGCAATTGTTTGTTCTTCTACAGCCTCAACACATTGTTCCGTAAGATTTTTATCAATCCCCTTTCTGAGCAGCTCCTGTCTGATTCTGTAATATCCGTAATGCTTGCGTTCAGCAAGATATTCAGCAAATTTATGTGCATAACGGTTGTCATTGATAGCCCCGCACTGCACAAGCTGTTCCATGACTTTCGTACATAACGCTTTGTCCTGATAAGAATACATTAGTTTTTGATACATCATGCAGTAAGAATAATCCCTGTCATCCAGCAGATAGCACGCACGGCGGTAAGCCCTGCGGAATCTTGATTTCTTGTGCAGTTCTTCAAGCGTCTGCCTGTCAAAATTTTCTCCTTCCTGCATATGATATTGACGCAGAAGTTCGCCGTCTATCTCATAGACGGCGTCCTCTGCGTGAACTTCGTAATACGTTTTTTTATGAATAATCTGCGTAATTTTCATGTTTATTCTGTCGGGTCAAATTCCTCGAAATCATCTTCTGCATCAACATCAATGCTGGCCGCAGCAGATTCAGAAGAAACAGTATTCTGGAGTGCCTCAGATGCAAGAGCTTTGGCATCCTCTTCTGTAGAATTTTCAGCAGACAGGTCAAGCTCGTTCATATGTTCGAGAATTTTGGCCTCAACTTCCTTTCTGAAAGATTCGTTGTCGGCGAGCATCTGTTTGACATTATCCCGCCCCTGACCAAGTTTCTGTCCGTTATAGCTGAACCATGAACCGCTTTTCTGAATAATATCCAGCTCAACAGCAAGGTCCATAATTTCACCGGTTCTGGAAATGCCCTTGCCATAGATATTATCAAATTCACATTCACGGAACGGCGGAGCAACTTTGTTTTTTACAATTTTGACTTTCATTCTGTTGCCGATAGGCATACCGTTTTCTTTGAGAATTTCTCCCTTACGGACATCCATGCGGACAGTCGCATAGAATTTCAGGGCACGGCCGCCGGGTGTCGTTTCGGGATTGCCATACAATACACCGATTTTTTCACGGATTTGATTAATAAAGATAGCCACACAGCCCGTTTTGGAAACAACAGAGGTTAATTTTCTCATAGCCTGTGACATGAGACGGGCAAGCTGACCGACATGATTGTCCCCCATTTCCCCGTCAATTTCCGCTTTGGTCGTCATAGCAGCAACAGAGTCAACAACAAGGACATCAATCGCACCAGAACGCACCAGAGATTCTGCAATTTCAAGTGCCTGTTCACCACTGTCCGGCTGAGAAACAAGCAGCCTGTCAATGTCAACCCCCAGAGCCTTTGCATATTTCGGGTCAAGAGCATGTTCCACATCAATAAATGCAGCTTCACCGCCCATTTTCTGAGCTTCTGCGACAATATGCAGGGCAACCGTAGTTTTACCCGAACTTTCAGGGCCATAAAGTTCAATAATTCTGCCTCTGGGAACTCCCCCCACACCAAGTGCAAGGTCAAGGGTCATAGAACCTGTCGGAATGACATCAATATTCATTTTGGCCTGCTGGCCAAGCCGCATGACAGCCCCCTGCCCAAACTGTTTTTCAATCATTTTGATAGCATGTTCCAGAGCAGCTTTTTTTTCTTCGGAAGAAGCAGGCACTTGGTACATGCCGGTTGTTTTCTTTTCTGCTTTTGCTTTTGCCATAATAAAAGACCTCCTGAAATAAAATCATAATAGTAATATCTATATCATGATTATATTATAGCACATGAGATGTTCAAAAATTGCACAACTGAAAATTTTTTTAATTTTTTTGTCCTGAAACAATTCTGTCTCTGTGTTCATAGTCCTGAATGACACGAACAGAATGAAATGCATGAGAAGTTAAAATTTCAGTAACAGGCCGTGACTGCTGCCAGCCGATTTCATAAGCAAGCATTCCGCCGGAACTGAGAGAAGATTGCCAGCCAGAAGTAATATTTTGATAGAAATATGTTCCGTCCGGTGCAGAACCACCATAAAGGGCAAGAGCCGGTTCATGCTGTACCTCCGTTTGCAGTTCAGCCATTTCCTGAACAGTCAGATAAGGAGGATTGCTGACGATAATATCTAAATTCCGGAATTGTGCAATAAAATCTTTGTCTGTAACATCTGCATGATAGAATGTAACAGGAAGATGATGATATTCTGCATTCTTACGGGCATAATGCAGTGCCGTTTCACTGATATCAACAGCAGAGACAAGCACATCAGGAAGATGCTTTTTCAGTGCAAGAGCAATACAGCCAGACCCAGTACACAAGTCGATAATATGCCCGACAGGGTGAGCCTTGCACCAGTCAAGAACAGTATCCACAAGCAGTTCTGTTTCCGGTCTGGGAATAAGCACCCCTTCCCCGACAAAGATTCTGAGCCCGTAAAATTCCCATTCACCAAGGATATATTGCAGAGGTTCACCGCTGATTCTTCGCTGAATCATAGTAAGAAGCTGCTGCTCCTGTGAAGCCGAGAGCTGAACGGAATATTTATTTCCGGTAATCTGTTCCAGCATACAGCGGAAATCAAAACAGGCATCCGGAATGCCGGCATTTTGAAGCATTTGTATAAAATCAGAAATTACCATAAATCGTCCTCAAGATTGTCAGGAATACAAGGTTTCAGAGCCGCAATCGCAATTTCAATCTGAGAAGCATCCGGTTCTTTTGTCGTAATTCTCTGAAGCTGAAGACCGGGCCAGGAAATAAATTTAGCAATAGAACTGTTGCTTCTTCCGGCAAACTGAATGCACTCGAAAGAACATCCCACTGTAATCGGAAGAAGACAAAGACTGCATAAAAATCTCTGCCACGGAACTGTAAACGGCACAAGGCACATCACCAGAATACTAATAAATAATGTCAGGAAAATAAAGCTTGTACCGCATCTGGGATGCAGGCGGACTTGTTTCTGAACGTTCTCAACCGTAAGAGGAAGCCCCGCTTCAAAACAGGCAATCGTTTTATGTTCCGCCCCATGATATTCATAAGTCCTGCGGATGTCTTTCATCGTACTGGTAACAGCCATATAGCCGACAAAAAGAATAATTTTGATAATTCCCTCTGAGAAAGACTGCAAAATTCTGTTGACAGTCAGAGGTTTCACAAGACCTACAAGCCATTTCGGCAGAAACAGAAACAGTGCAAGAGAAGCCACAACGCCCAGTACCATGCCAATCATCATGATAGCTTCGACTGTTTTTTCATTGAAATGTTCATCAAGCCATGCTTCCAGTTTAGAGGGCTGTTCTTCCTGTTCGATTTCTTCTTCAGTCATCTGTTTTTCAGCAGATTTCATCAGACAGCGATACCCGTCAATCATAGAGAAGATAAAACTATAGCAGCCACGAATCAACGGCACTTTCCGATACCAGGGCTTGTTTTTGCCAGCTCCTTTCAAGTCCCATGTTTCCACGTCAATCGTACCGTCCGGAAGGCGGCAGGCCATTGCACCTTTGTAAGCCCCTTTCATCATCACGCCTTCGATAAGAGCCTGACCGCCGATTTTGCTTTTATGGGGATTCAAGGGGCAGGCATCAGGATTCTGCTTGATTTCTTCGCTCATAAACTCACATCCTTAACATAATAGTTTAGTTCTTCACGATAAATCAGAATTTATCTTTATATTCTTTAGCGACATCATATTCTATTGCTGGCATATCTTTTAATGATTCTGTCTGGCTGGCAACAGCAGACGGAATTATATACCCCATTTTATCATACTTCTGTTTCACACGCACCTGTAATGGGTGAAATTCAGGGTATCCGTGTTGTAATTTGAGATAACGCTGTTTTTTTCATGCAGATATGCCAGATATGCATTGACAGCAAATAACACCCAAACCGGTATGATAGCAAACGCATCTACATCATTTATGATTGTAAGCAGTATCAACGATGAAACAGCCGCTCCAATCAGGTTTTTCCGCCATATTACAAGGATAACAGCAATCAGAAGATATACTGCGACCACTTGGAATTTTCCCCTTAGAAATATATCAAGCAATTCCGAAGACAGATAGGAGAAATTCACTAATAGATATATCATACGATAATTCTGCATGATTTTTTGATA
>CADBOP010000101.1 GCA_902796255.1 uncultured Ruminococcus sp.
AGAAGTTTTTAACGGCGATATTGGTATGATTTCAGACATTAACACGATTGATAAGGAATTGACAGTGCAGTTTGAAAACAGGTTTGTCAAATATGATATTACGGATTTGGACGAACTTGTTCACGCTTATGCAATTACAATTCATAAATCGCAGGGTTCGGAATATCCCATTGTAGTAATGCCTGTCATGATGACGCATTTCATCATGTTACAGCGGAATTTAATCTATACTGGAATCACAAGAGCCAAGAAAATGCTTGTTCTTGTCGGTACGAAAAAAGCCGTTGCCTACGCTGTCAAGCATATCACCGTTACAAAACGCAACACAAAATTGAAAGATCGGTTGAAAGGAAATTTTTATGTTTGGGTATCTTAAAATTTACAAGATGGAGCTGAAACTCAAAGATATCATCCATGAAAAAAGATATTATTGTGCATTATGCGGAGGGTTAGGCTATCATATTGGTCTTGGATTCCGAATATTTGTCAGTTTTGATGTTACAATTTTTTTACATTTGTTTGATTTGCTCTATACGGATAAAAAAGAAATCTCTGTCAAATGTCCCCTGCATCCTTTCCAGAAAAGAGGAGTTGTCTCTATTTCTGAAACTGCTTGGAACTTCTGTTCTTTTCTGAATGCCTATGGGGTTTATATCAAACTTCTGGATGATATAAATGATTCCAAGCTGATGTGTTTCTTCCGGAAACAACAATTGTATTCTTTTCGTAAAAATAAAAAAATCAAAGCATTGTTTTCAGAATATCAGTCTGTGATTGATAAGACAGAGACAATTCTTTCTGATTTCAATACAGCAGAAAAAAGTGCGAAAATTGGGGATTTTGACAAACTTTGCAATATGATGGGAGATTTGTATGGAACAGTCTGCTATGAATTCTGTCCGGATGATGCCCAGAAAGAACTGTTCTATAAAATCGGATTTATTATGGGCAGATGGATTTATCTTTCTGATGCTGTGGATGATTATCCGAAAGACATCAAAAAGAAATCTGTCAATCCAATTTGCTTTATGCCAAATTATCATAAAGATTATGACTTTTTGCCGGATATTTCCAAAATCATGGATTATATGCAGAAAGAACTGAAAAAATGCTTCCAGTGCCTTCCGGACAGCTATCAGAAAACAATTCTGCTGAATGTTGCTGCGTTCGGAATGCCCAACACAATCAAGCGTATTATACATATGTGCTATCACAAGAAAAAGGAGAAAAAATCATGCTGCAAACTTTAAGAAGAAATTTGTTTTTTGAATTTAGTATGGAACACATAGAAGAAGAAAGTAAAAATACTGGCACTTCTATAGAAAACACCGTTAAAAATTCTCCTGAAAAAGACAACCACAAAGAGAAAAATCACTGCTGTGACTGCGGTAACTGCGATGATTGTTTAGAAGTCTGCTGTGCTAATGGATGCGATAATAATGCAGACGGTCTCTGCGATTGCTGCGACTGTAATGGAAATGGTGTCTGTGATTGCTCAGAATGCTGTAACGGGTGTGACTGCGGTGACTGCTTCTGCGATTAACCAATGTTTTTTGAACACATACAAATGTAAATCGTATATTGCAATTTTCGGAAAATTGTGGTATACTGATTATAATGTAAATACAGGAGGAAACCACAATGGCTACAAACGAAAACAGTAAAGACCTTTTAAGCGTTCTCTGGGCTGGTGCAGATATTCTGCGTGGCAAAATGGATGCTAATGAATATAAAAATTATCTGCTTGGTATCGTGTTTTATAAATATCTTTCTGATACTTTCCTGACACACGTTTATGACCTGCTTTACAATAAAAAGCCTGAAAGCATGACAGAAGCACAGAAAGCATACGAAAAAGCCTACACTACCGAAGATGCAGAGGAACTTTTACAGGACATCAAGGAAAGCTATCACTACACAATTGAACCGGAACTGACTTATACCAAACTCGCAGAAGCCGCAAATAACAACGCTTTTCAGCGTGAGGATTTGAAAAAGGCATTCAATCATGTGGAACAGTCAGACCCTATCTTTGCGAATCTGTTCGCTGATGTTGATTTATATTCTACCCGACTCGGTGCAGGTGAACAGAAACAGTCCGCTACTGTGGCAGAATTAGTCAAGACTATCAATGAAACCGATTTGACAAACTATGACGGCGATGTCCTCGGTGATGCTTATGAATATCTTATCGGACAGTTCGCAAGCGAAACAGGCAAAAAAGCCGGAGAATTCTATACTCCGCAGGCAGTCTCTCAGATTCTCACCCGTGTGGCAATTCAGGGACAGGAGGACAAACAGGGGCTTCTGGTTTATGATGCCGCTATGGGTTCGGGTTCTCTGCTTCTGAATGCAAGAAAGTTTTCACACAAGCCTGATTATATCCGCTATTTCGGGCAGGAACTCAGCACAACGACTTACAACCTCGCAAGAATGAATATGTTCCTGCATGGGGTTGACCCTGAAAATCAGATTCTCCATAATGCCGATACCCTCGATGCTGACTGGCCTACAGAGGAAGAAACTGATTTTGACATGGTGCTGATGAATCCGCCATACTCTGCGAAATGGTCAGCTTCACAGGGCTTTCTGAATGACAGCCGTTTTTCTGATTATGGTGTGCTTGCACCGAAATCAAAAGCAGATTACGCTTTCTTACTGCACGGCTTTTATCATCTGAAAAATACCGGCACAATGGCGATTATTCTCCCTCATGGGGTTTTATTCCGTGGGGCGGCTGAGGGGAAAATCCGTCAAAAGCTCATTGACAGCGGTGCAATTTATGCGGTGATTGGACTTCCGGCGAATCTGTTCTATAATACTTCTATCCCGACGACTATCATCGCA
>CADBOP010000102.1 GCA_902796255.1 uncultured Ruminococcus sp.
TGAGAGGTACAGACAAAAATATTCTCACCAATCGGCTCTTGTTTAAAATTCATAGAATTCACCTCCGGACAAAAAGAAGCCGCCGCAGCGGGCAGCTTCTTTCAGAGTGTTTTATTGATTTGCTTACGGAGCAACAGCCACTTCTGCTTGCAGAACATAGCCTGTTTTTCCTTCTTCATATTCGACAAAGCACCATTCTGAGCCTTCAAAATATTGAATTTTTATAGCAGTACCGGATGCGAGAGTGGCAATAACATTGTCATCATTTTCAGCAGAAGAACTGCTTCTGACTTTAGTTTCGGCCAGTACATTCCCTTCAAGCGGCTCTGGGATACAGTTATCAGTAGTGCCAAGTGTTTCCGTTTCTGTTTCGGAAGTCTGTTCGTCTGGAGCAGGGGCATTTTTCCATTTCATAGCCAGCAGGTCATAGATATTCACTTTGCTGTCACCGTTGACGTCTGCACCCTTGAACTGGGCTTCTGTGAGCGGCTTTTTGCCGTGCAGATAAGCATGGAGACTGTCAGCATCTACTTCTTCCGGCTTAACAGGGCCGCTGCCGTTGATAACAACTTCATTATCCTTGCAGAATTCCTGTACAGCAGGGGATTCGCTGACAATACTGATATTTTCATCTACAGTCGGAAGCACGCCTTCACCATAGCCGATAGCATATTCACCGACTTTTTCAACACTTGCCGGAATATTGACTTCTGTCATAGAGGAACAGCCTGCCAGTGCATAGCCGTCAATTGCAGTGACAGTTTCCGGAATGTCAAGTGTTTCAAGGGATTCGCATCTGTATAATACATGATTATTCAGCTTTTCCAGACCTTCAGGCAGTTTCATTTCTGTCAGGGAAGTACAGCCGGCAAAACTCCAGATGCCGAGTTCACTCATTGTGCCTTCAAATACAGCGGATTTCAGGCCTGCACAGTCATAGAATGCATAGCTGCCGATGGATTTCACGCTGGCCGGAATTGTGATGCTTTCCAGAGATTCACAGTCATAGAACGCATAGACACCGATTTTTTCCAGCTTGGAAGGCAGAGTTACAGGATTCAGGCTTCTGCATTTGCAGAATGTATATTCATCAATAGAAGTAATAGTTTCCGGAATATTGATAGATTCCAGTGCTTCACAGCCATAGAAGGCATAGCTTTCAATTCTGGTGACAGAATCCGGAAGTGTCAGGGTTTTCAGAGCATTACAGCCATTGAATGCATTTCTTCTGATTCTGGTGATACTGTTCGGAATCACAACTGTTTCAAGTGAATGGCAGTCTTTGAATAATTCCACTTCAATATTTTCCATACCGGAAGACAATGTTACATTCTTCAGGTACAGACAGTTATTGAATACACCTTCACCGACAGTCTTGACTGTATCCGGAATTGTGATTTCTTCCAGAGCAGAAAGGTCAAAAGCATGGTCACGGATTTTGGTAACAGTAGACGGGATATTAACAGTTTTTAATGCACTGCACTGATAGGCAATTTTATCAGGAATAAAAGTAATGCCTTCACTGAATGTCAGAGTTTTCAGGCTGGTGCAGGTAGTAAACAGATAAGTACTCATAGTAGTAACGCTCTTTGGCAGAGTAGCTTCTGTCAGAGCAGTACAGAAAGCAAATGCTTCTGTGCCGATTGTGGTAAGGGTATCAGGAAGATTGATAGCTTTCAGGGAAGTACAGCTTTCAAAAGCAGCTTCTGAGATATTTTCCACACCGCTCATACCGGAAATTTCTTCCAGATTGGTACAGTTACAGAATGCATAAGGGCCAATTTTGGTAACAGTATCCGGAATTGTGACTTTCTTCATCTGGCATTCCTGAAAAGACTGTGCATAGAGAACCTTTACAGGAAAATCCGTATCACCGTCATTGATTGTTTCAGGGATGACGATTTCTTCTGCTTCAGGTTTATTGCATTTGATAATCTGGACATAGCCGGCCTGTACATACTGGATAGTAAAATCACCGACATCATAATATTTTTTTATATCCCAGTTGGATTTTACAGCGGCATCCATAGCCTGTGCTGTCAGCGGCTGAATCATACCTGTCTGAGCGACAGCCGGAGCATTTCCGGCAAGCACCAGTGCAAACGCAAGTACACCAGCAGCAATTCTGTGAAATTTCATAATAAAAAACCTGCCTCTCTAAAAATAGTATTTTTTAAATTTTTATAAACTCTGCCCCTCTGCAAAATTTATAATATATAATATTATTATACAGTATAGAATACACATTTGTCAAGTATTTCAGCAAAAAAAACTAATCATCTTCTGAAATAATTTTCGGGGCTTCAGCATTTAATGCTTCTGCTTTTTTTTGTTTCAGCATAATGCGATATTCACGGCTTTTCAGGAAATTCCATACTGACAGAATCAAAATCAGAATTACAGGAAATACTATCGGAGAAATCCTGTTCCGGTACATTTCGCTGACAGGCTGCATAGAATCACCGATGCCGGAAAAATTCTGGTCAGCATAGGCACAGAATTTTGATAATACTGTCATACAGGCAGTCAGACCGGTAATACTGAAAATACCAGAAAAATAATTCAGTTTATAAAATTTTTCTTTTTTTCCCAGCATACACAGAAATATGCTGAATAAAACCAGTCCTGCCCCCAGAAACATCCAGAAGCTGTAAACCCCTAAAATATCCGGATAATTTCCCTGCCGGACATTATAACGCCATCCCGCAGCCGAAAGCATCGCCATGCATTCAGATACCGCTCCGGAACACAGCATAATGATTTCCAGAATAATTTTCATATCCCGTTCGATAAATTTTTTCATAAATTTCCCCTTCTGTATTTTATTTTCTCTCATAAAACCAGAGTAAACCGGCGATACTAATTCTGTGCATGTTCATGCACAGAAAGCAGGTGAATCATGAAAATTCACAAAAACATCAAATCCGGTATGCTCTCTCTGACGGCTATGCTCTGCCTGTATCCGGTATATAGTGCCTTCTATCATGCCGGACATCTGGCCGATTTTTATTATGTACGCCATGGAGAAGCTCTGGAAGTTTCAAACTGTATCGCCGAACCAATGAAAACAGAACTTTCTGCTTCTTCGGCAAAATTAAAATTATTCGGCATCTTTCCGGTAAAAGAAGTCGCTGTACAGCCCTCGGAAGAAATCATGCTCGTGCCGTGCGGTCAGCCGTTTGGTGTCAGAATGCTGATGGACGGTATTATGGTCATCGGCTTCGGAGAGGTAGAAACCAAATCAGGAAACTGTTGTCCGGCCGTATCCGCAGGCATTCAGGAAGGCGATATGATTACAGCTGTCAATGAAACGCTTCTGACTTCTTCACAGGATTTCCGTAATATCGTAGAAGCTTCCGGCGGTGAAGCACTGCACCTGACTGTCAGACGTGCTGACAGTTCCATGAATCTGACCATACAACCGGAATATTCTCTTTCTGCACAATGCTGGCAGACAGGTTTATGGGTGCGTGACAGTACTGCCGGCATTGGCACAATGACGTACTATGACCCCGAAAAAGGCGAATTCGGCGGTTTGGGTCATCCTATCTGTGACCCAGATACCGGAGAAATTATCCCTCTCGGAAGCGGCACAGCAGATAAAGTCACAATCAGCGGAGCAATTCGGGGGCAGGCCGGAAACCCCGGACAGTTACAGGGCTATTTTTCTTCTGAACAGCCTACTGGTATTTTGGAAAGCAATCAGGAATCCGGTATTTTCGGCCGGCTGAATGAACCTGTCACCACTTTTCCCGCCGTCCCTATGGGACTGAAACAGGAAATCACGCTTGGTGAAGCCGTGATTCTCACAACTGTGCAGGGCTGTGAGCCTCACCCCTATACAATTCAGATTACAGCGATTGACTACACTGACGAAACACAAAATATGATTATTGAAATCACAGACGAAGACCTGCTCGCTTCTACGGGCGGTATTGTGCAGGGAATGAGCGGCAGTCCTATTCTTCAGAACGGCAGACTTGTCGGAGCGGTCACACATGTATTTGTGAGTGACCCTGCTATGGGTTACGGCATTTTTGCCGAAAGCATGTATCATCACAATCAGCATTAAAAAAAGGGCTGCCACAAACGGCAGCCCGATTGGATATGTTGCTGTTATCTGTTGTCGTCGCTGAAACCGCTCTCTACAAGGTCTACCAGAGCTTCAACGGCCTGCTGTTCATCAGTACCATCAGCGATAATGCGAATATCTGTGCCGCCAACGATACCCAGTGACAGAATGCCGAGCAGACTCTTTGCATTTACACGGCGTTCTTTCTTTTCAATCCAGATAGATGCCTTAAATTCATTGGCTTTCTGGATAAAGAACGTAGCCGGTCTTGCATGAAGACCTACCTGATTCTGAACTGTTACATCTTTTACAAACATATCAAACTCTCCCATCTTTGCATATTATTATAGCATTTAGATTTTTCTCTGCATAATGTTATTATACATGCAAAAACAGATTTCGTCAACTGTTTTTTCAAATATCAAGACAAAAATCGGAAAAATTCTACGCATTGTTAAAA
>CADBOP010000103.1 GCA_902796255.1 uncultured Ruminococcus sp.
AATAACCAGTTGAGCTGCAAAAATTGCGGTGCACATCAGTGGCGAAAAGGCACAGATAAAATGACTGTGGATAAGCTTAAAGAACTCGCTGACGAAGAATACCGTCAGGGCAGACTGGGTACAACAGAAGAACATAACAGACATATGGAAAAATCTATGTTCCTGTATTCAATTATTGTCGAAAAAATTGCATATATGGCACCTAAAATGGAAGCAATTGAACCTATGGAAAGATGCATTCATATGCTGGATTATATCCTCATGCAGGAACGCCGTGCAAGTTTCCTCGGTGATGAGAGAAGACAGGCTCGTTATAGAGAACTCATGAATCAGATTACTAATGCAAAAGATAATATGGTTTATGAACGCATGGAAAAAGCCCATGCAACTGAAAAGGCAAATGCACCGAAACCCGCTCCCGCCCCCGAAGCAGCTCCGGTTCAGGAAGCACCAGCTCCGGCTGATAAAGTCGCTGAAGCTCCTGCTCCTGCCGCTGAAAAACCTGCTGAACAGAAACCCGCTCCGGTTCGTGACAGTCTTGATGATTTAGTTGACTATGCTATCTTTACTGTTTCTGAAATGGATGAAATGGGCAGCTGGACTTTCTTGGGCAAACCCAGAACCAAGAACTATATGATTAGTATGCTCAGCTTCCTGCGTGAAATCAAAGGACAGATTGATACTCTCGAACAGAAAGAAAGAGAAGTTCTCCTGCATGTAATGTTCCAGGTGGCTGACAGCTACAAGAACGGTACATATCCGTTCCCGCAGAATCCTGACAGAGCGATTGCATGGCATACAGAAGCTTCTAACAGAGGTCTGGTGCTGTCACAGCTTGCGATTGGTGAAATTTATCTTAACGGCAGCGGCGGTATGCGTGCCCAGCCTGAAAAGGCTCTGGAATGGTATCAGAAAGCCCTTGCTTCCAACAGCTCTGAAAAAGTCAATGACTATGCACAGGCTGCTATTGAACATATCAAGTATACTATGAATCAGAAATAAGATAAAAATCAGCACTCCGGAGTTTCTGGAGTGCTTTTTTAAAAGGAGAGTTTTTATTTATGACAGAAAAAGAAAAAATGCTCGCTGGAAAATTATATGATGCTTCTGTGGAAGAATTGATGGAAATGCGGAAAAACGCACATCATCTCTCGAAAGATTATAATGATACTTATGAGGGAGAAACCGAAAAAAGAAAAAAGATTCTTGAAAAATTAATCCCTCATGCCGGAAAGGAATTATATCTGCAAGGGCCGATTCAGTTCGATTACGGGCAGTTTACATGGTTCGGCGACAGGTGCTTTGCAAATTTTAATTTTACAGTGCTGGACTGCTGTCCGGTCAGAATCGGAAATGATGTGTTTTTCGGCCCGAACTGTACAATTGCAACGCCTTTGCATCCGTTTTTATATTCTGAAAGAAATATGAAATATCGGGAAAACGGTGATTTATATGATATAGAATATGCAAAGCCCATCACAATAGGAGATAACTGCTGGTTTGCGAGCGGTGTGACCATCTGCGGAGGGGTGACTATCGGGGAAGGTTCTGTCATCGGGGCAGGGAGTGTCGTGACAAGAGATATTCCGGCAGGTGTATTTGCTGCCGGAAATCCGTGCAGGGTTATCCGGAAAATTACGGAACAGGATTCTGTTTATCTCAAGAAAGAGTTGTTCTGATGATTACGCTTGAACAGGCTTGTGAAATTGTACTCAAAAAAACGAACACAAAATATATCGCCAGTGTTCAGGAATTGGCGGAAATGTTTGTGATTGTGATTCTTGGAAATGACGGTCATGAGCTTTTAGATTCCGGTTATACTGTTCAAAAGGAAAACGGAAATTTCGGGGTATATCATATGCTTTTACGATTCGGGACACATCACGAGCTTAAAAAATTGGAAGTCCCTGAAAAATACCGCTTTCCGAATAGAAATTACTGAACCGTCACAGAAAGCTGAATTTTCAGAGGCATATTGGCTTCAGGCCTGATGCCGGAATTTTCAAGCAGGTCTTGTATGCCTATGACATCTGCTCTGGCTGCAAGCATTTCATGAACGGCTGCCTGACACTGCTTTTCAACAAGTCTCTGTAAAGTCTGATTTAATTTCTGTGTTCCTGTCCTGATAATAACATGATAATATAATTCGCCGTTTTCCATGCGTTTTTCTGTACGGCAGTTTTTAATCAATAAATCCTGTTCACCTTCCGGAGTCTGTAAAGTCATTGTGAAATTTCCTGTATTCTGCCGAAGCCAGTACATGCCCTTTCCGGCGAAATCAGAAAGTTCTGTGCAGTGACCGTCTTTGTGAAGCAGTACCAGTCCGGGGACGTTCTCTTTCTGTACCGGAAGCAGAGCCGTTTTCCAGATGCCGTGCCATTCGCTCAGAGCTGTGGCAAGGTCTGTTCTGCAAAGCAGGCCGTTCTGTTCTGACATGCGTATCATGTGAATGACAGAGATATTATCAGGATTCTGAAAATATTCCTCCGGCTTTGCGTATAGTACTTTGCAGGCCGGAGACAAGCCTTTCTCGAATAATAATTCTTCTGCCGGATTCAGTGTACAAGTGCCGTCAAGACATAATAATTCCGTATGGCCGATAAATATTTTTCCGCCGTTAAGGGCTTCTTCCTGCCGGAGTACTTCTGCAATACTGATGCCCTCGACAGGCGGATTGATTCCCTGATTGAAATCTTCTGTATAAAAACTTAATTTTCCGTCACAGCTCAGACCGACAGCCTGTGTGTAGAGCCGGTCTGAAATTGTCTCTGTACTGCAACCAGTCAGCAGCAGAAAAAAACAGGAAATTGAAATTTTAAGAAATTTCATGTGTGAACTCCTTTTTGTGAATGCTCTGCATAAACTGCCGGATTCTCAACGACAGGGGAATAAGCAGAATTAAAACCGGAAGAGAATAAAATATCATGTTTTCCAAAACTGCACTTTTGAAAAAATAAGCCGGAATTAACATGAATATCAGCGACACCGGAGCAGACCATTTTTCAGCTATCGGGTACATCTGTTCTGCAATATGCTCAATCAGCCCTGTCTGTAGTGTGGTGTGCATGATATGCAGCATGACAAAAACTAAAATATATAACGCATCAGCCCGCTGTCCCTGTAAGGGCTGGGACAATGCCGTCAGTGTAAAAAACGGATAGCCATTCAGGTGAATCAGCCGTCCGCCGGATGTGATGCTGAAAAATAAAATCAGTATGCAAAATGCTGCTTTTGCGATTAAATAGCTGTTCACAGCTGCGTTTTTATGATTCCGGACAGTATCTGATAATATCCAGACAGCCGCCAGTTCTCCGCTGAGGGAAAAATACGTCCGTATGCTGGGGAGGAAATCAGTTGTCCGGAAAGCTATCCGGCTCAAATCAGCCCTGTTCCATGCACCAAGAATCAGTACCAACAGGGAAATGATAAATATACTCATTACGATAGGTGCTGCCCGTGCGGTTGCACGCAGTCCGGCGGAACTTGTATAAAAACAGGTCAGGGCGATGAGAACGGCTGCTGTCAGTTTTCCCGATGCAGGCAGAAGCTGCGGCGGTGCGGCTTCCCATAGCTGTGAAAAGCCGTTTGCACCGCATATCAGGAAAAATAAAATATAGAGTATGCCAAGGGATTTATGCTTCTGTATCTGATTGGAGAAAGTGCCTGTCCGGAGTGCCAGCATAGGCAGACAGCATAAAATCTGTATCAGACAGGCGGCAAATGTGCCGGATATCTGGCCGTTTCCATACAGGGACGGAATGCATATGACTGACCACGCACCGGAAAGAAATAAAATTGCTGTCAGCTGATGATTATGAATTTTGTTCATGATATTCCTCCACTGTGAAATTTCCGAACTGCATTCTGTGAAAGTTTACTCTTGTTGCAACATCCCGCATAGCCCGACTGTAGAAGGGTGCAAGCGGTGCAGTGACAGGAAAGCCGAATGTTTCTGTTGCACAGAGGTTATACAATACTGCCATTCCCAGAAGGCCGATTCCAAATAAGCCCCATAATCCTCCGGCAATAATAAATAACAGTCTCATGATAGTAACAGGTGCATTCAGGTCGGGTGTCACAAAGCCGGCAATGACAGAAATCGCTGTCATTGTCAGCATGGGCGTGCTGATTAATCCTGAAGAAACGGCGGCATCGCCTATGATTAAACCAGATACAATGCTGACTGCTCCGCCGACAGATTTCGGCAGCCGAAGACCTGCCTCCCGAATAATTTCATACATAAGCAAGACAAAAACTGTTTCTGTCGTCAGAGAAAGAGGGGCTTTCTGCTCGGCATCGGTCAGGATTAATAATAGCGTACTGTTTAATAATTCCGGATGATGCATACTTACTGCGATATATAAAGCAGGCAGCAATACAGCAATCAGAAACGCCCCGTATTTTATCCAGCGGCTGAATGCGGCATAATAGGGCTTGTGCTGGTAATCATCTAAAGTCTGGAAGTTTTCAATAAATAATTTGGGAATGACCAGTGCAAAAGGGGTATTGTCAATTAACAGAACCACTCTGCCTTCGAGCAGTTTGGAACACAGAACATCCGGCCGCTGGCTCAGTCCTACACTGTCAAAAAGGCTTCCTCTGCATTTTTCAAGAAATGGCTGTAAATAGCCGGAAGACAAGATAGTATCTAATTTTATGGAATCTAATTCTTTTTTTATCTGCCGGAGCATCTGCGGCGGTACTCTGTCAGTCATATAGCACAGGCAAATATCTGTCTGGCTTAAATGTCCGGCTGTGGACAGCTCGAATTTCAACAGAGGTGTTTTCATTCTCCGGCGAATCAGAGACATATTGGTTCGCACTGCTTCTGTGAGTCCGTCATGTGAGCCATATAAATTGGCTTCTCCGGACGGTTCACTGATGCTTCTGACTGCATAACCCTGAACACCGAATGCAAGGGCGGTATGCTGATTTTCTGCAAGTATCACGGCAAAGCCGGAATATAAAAATCTGAATAATTCATCAAAATTCCGGATAACAGGCCTGTCAAGGGATAATAATAAATTTTGTTCCAGATATTGATAAAAAGCTTTGCTGTCTTTCTGTACCGGAATTTCTGTCAGTGGTTCTATGATGAGTTCTGTCATAATTGCAGTAGAGAGCATTCCTTCGCAGGTGAGTACTGCACAGGGAATACCGCCGGCTGTTATGCGGTTGATTAGTATATCAGAACTGTTTGCACAGATATGCCGGATTTGAGCAAGTGTTTCTTCGAGCGTTCCGGAAATATTTTTTTCTGTCATTATTTTCACCTCTTGCTGTTAACATGCCCTTTTATAAAAAATATATGCAAAAAATTCAGAAGATTCTGAAAAAAATGTTGCATTTTTATGCTTTTTGTGATATAATATAATTAATTAGAACAAAATACAGAAAGGAAATAACTATGAAACAAAAATTATTTGCTTTGTTGCTTTCTGCCGTGGTAACGGCTTCTTTGACAGCTTGTTCCAGTGCTGTGGAAACACAGGATGATAACTATGTAATTGATATCAGTACTGTCGGGATTCCGGAAACTACAGAACCGCCGACCGAACCCGCTTTTCAGCCTGCGGATGTCAGCTTTATTGCTGTGGGAGATAATCTGATTCATTCCTGTGTATATAAAACAGCATATCAGCATTCGGCAGAAGGGGTTGTATATGATTTCCATTATTGCTATCAGAATGTAGAAAAAAGGATTTCTGCGGCAGATTTGGCTTTTATTAATCAGGAGACTTTAATTTGTAACGGAGAACTGGAGCTTTCCGGTGCAAATCTGAATTTTAATTCTCCGGTGGAACTTGGCTATGATTTAGTGAATGCCGGATTTGATATTTTTAATATGGCAAACAATCATGTGCTGGACAAAGGGGAAGAAGGAATTTTATTAACACTTGACTACTGGGACAAACTGCGTTCAGAGCACAGCAATGCAGTCGTACTGGGGACTTACCGGAATCAGGAAGATATGCAGAATTATCGTATTATTGAAAAAAACGGGCTTAAAATCGGAATGCTGGGCTACACGGAGCATACTAACGGCTATTGGCTTTCAGAAGATTCTGAAATTGTGATTCCTTATACAGAAGATGAGAATTTAATGCAGAGTCAGATTCAGGAACTTGCCGGACAAACTGACTGTGTTGTGGTTTCTATGCACTGGGGGGAGGAAGATACCCATGAAGTACTGGATTCTGTCAGAGAACTGGCACAGAAGCTTGTGGACTGGGGAGCAGATGTAATCATCGGAACAGGGCCGCACACACTCCAGACAATGGAATATCTTACCCGTCCGGATGGTACAAGGGGCTTTGTGTTCTATTCACTTGGCAATTTTATTTCTGGTCAGACAGATAATTTCAACATGGTTGGCGGTATGGGAGAATTTCATATCTGCCGTGATACTGAAGGGATTATCACAATTGAGAATGTTGGTCTGACGCCGGTGATTACACAGTATGATTCTGACATGACCAATGTCCGCAATTATCCTTATGATTTATATACGGACGAACTTGTAGAAGAACATTTTATTCCCTATTCTCCGAGCGGAACAGCGAAAAGCTGGAGCTGGGATGTAATTGACACTATTGTGGAAGAAAATGTTCCTGAGGAATTCCGCAAGAATTTTACACCGCATTCCGGTGTTGACAATGATGATGACGATGATTATGACGATGACGATTATGACGATGACGATTATGACAATGACGATTATGACGATGACGATTATGAAGATTGATGTCGAACGAAAGGTTGAAAAAACCTTAAAAAATCCCAGTCTTTGTGAGAAAGCTATAATTGCCGAACTGAAATTTGTATAAAACAATGATTTTGAAAAAATCGTGAAAAAACTATTTACTTTTTAAAAAAAATAGTGTATAATAATAATTGCAAAAGGGAATTTCAGAACGTGCCGGAAAACGTTTTATATAAACTCTTTTAATGTGCAAAATCTTGCCGCTTTGTACGATGACTATGCCAAAATATCGGCATGTTGCACAAAGGTTGTGCCTTGTTTTTAGCGATTTGTACAAAATGTAAGAAATTCTCTTGACTTATGTGATATTTTGTCCTATAATAACAATAAGTAGATATGGGGCAGTCCTGTCACAGAATATAACCGGGGCGAATGATGGTTTCACCCGTTATATATGCGTATATTTATTTAAAATTTTTCCAAACAAATTAAAGGAGGAAAGACAATTATGAGAGTAAGGAAAATCGCTGCCGTTATGGCTGCTGTTTCCATGATGGCAGCTTTTTCAGCACAGGCTGCTTTCGCTGCTGGTGATAGCGTTACTGTAACTGCCGAAAAGGTGAAGGCTGAAGCAGGTTCTGACTTTACATTGGCTTTAAAACTGGAAGGTGTTCCGGCTGCTGGTATCAATGCTGCCGAATTTTCACTGACTTATGATTCTTCTGCACTTACCATTACTGGTGTAACCGCAGGTGATATTGTCAATGGTGATGCTTCCGGTAAGGAAGGCTTTGAAGGTGTTACTGTATTTGATGGCGACTTCTCCGAAGCAGGCGTTATCACTGTTACTTATGGTGTTGCTCTGGATGATTCCGCTTACTGGGTAACAAAAGACGGCACATTCCTCACTGTTTCCGGTAAAGTAAATGCCGGTGTTGCTGACGGCAGCTATGCTGTAGACATCAAGGCAATTAACCGTGAAACTTATGAAGGCTCTAAAACAGAAAATACTGATATTAATATCGGTAATATGAATGCAGAAGGTGTTATCACAAGCTATGCTGTTACTGCAAATGCTGGTGCTGTAATTGTTGGCAAGACAGAAGAAACTGAATCTCAGGGAGAAGACACCATCCTCAAGGGTGATGCTGACTGCAACGGTATTGTCAATATTCTTGATATTATTACCATGAACAAGGTTGTTATGGGTAAAGAAAAACTCACAGACAAGGGTATGAAA
>CADBOP010000104.1 GCA_902796255.1 uncultured Ruminococcus sp.
CAGTATGCAGTTCCGAATCCTTATCCGGCACAGCCGCAGAATCCGAATCAGCAGTATGCAGTCCCGAATCCTTATCCGGTTCAGTCGCAGAATCCGAATCTTTATGTTGTTCCGAAACCTTATCCGGCACAGAATCCAAATCCATATCCGTCTCCTGTTCCAAATCAGAATTTTAATAATAATAACCACTGATATACACAAGAAAATTCCCCGTCTGAAGAGACGGGGAATTTTATAATTTCCAATAGATATGTATTTCACGTTCTCCGTTTTCATTTGTCATGCCAACTGTAATTGTATCGATAAATTCTTCAGTAATACTGCGGTCGAGATGCTCGAAGTGCAGATAGTTCTGAATCAGAGCTTTCTGGCTTTCGGCATTTTCTGATTGCTTGTGATACTCTGCAAGCTGCTGACGGATACTATCTGCCTGTTCAGCAATTTCTTGTTCTTCATTTTTTAGTTTTTCACGGAATATTATATATTCTTCATCAGACAGGAAACCGTCAAGTTTGTCTTTGTACATGGCAATCAGTCTGTTCTGGGCTGATTGATGACGTTCTTTCAGAACAGAAAGCTGTCTGTCAAGAGTTTCCGTCTGTTCCTGATAAATGGCAGACAGATGTATTTTCTCTGTTTGGCAGTATTGTTTTATAATAGAATGCAGTTGTTCAAGAATTTTCTGCTCCAGCAGCAGACCGCTGATTGTTTTCTGATTCGGGCAGTTCATAGCTCCTGTTTTGTAAGCCGCACATTGCAGGCCGTAATATCTGATAGTCTTTGCTTTGTTATAATATATATTACGTTTCATAGGCCGTCCGCAGACGGCACATTTTACTTTTCCGGAAAGTGGTGACAATTCCAGAGAATGCTTTCCGACTCTGGTATTGCTGTTAAGGCGTTCCTGTACGCTTGCCCATGTGGCAGGGTCTATGATAGCTTCATGTGCTTCCGGAATGCGAACCCATTCTTGTGGAGAAACTTTTTTACGCTTCTTGTTTTTATAGCTGATATGATGAGATTTTCCCTGTACAAGTGTGCCGGTATACATTTCATTGGCAAGGATTCTTGCAATTGTGGACTGTGTCCATAAGCCTCTGGCAGTGCTTGCATCTGCATTGTTGTTTATATAGTTTGAACCTTGCTGATGCTTGTATTCTGTAGGGCTGATAATATGCTGTTCGTTGAGGGTTCTGACAATTTTCCGGTAGCCGCAGCCTTGTGCATACATAGTGAAAATTTGTTTTATTACAGGTGCAGTTTGGGTATCAATGACAAGATGATGTTTATCATTTGGGTCAATCAGATAGCCATAAGGTGCAAAAGAACCAATAAACTGTCCTTGTTCCCGTTTGCAGGCAAGTGTCCGGCGAATCTTGACAGAAATATCTTTGACATACAGTTCATTATAGGCACTTGTGAAAAGCCGCATAGTGGAATAGTTTTCGTTTTCAGAATCCGCATTGTCAGCAACACCAATAAAACGGATACCCCACTCAAGGAACTTGTCATTGATAAGTTGTTCAATGACGACAATATCTCTGGAAAATCTGGAGAGGTCTTTGCACAGGACAATCTCAATTTTGCCTGTTTGGCAGTCATGCAGCAATCTGTTAAATTCTGGGCGGCTGCGGTTAGTACCGCTGTAGCCGTCATCACAATAGACATCATAGATTTCCCAGTTGTGTTTTTTGCAGTATTCTGTGAGCATGGCTTTCTGGTTCTGGATGCTTTGGCTGTCATCGGATTTCAGTTTATTTTTGTCTTCCACGGACAGACGGCAGTAAATCCCTGCTTTGGGCATTGAAATCACCTCGGTTCTTTATTTGGATATTGGCGATTCTCTGTACTTTTTCGGTAACTGTTTTCCTGAGCAGTGTCAAATCTGTGATTTTGAATGTATTTGTGATATAAATTTTTTCTTTCATGAGGATTCTCCTTTCTGTGAATCGTATGCCAGAGGGGGAGAAAATTATGAGTGATAGCGGTAAAAAAATATCTTTTTTAAAAAATAAAATATAAAATGTACATAATTTGTTCTTAATTTTAGTGGGAATCATACAAGCGGGCTTTTCATGATAAAATAAAAATAATAAATATTTATAAATTCCAGAAATAGTACTTGATTTTTTCATGAAAACGTGCTATAATGAAATTACTTCAAATTCTTTAAGCATGTCTGTAAGCTATAATAGCAATGATGAATTTGTCAGATAATCTAAGGCTTTGGGATTGCAAAGGCTGCACAGCTGCTATAGCTGTACAGCCTTTGCTACAATTAAATAGAAATTACTGAACTTACAGCAAAATAATGGAATGCTGTAAAAGCCTTGCAGAATGCAGTGCAGGGTTATGATTTACTGAAAGGAGAAAATATTGAAATAAACAATGATAACGAAGAAATATAGAATTGCAGAAAAAGTAATTGCTGTCAGTTCTCACTATGAGAAAGTTCATGAGTATTGTGCTGGTTATGAAACCGATGCTGAACCGGATTTCACTGTGACTATTACACAGGAAGATATTGATTTTGAATATCAGCGTGAATTGGTATGTGCAGAACATGAAGGCAGAAAGCCATATCATTCTACAGAAGAATATCAGGAGGAACTGGCAGTCTATCGGAAAATTGCCGAAAAAATACCGGATGATAATGCGTTTGTTTTTCATGGTTCAACGATTGCTGTCGATGGCGTGGGATATTTGTTTACTGCAAAATCTGGTACAGGAAAATCAACACATACCCGCTTGTGGCGTGAAATGCTCGGGGATAAAGCAGTAATGGTCAACGATGACAAGCCTATTCTGAAAATCACGGAGTCTGGTATAATTGCTTTTGGTACACCTTATAACGGAAAGCACAGACTGGGAAATAATATTTCTGTTCCGCTCAAGGCAATCTGCATTCTGGAGCGGTCAGAAGAAAATCACATCGAGCGTATTACAAAGGCAGATGCCTATGCTATGCTGATTCAACAGGTCTATCGTCCGCAGAATCCTGTACAGATGGGAAAGACTTTGAAACTTGTGGACAGGCTGGCAGAACAGGTTGAACTGTATCGGCTCGGCTGCAATATGGATATTTCGGCGGCAGATGTCGCCTATAATGGAATGAAAGGATGATTGATTATGAAAATTAACAGCGGATTTATTGCACACAATGATGGTGAGGACAAACTTCTGGTATCAACAGGAGCAACAAAATTTTCCGGCCTCGTCCGGAGTAATCCGACCGCAGGGTTTATTATCGAGTGTCTGGAACAGGATACTACTGAAGATGAAATTGTTGAAAAAATGCAGCAGAAATGGGAAGTCTCTGATGAGATTGCAAGACGGGATGTTCGCAAAATTATAGAACAGCTGCGTGGCATCGGGGCAATTGATGAATAAGATTAGTTATGAAGAATTTCTGGAACAGAACGGCGAAATGACCTATAGCAATGTCGGTATCAGTATGATGCCGCTTTTGAAACAGGGGCGTGACCTGTTTACTGTGCGGAAAAAAGGGGCAGAGCGGTGTAAAAAGTATGATGTTGTACTCTATCGCCGCCCGCCTTCAAGTTATGTGCTGCACCGGATTATTCAGGTGCGGGAAAATGATTATGTAATTCTTGGGGATAATTGCGTCAACAAGGAATACGGCATCAAAGACGGTGATATTATCGGGATTATGACAGGCTATGTTCATAACGGAAAAAAACGGAATGTCGATTTTATAGGCTATCGGCTGTATAGCTGGATATGGGTGAATTTTGCACCGGTGCGGATTTTTTTGCAGAAGGTGAAGCATAGAGTAAGAAGGCTGAAACATGAAAAATAATGCATTGAAATGGCTCTGGCATGTCACAGGAAAAAAGAAACTCTATGTTGCGTCTCTCGTTTTGGTTCAGGCATTATATGGCGGTTCTGGGGTATTGTATGCATTAATGCTGAGGAATATTGTGGATAGTGCTGTAGAGAAAAACCGGCCGGCATTCCTGACAAACTGTCTCTGGACAGCTCTGCTGATTTTCGGACAGGTAGTTCTCTGTGCAGCCATTCGGTATCTGGAGGAACAGTCACGTTCTTCCCTTGAGAATATTTTTAAATCAAGATTGTTAAATCATATTCTGCATAAGGATTTTGCAACAGTAAGTGCTGTGCATTCCGGTGAATGGAGTAATCGACTGACAAATGACAGCATGGTTGTGGCAAATTATTTTACAGAAATTCTGCCGGGAATTTCCGGAATGATTGTGAAGCTTGTCAGTGCGGCAGCCATGCTTATTGTATTGCAGCCGAAATTTGCAGTATTATTGATTCCTGCCGGAATTGTACTTCTGGTTTTTACTTATGTTTTCAGAAAAACACTCAAGCGGCTGCATAAGCAGATTCAGGAGAAAGACGGGAAACTGCGTATTTTTTTGCAGGAACGGCTCGGCAGTATGATGATAATACGGACTTTTGCAGCAGAAAGTCAGACGGAAACAGATGCTGCTGTGAAAATGCAGGAGCATAAAGCTGCCCGTATGCGGAAAAATCATTTTTCTAATTTCTGTAATATTGGATTTCAGTCCGGTATGCAGGGAATGTATCTGCTTGGTGTGATTTATTGCGGCTATGGAATCCTGACCGGAACAATTAGCTATGGTACACTTACGGCAGTCACACAGCTCATTTCTCAGATTCAGTCACCATTTGCTAATATTACCGGATATCTGCCGAAATTTTATGCAATGACAGCAAGTGCAGAGCGTCTGATGGAAATTGAAAATTTTGAAAATGAAAGCAATATTGCTCCGGCAGATATGGAAACTGTGAATGCTTATTATGAAAATAGTCTGCGTTCGTTTGGTTTGAAACAGGCAGAGTTCACATACTTTCCGGTGGTGGATAATATTCAGAAATTGTCCAAAAAAGATATGCCTGCTGTTTTGCAGAAGGTATCTGTTGAGATTAAAAAATGCGAATATGTAGCTTTTACAGGTCACAGCGGCTGTGGAAAATCCACTGTTTTAAAACTTTTGATGAGTGTTTATAAGCTTGACAGCGGTGAACGGTTTGTGACAGATGCTGATGGAGAAAAGCCCATGACAGACCAGTGGCACAGGCTGTTTGCGTATGTTCCGCAGGGAAATCAGCTCATGAGCGGAACGATTCGTGAGATTGTCGCATTTGCAGACAAATCCAGAATGCAAAATGATGCGGAAATTTGGAATGCGTTGAAAATTGCCTGTGCAGAAGAATTTGTTGCTGAACTGGAAAACGGCATTGACACTCTCCTTGGTGAGCGGGGGGCAGGACTTTCAGAGGGGCAAATGCAGCGCATTGCCGTAGCACGGGCAATTTTTTCAAACAGTCCTGTACTGCTTCTGGATGAAGCCACATCCGCACTTGATGAAAAAACAGAAAAGCAGCTGCTGGAAAATCTGAAACAGATGACAGACAAGACAGTTGTCATTGTAACGCATCGGCCGGCAGCACTGGATATTTGTGACAAAATTCTGGAATTTACAGAAAACGGAGTAAAAGAGAAGGCAATCTGAAAATATAAAAAACTCCTCCCGAACAAGGAGGAGTTTTTGTATGCAACTATGTTTAATATGATTCGCCGTGACCGGCATCAAGAATAATAACCTGACCGTTACATGCTGCGGAACTGACTTGTACAGTTTTTTGATGTATCTGCCGGATATTGTACCATGCACCTGCAATCACCAAACCAACAGCTGCCAGCACTGTGCCGATTTTCATCAGATAGTTTTTATACATAGTTGCATCCCTCCGGAAATAAATTTAAATTTTGATGATATTGCAATATATGTTTGGTTCAGAAAGAATATGTAAAAATATTTTTTCTTTTCCTGTCAGGTATAGACAGAACGGATTTTACGGGTATCCGTGCTGCCGGAATATCACAATTTTTTTACAGTACTTGCTTTTTTTCTGCCAGTGTGTTATAATAAAATAAACCGGATAAGACAGGGGGATTTTTTTAATGACTTTTATTACTGGAGATATTCACGGAGAATATGATATTCATAAATTTTCTGCCAGACGCTTTACTTTACAGAAAACACTTTCCCGTTCGGATTATATGATTATTTGTGGAGATTTCGGCCTGCTTTGGGACGGATCTAAATGTGAAAAATGGTGGCTCAACTGGCTCGAAAATAAACCATGGACAACACTTTGGATTGACGGCAATCACGAAAATTTTGATATGCTGAATCAGTATCCCGTTTCGGAATGGAACGGCATTCAGGTTCATCGTATTACAAATCATATTATACATATTCTTCGGGGACAGTGCTTTGAGCTTGAAGGCCGGAAATTCTTTGCGTTCGGCGGTGCAGAAAGTCATGACAAGGCATTCCGGAAATGGGGCGTTTCTATCTGGAAACAGGAAATCCCCAGCATCACGGAAATGAAACGGGGCAGAAAAGCTCTGGAACAAGCCGGCTGGAAAACAGATATTGTGATTACCCATTCACTTCCCCAGCATATCCAGCTTGATATGTTCGGCTGGGAGGGGTATAACCGCAATGAACTGACTGATTATTTTGATGAGATTGATTCCCGTCTGGATTTCAAGCTTTGGTTCAGCGGGCATTATCATCTTTCTATGCCCTGTGATGATAAACATTTTTTAGTCTATAACGATATTCTGAAACTGACAGATAACGGCTTTGAATGTGTGTATTCACCGTTTATTTGATTTGGGGAATTTCAAAAAAAGAAAGGCAGACAAAACTGCCTTTCTTTTTTATCAAAGATTAGCAAGAAAACCCCCGCCTCTTAGGCGGGGGATGAATTGCGTCCCACCGATTGACAAAAGTTTCTAAATATGAGATAATAAAGGTAGAATCCTGAAAGGCGGTGAAAAAATGGCAAATAGAGCGTGTAAATTTCAGATATATCCTACAAAAGAACAAAAAATACAATTTGCAAAAACATTCGGATGTGTCAGAATGGTATACAACTACTATCTGGAACAGAAAATCAAGCTGTACCAGAAAGAAAAAAAGAATCTCTCCTATACAAAATGTTCCAACGATATGACGGTACTAAAAAAAACAGAAGATTATCTGTTTTTGTCGGATGTGGACAGTATTGCCTTACAGCAGTCGCTCCGTCATCTCGAAGATGCCTTTCAGAATTTTTTCAGCCGTCCGGCAAGCGGATTTCCAAAATTCAAATCCAGACGAAAAAGCCGGAAATGTTATACCACTGTATCTGTAAACGGCAATATTTCTTTAGAAAATGGATATTTGAAACTGCCGAAAGCAGGGCTTGTCAAAGTCAGACAACATAGAGCCATTCC
>CADBOP010000105.1 GCA_902796255.1 uncultured Ruminococcus sp.
TTGCCTCTGGAGTCGAGGATTTCTCTGCCGTACACATTCACAATTTTCATAAAGCTCATGGGTATTCATATCCTTTCTTTACGGGCAAATTAAATAAATTAAATACAGTACTGCCCGTATTTTGAAAATTTATTTGTCAGAAAATTTCTGACTGTTATTATTATATCACACAGACATTTTTTTGTCAAGATATTTATGAAAAATTTACAAATCCGGCAAAATCCGGCAAAAGTTCCGATAGTTCTGCCTTGACAGGGAACGGATTTCATGCTATAATAAACAGCAGTAAAAAATATTAAAAGCAGAAAGGACAGCTCTCATGTCAGAAAAAGACAGCATTCTGTCAGAATATCAGCTGACGGAAAATTTTGAACAGCATCAGAATGAATTTGATTTGCCTGTGATTCAGACAATTACGTTCGGAAACGGAAAGGAATACTTTGTCAGCCGGAACGGGATTCCCTATCTGAAAGCAGAAGTCAACGAAATTTCTGAATTTTTTGATAAGGCCTGTATTTTCGGGAAATATCTTTGCATTGGCTCGGGGAAAACCGTGATATTTGTGAATTTAGAATCTTTTGCATCACTCACAATGGAAGTCAGCAAGTATTTCGGCTATTTTTTTGTACATCAGGACATGTTATATATTGCTTCGGGGAAGGGGATTATGGCCATCGACAGCAAATTGCAGACAGTCTGGAAAAATGACCGTCTGGCGGATGACGGTGTGATTATTCATGAAGTGCTTGCTCCCCGTGATGCTTTGCGTATCAGTGCACAGGAGGCTCTGCCTTATGGGGAATACTGGAAAGAAAAGCTTGTCAGCATGAAAACCGGCGAACAGATGATAGCTTGAAAATCTGATTTTTATTTTTCCGGAAAAGCTTGACAAATTCAGCAAAAAAGGCTATAATATATTCAGCAGAAATACTCTGTATGAAGAAAGGAAGTCCTGTTTTATGCAATACCTGAAAGCTACCGGCTCGAAAAAAAATTTGACAGAATCTGAGTATTATGCCCTCATTGCCGATTTGCTGGAACTGGAAGAAGTCCGGAATCTCCAGAATTTCCGCCATCATATCATGACAAACAGATTTCAGCATTGCCTGAATGTTTCATATTATAATTATAAATTATGCAAGGCTCTCCGGCTGGATGCCGTTTCTGCTGCAAGAGCCGGCCTGCTCCATGACCTGTATTTCTACGATACCAAAGAATATACCAGAAGCAGTCCGGAAGTCCGCCACAGTAAACACCACCCTGAAATTGCTCTGGAAAATGCCGAAAAGCTTCTTGAACTCAACGAGAAAGAACGGGACATGATTCGTAATCACATGTTCCCTATGACGTTTGCTCTGCCTAAATATGCAGAAACTTACCTGATTACACTTGTTGACAAATATTGTGCAGTCATGGAATTTATGCTTCCACAGCCTAAAAGACTGCTGCATTATATCCGGCACAAACAGCAGCCGGAACAGATATAAAAAATTCCCTGTAGCAATACAGGAATTTTTTATAAATAAATTTAAATTTTCATTTTGTTCACAAATTTCTATTGACAAGTACTTGATTTTATGTTATAATTGCATTATCTTAATCTTGAGAGGAGTTTTTTATTATGTCTTTAATTAACAAAGAAGTCAGCGATTTCGCTGTCATGGCTTACCAGAACGAAAAATTTATCCCTGTCACCAAAGCAGATATTATGGGGAAATGGTCTGTGTTCTTCTTCTATCCGGCAGATTTTACTTTCGTATGCCCGACAGAACTGGAAGATTTGCAGAATAAATATGAAGAATTCAAAAATATCGGCTGTGAAATTTATTCTGTTTCCACAGATACCCATTTTGTGCATAAAGCTTGGCATGACCATTCTGAAAGAATCAGCAAAATTGCTTACCCCATGCTTGCAGACCCGACACATGTGCTTTCTAAAGATTTTGAAGTTCTGATTGAAGCAGACGGCCTCGCTGAAAGAGGTACTTTTGTAGTCAATCCTGAAGGCAAAATTGTTGCTTATGAAGTAAATGCCGGAAATGTCGGAAGAAATGCTGACGAATTATTCCGCAAAGTACAGGCTTTGCAGTTTGTACACGAACATGGTGATGAAGTGTGTCCTGCTAAGTGGCAGCCTGGTGCAGAAACACTCAAACCCAGCCTTGATTTAGTAGGTATGCTTTGATGAATGTGCCTGAAAATTTCTACGATGTCGTTATCATCGGCGGCGGCCCTGCCGGACTGACAGCTGCTTTATATCTGGCCCGTGCCCGTTATCGTGTCGTAGTAGTCGAAAAGGAAAAATTCGGCGGGCAGATTACCATCACTTCTGAAGTAGTGAATTACCCCGGAGTCGAAAAAACTGACGGGAAAACTCTCACAGATACCATGAGAAAACAAGCCGAAAGCTTCGGGGCAGAATTCCTTCTTGCAGAAGTCGAAAGTCTGGATATGTCGCAGGATATCAAAAAAGTAAAAACTGCAAAAGGGGTTCTGGAATGTTTCGGAGTCCTGCTTGCAACAGGAGCACACCCGAGAAAAATCGGCTTTGCAGGTGAAGCAGAATTTCAGGGGCATGGTGTGGCTTATTGTGCGACATGTGACGGCGAATTTTTCACAGGGAAAGAAGTCTTTGTTGCCGGCGGCGGTTTTGCTGCGGCAGAAGAAAGTGTATTCCTGACAAAATATGCCTCTCATGTAACTGTTCTTGTGCGTGAGGATGATTTCACCTGTGCGGCTTCTGTGGCAGAAGAAACCAAAAAACATCCGAAAATTACTGTTCTGACAAATACAGAAATTGTTTCTGTTTCCGGTGAAGATTCTCTGAAACAGATTGTTTATAAAAATAACAAAACCGGAGAAACAACAACATATCAGGCAGAAGAAAATGACACATTCGGTGTGTTTGTCTTTGCCGGATATATGCCTTCTACGGATTTGATTAAAAATATTGCCGAACTGGATAATTATGGCTATGTTGTCACAGACAGATGTCAGAAAACTTCTGTTGAAGGACTGTATGCTGCCGGAGATGTCTGCATCAAGCCCCTGCGGCAGGTCGTCACTGCTGTCGGTGATGGTGCAATTGCTGCTACAGAACTGGAACGCTGTGCACAGGAATTGCAGAGAAAAACCGGTATCATTCCCAAAAAGCCTGTTGCTGTTCCGGCAGAACCGGTAAAAAAAGCAGAAACAACAGCTTCCGGCAGTCTGTTTGATGCGGCTATGATTCAGCAGATGCAGACAGTATTTGCCAGAATGCAGAATCGTCTGATTTTAAAATTATATCTTGATGAAAAACCTGTTTCTCAGGAACTCAAAGCCTATATGCAGGAGCTGGCTTCTCTGACAGATAAAATCAGTACAGAAATAGTTTCAGATTCTGAATCTGATACACCTTGTGTCAGAATTTATCGTGAAGATGGTACGTATGCCGGTCTGGCCTTTCATGGTGTACCGGGCGGGCATGAGTTTACTTCTTTTATACTGGGACTTTATAATGCCTCCGGAACAGGTCAGCCGATTGAAGAGGCTCTCCGTACCAGAGCACAGAATATCCCGTCAGCAGATATCCGGATTATGGTATCACTTTCCTGCACGATGTGTCCGGAATTAGTCATTGCAGCACAGAGAATCGCTTCTCTGAATGATAATATTATTACAGAAATTTATGATATTAATCATTTCCCTGCATGGAAAGAAAAATACAATGTCATGAGTGTGCCCTGTATGGTAATTAATCAGGGAAAGCCGGTATTCGGTAAGAAAAGCATCGCTCAGATTCTGGATTTACTGGAACAATAAATTAACAGTATTTAAAACAGCCTGATTTTTTACGTCAGGCTGTTTTTTTATTTATACTTTCTCGGGAAAAATAACAGGTGTTTCCAGATGAGCACAGATAATTTTCTTCTGTTCCGGATAATTCCAGTCCTGAGAAATGCCTAACAGCTGATTAACAGCTATCTCCGGAATGTTAATTCCTGCACCTTCACAGGATAACTGCAAGCCGCCGGACATTCTGGGATTGATTTCCAATAAAAATAATTTATCCTGATATTTTCTGAACTGTATATTAAACGGCATCTGTATCTGCATTTTATCTGCCATTTTTTCACACAGAGCAAGCAAATCCGGTTCAAATCTGATTTCAGCAAATCTTCCTCCTGTTTTATATCGGGGAATGACAATCACACTGTCAGGCGTTCTTAAACAGTCTGCACTGATTTCAATGCCGTCCAGATAAGGCATAAGCAATACAGGAACTGAAAAATCATACTGCGATAAGATTTTAAAAGCGGTTTCCGGATGAATTTTTGTATTCGGCGGATTCAGCAGAGCTTTGAGCGATTCTGTATTTTCATCTAAAACCCGAAAACTTCTTGCCCCCTCATCCTGTGCCAGTTTATAGCAGATTCTTGCATGATGCTGTTTCAGAATCTGATAATCATTCCGAAATTCTGAAAGCGAATGTGCTAAAAAATATTCCGGAATCAAAGCAGGAAAATCCGGCTTGAAAAATTCATAAGTTTTGATTTTATCATCCAGAATTTCGGCAAGTTCCGGATTTCTGTCAGCAAAGAGCCTTACTCCGATGGCTTCAAATTTCTCTGCATTGGCAGAAATAAATTTTAAAAATCTTCTCGGAACAAAAACAGAAATTTCATGTTCCTGACAAAATTTCAGACAGAAATCAAGATATTCTGTTTCTGAAATATTATCCGGTTCGGGCAAAAATGTGTCACAGGCAAACTGGTACATCGCCATAGGATTGGTACTTGTTCCGAACAGATAAAAATCCGGATGATTTTTTTTAATTAAATTTATTAAATGATATGCAGTTGTAAACCAGTGATTAAACCAGATATTTATTTTTTTCATGAATTATCCTCCTGTTTCGTGTATCTCTGTCAGGACTTGCAAAATTTCCGGAAATATGCTATAATCATAACAGAGGTGATTGTTATCAGATTTGATATAAAAAACTGTACGCTGTGCCCTCGTGCATGTCATGCCGACAGAACAAAAACACAGGGATTCTGCGGCGGTACAGATACTGCCAGAGCAGCAGCGGCTATGCTGCATTTCTGGGAAGAACCCTGCATCAGTGGCAAAAACGGTTCGGGGGCAGTATTTTTTTCCGGATGCAGCCTGCAATGTTGTTTCTGCCAGAATGAAAGTATATCCGGTCAGAATTTCGGGACAGAAATTTCTGTGCAGAGACTTTCTGAAATTTTTCTGGAATTACAGGCAAAAGGGGCAAATAATATTAACTTGGTCACAGCCTGTCATGTACTGCCGTGGGTGATTCCGGCTCTGGAAAAAGTAAAATCAGAATTGAAAATTCCGGTGATTTATAATTCCGGCGGTTATGAGCTTGTCAGCAGTCTGCATATGCTCGATGGCCTGATTGATGTCTATCTGCCGGATTTTAAA
>CADBOP010000106.1 GCA_902796255.1 uncultured Ruminococcus sp.
ACAAATCCGGAATTTTGTGCTATGATAATATACAGATAAGATTTCAAGCCTGTCTGCCGGAGAACCGGAGGACTGATATGCAGAATTATGAACTTATCCCGTTATACCAGAGGAAACGCTGTGCAAACAGGGCAGAATCTGAAAGAAGAGGTCTGCTCCACTATGGTACGGAATCGGAACTGCTACTGATGAAACCTGAAATCTCCGACATCTGGGAAGATATGGAGAAAGACTGGTACGAAAAATGTCAGCTGAAGGCAATCCGGCTTTCCATAGAGGATTTGGCAAAACTAAGACCAGAATGGTATCACATTTTCGTGGATTACTACTACACGGAAAATGTCAGAAAGTCCGATATTGCTAAAAAGCACGGCATATCCCGACAAAGTTTTGAAAGAAAGCTGAATAAGGCTCTCAGACTGGTAAAACGCCTGTCATACAAGTATCTTGATGAGGTCTTGCATGACCCAGCAGCTTGAAAATCGAATAAAGAACGCTGAAAAATAAATTTGCTGCAATTTGGTTACAATTTTCTCACAGCTATTGAAAAAGCCTAAATACTGCACTATAATGATGGTACAGTTGAAAAATCTGTTTCAGTAGCTTGACAACTGAATAAAAGAACGCTGATTCAGCCTGTCTGCATAATCAGATATGGAGGTAATCTATATGAAAATGCAGACAGACCTGATTACAGCTTTATACGCAAGATTTTCGCATGACGATAATTCATCGGGTGACAGCAACAGCGTGGCAAATCAGAAGAAATTACTGCTTGAATACGCTAATCTGCACGGATTCGGCAACTGTCGTTTCTATGTAGATGATGGTATCAGTGGTGTTACGTTCGACCGTCCGGCTTTCTCGCAGATGCTTGAGGATATTGAGCAGGGACTTGTGGGAACAGTCATTGTCAAGGATATGTCACGGCTCGGGAGAAACTATCTTCTTGTCGGACAGTACACGGAACTCATTTTTCCGGAATACAATGTCCGTTTCATTTCAGTTTGTGAAAATGTGGATTCTGTTGAGGGACTGAGCGATATGCTCCCGTTCCACAATATTATGAATGAATGGTATGCCCGTGATATTTCCAAAAAAATCAGGGCAGTATTCAGGCAGAAAGATGTTTCCGGCGAACGGCTGACAACCAAAGCAATTTACGGTTACAAGAAAGACCCTAATGATAAGACAAAATGGATAATTGATGAACCTGCTGCGGAAATAGTCAGACAGATTTTTGCAATGTTTCTGGTCGGACATAGTCCCAATGAAATTACCAGATTTCTTTGTAAAAATAAAGTAAAAACTCCGGCTTCTTACGGAAATTTAAGTGTTGGTCGTCCAAAGCCGGCATATACCACAGAATCTTCTTGGAGAATCGGAAGTGTTCTTCTGATACTGAAAAGACCGGAATATTGTGGTGATACAGTAAACAGAAGAACTCGCAAGGTTTCTTTTAAGGCAAAAAAATGGATTCTGACTTCTCCGGAGGAATGGCATATTATCCCCAATACCCATCCTGCAATCATCAGCAGAGAAGATTTTGAATCTGTACAGGAAAAACTTGCAGTTCCGCATCATCGTAAACCAGCTGATAAAACTGCGTTATTCTATGATATGGTTTATTGTGCAGACTGTGGTGCGAAGATGTACGCTGTACGAAATGCGAAATATGAGGTGTCCAGCTATGTATGCTCTACTTTCAGGAAAGCAGACCGCATTTATCAAAAGGCTTGCTCCAGCCATTACATCAGCGAAAAAGTTCTGAAAGACCTTGTATCTTATGAAATTCAGAAATTTTTGCAGTTTGCTCATGCAGACCAGAAAAAATTTGAACAGTTTCTCAAAGACAGAATCCAAAGTACAGAGGAACAAACCGCTTCTGCTGTTACAGCTGAAATTAGCAGGAAAAGAGAACGGCTCGCAGAAATTGACAGATATGTGCAGGGACTCTTTGAATCCAAAGTCCGTGGAGAAATTGATGCTGAATTATTTGGGAATCTTTCCGCAAAATACAAGGCAGAGAAAGAAGAACTTCAGGCTGACATCGAAAAACTTGTGCAGAAAGAGAATCAAATTGATACCCTGTCTAAGAAAGTTGTAATTTTAGGAACAAGAGTTCATAAATTAGACATAATTTCAGAACTCACACCAGAGGTTCTTAGAGATTTAGTGGAACGTATTGAGGTGGGAGAGAAATCAACAGCTTTCAAAAAGTTGGATAAAAATCGCAAAATCAAGGTTTTTTTCTACGGCATTGGCTTGATTGACCTTAATTAAATCTTTGTTCCCTAATTTTATTACACTTAGGAATATTGTTTAACTTATTAAATCTGTCAATTGTCTTGCTTCCTGTTTCAAGAATATCTAATGTTTTTTGAATACCATCATAGACATTCCATGCTTTAGAGGCAGTAAATCCGGCAGGGTCATTTTTCGCTAATTTTATAACATCTTCTTTGCCAGTGATTGTCTTTAAAACATCTTCGATAGTTTTAGGATTGCTATCAATTACCTTGGCAATTTCTTCACCTGCTACATCTAAAAATAGACAACTTGTTGCATCTTTTATAGTCGTTAATGCACTAGTAAATATAGAACCTTCTGAAGCAGAATTTTTATTAGCAGGCACTCTCAGTGCCTGAGTACCTACAGCATTACGCCAAATAAGCATATCTCCAACAGAAATATTGGTATTACTTTCAGAAACTGCTCCATTTTGCTCAAAATTGTTATAAACCTGTAATGCTGCATCGGGAGGAGTTGTCACATGAGTATAGAAATTATATGCATTACCATTTTCATCAATTGTTGTTAAATCAGATTTTGTAAACCCATAAGCCTCAGGATTTTTGGCAACCTGCTCAGCTGTTACCTGTTCTCCACCAATATAGATAGTGTTGGATGTATCCATGTAAATAGTAATATCTTCATTTTCTATTCCATCAGATACATGGAAGTCTGAAATAACAGCATCATCTGATTCATAAGTAATTTCGGAAGTAGTATTTTTTTCCACATTTTCAGGAAGCAGCTTTTGTGGAAGGTCAGCAATTTGATTGCTCCATTCAGATTCGCTCTTGTCTGTACCAGAGTAAATTTCACGCATAATATCGTTATCAGCATGAATTACACCCTCAGAAACATCAATTGTTACCGGATTGCGTTCATAAACGCTGATATTTAATGCACCAGGAACATAGGCAGTATTGCCAGAGTCAAAATAACCGAATGCAACCCAAAGCTGTTTCTTGGCATTCCATTTTGCTTCAATAGTTTTGATATCATCACCTTTTTGACTGGTGACATAGAGCCGACTTACATTTTCAGATTTGGACATTTCAATCTCAAATTCAAACGGATAAGATGGATTATAGCTGATAACCGGACGTTTGCCTTCTGTAAAGACAGAGGTAATATCCATACGCTGATTTCCACCGTTATAGTTGAGATATACAGCTTCTACCATAGGCTTTTCAGGAGCATAGAGTACCGAAACTGTTGAAGTATTTTCTCCGTCAACAGCAGCATAAAGCTGATAGCTTTCTCCACTTTCCTTTTTACGGAGATTTACGGTAGTTGTGTATCTACCTGTTTTTTCGTTTGCAGTAATTGAAGCTGATTTTGCATCATCTACAAAAATAGATACTTCTTCTCCAGGTTTGGCAAAGCCTTTTACCTGCACACTTGTTGTGTTAATAACAACAGGTGCACTAATACTTACCATTGGCGACTGTACCTCTACAGTACCAATCGTTTCATTCCATGTTTCATCATCATAAGAGAAGCCCAGTGATGCAGAAACATTATATTTACCGTATTCTGTCACACGACAGGAGAAGTTCAGCGTTCCGCTGAGGTCTTTTAATTCTTTTTCATGCTCATCATAATAATTTTCTTCAAAATTTGCAGAATTTATGAGTTCCATACCTGATGGAATATGAAGATACAGCACCGGAACAGCACCATCTTCAAACAGGAAAGGTGTCAATTTATAAGAAAGTGAGAAATTGACAATTCCATCCACGCTTACAGTATCTGTATTAGCAGATAAATTAATATTACGTTTATCCAGAATCATGAAACGTGGGTCAAGCAGAGAATAGCAGTTTTTAAAAGAAGTAGAACGGAAACGGAAATCCTGAACATCTGAAATGATTTCTTTTAAGCTTTCACAGCCATACAGCAATTCCAGTATAGACAAAATAGAAAAGAT
>CADBOP010000107.1 GCA_902796255.1 uncultured Ruminococcus sp.
AATCTTGATGAAATACTGGATTCTGATGATCCTACATTTGAAGAAACGATTTCGTATTGCGAGTATGTTGCAAATCTCATCAAACTACATGATAGAGCAGAATTAAAAGAAGGTGTTCACTTCTATAATACAAGTGTAACTGTAGCTATTATCACTAACCTCAATTCAATAATGGATTGGCTTAATCAGGAAATGATTTTCTTTGAGAAGGAAGAGCGTGTTTTGATTACCGAGAAAAATGCTACTGTTACCGCTGTAGCTGAATGCGTAGATGAAGAACTTGCGTATCAAATAGTCCAATATAACCACTATACACTTAAAGGAGATATTTCAAAGAAAAAAGAAATTCTCTTAAAACTTGGTAGTGAATTAGAACCAAAGCGAAAACAATTATCATCTATTAACAGTCAATTGGAATCGAATATTTTCTTTATGCTTAATAATCTTGATTTGCGACATAACAACAGAAGTAAAAAGGATAAGAATTATAAAGAGTACACCGCAAAGATGAGAAAGAATAAACTTGAAGAATGGTATGACGAACTTTATCAGATGATGCTACTTGCAATTCTTGAATTGGAACAGGTTGAAAGAACTCAAAAGGTAAACGAGCTAAAAAGTCATTTCTAAAGCAAAAAGAGCTAACCGATTATGAAAAATCAGTTAGCTCTAAAATATTTCTGATAAAATTTTAATTGTTGTTGCTGATAACGGAAAAATGTTGCCAAAACGTTGCCATTCAGCGTATCCGCACTACGAAAAGCACGATATTACGCTATTTTAGCGTTCTTTGGGATTATTCCCATTCTATTGTGGCTGGTGGTTTTGTAGTCACATCATAGACGATTCTGTTGACACTCTTTACTTCATTTACAATTCTGTTTGCAGCCACAGCAAGTACATCATAAGGAATTTTAGCAAAGTCAGCTGTCATGAAATCACTTGTTGTCACAGCACGAAGTGCAATTGTGTAATCATAAGTTCTTGCATCACCCATAACACCGACAGAACGCATATTTGTCAGTACAGCAAAATACTGATTGATATCTCTGTCAAGACGAGCCTTGGCAATTTCTTCACGGAAAATAAAATCGGCATCCTGTAGGATTTCAAGTTTTTCATCTGTAATATCGCCAATGATACGAATGGCAAGACCGGGGCCGGGGAACGGCTGCCGCCATACCAGAACAGGGGATAATCCTAATTCTGTGCCGAGTTTTCTGACTTCATCCTTGAACAGCATTCTGAGCGGTTCGATAATTTCTTTAAAATCGACATAGTCCGGCAGACCACCGACATTATGATGAGATTTAATCACAGCGGCATCACCTAACCCGCTTTCGATAACGTCCGGATAGATAGTACCTTGTACAAGATAATCTACTTTGCCGATTTTTTTCGCTTCCTGTTCAAAGACACGGATAAATTCTTCACCAATGGCTTTGCGTTTGGTTTCAGGGTCAGAAACACCACGGAGCTTGGACATAAACTGTTCTTTGGCATTGACTCTGATAAAATTCATGCCGGAATCTTTGAAAGCTGCTTCTACTTCGTCCCCTTCGTTTTTACGCATAAAACCGTGGTCAACGAAGATACAGGTCAGCTGACTGCCGACAGCTTTTGCTAATAAAGCAGCTGCCACAGAGCTGTCTACACCGCCGGAGAGAGCTAATAAGACTTTACCGTTTCCGACTTTTTCACGGATTTCAGAGATAGCTGTTTTGGCATAGCCGGCCATAGTCCAGTCACCGACACAGCCGCAGACATTTTTCACAAAACTGTCAATCATGCCTTGACCAGCAAAAGTGTGATTGACTTCCGGATGGAACTGGACAGCATAAAGTTTGCGTTCGGCATTCTCAAAAGCTGCCGCAGGGCAGTCTTCAGTATGTGCTGTGATTCTGAAGCCGTCCGGAATCTTGGAAACATAATCTGTATGACTCATCCATGAAGAAGCGGTTTCCGGAAGATGGATTCCGCCGAACAGGACGCTGGAGGTGTCATAGTGTGTATCTGTTTTGCCATATTCAGAAGTCTGACAGGCAGAAACCTCACCGCCGAGGGTATAAGCCATCAGCTGAGCACCGTAGCAGATGCCCAAAATGGGAATATGCAAATCGAAAATATCTTTTGTGATATGGGGGGATTTCTCGTCATAGACGCTGTTAGGGCCGCCTGTGAAGATAATGCCTTTAGGATTCAAAGCTTTTAATTCTGCAATCGGGGTTTTATAGCTTTTGACCTCGCAGTAGACACCGCATTCACGGACACGTCTTGCAATAAGCTGATTATACTGACCACCGAAATCCAGAACAATTACTAACTGATGTGCCATAGTTGTATTCCTTTCTAATTCTGATAGTTTAGGGATAATATTATCATAGCATATTTTTGAGCGTTTGTCAATGAGTAAGCTTTAAAAACAGAACTGTTTTTATATTCTCACAAAAAATCAAGTTTTTTCTGAAAAACATTGATTTTTCAGAAAGAATCTGCTATAATAGAATATGTGATATTTCACAAGCATAAAAATACATATTGATACAGCATAATTTTTTAGTATTTACAGGAGGCTGTTATGAGTAAAATTCAGGCTTTTTTTCAGGATATGCAATCTAAACGTGTCGCTTTTATCGGGACTGGTGTCAGTCATACGGCATTAATCCGGAAGTTCAGAGAAAAAAAGATTCCTGTCACTGTCTGTGATAAGAGAAGTGCAGATAAATTTCAGGATGTCTATGATGAATTGTCTGCTTTGGGTGTGAAGTTTGTTTTAGGTGAGAAATATTTGGAGAATCTGACAGATTTTGATGTCGTGTTCAGAACCCCCGGTATGTATTTTAATAACCCTGCTCTGACAAAAGCCCGTCAGGCTGGTGTTGTGATTACCTCGGAAATGGAAGTTTTCTTCGATTTATGTCCTTGTAAAATCTACGGTGTAACAGGTTCTGACGGAAAATCTACTTCTACTACTTTAATTGCTGAAATTCTTGCTGAATCCGGAAAAACGGTTCATAAAGGCGGTAATATCGGCCGTGCCCTTCTTCCCATTATCGAAGAAATAAAAGAAGAAGATGCCGCTGTTGTCGAACTTTCCAGTTTTCAGCTTATTTCTATGAGAAAATCACCGGATACGGCTTTAATTACAAATATTACCCCGAATCATCTTGATGTACATGGGACAATGGAAGAATATACACAGGCCAAGACAAATTTGATTATACATCAGAATGCATTTTCCAGAACAGTTCTGAATCTCGATAATCAGGGCACAAAGAATCTTTCCGGTCTTGTCCGTGGAAAACTGAACTGGTTCTCCAGACGGGAAATCCCTGAACGGGGAGCATTTCTCCGTGATGATGGTATGTTATGCTATGTTGAAAATAATACTGTTACACCAGTTATCCATAAAGAGGAAATCAGAATCCCCGGTATGCATAATGTAGAAAATTTCCTCGGTGTTATTTCTGTCCTCTGGGGTGAAGTCCCTGTAGAAGCGATTGTAAAAGTCGCTAAAGAATTTGGCGGTGTAGAGCATCGGATTGAGTTTGTCCGTGAACTGGACGGTGTAAAATACTATAACGACAGTATTGCTACCAGCCCGACAAGAGTCCTTGCCGGTCTGAACAGCTTTAATCAGAAATTAATTGTTCTTGCCGGCGGTTATGATAAAAAAATTCCGTTTGAACCTATGGCAGAAACTGTCTGCGATAAAGTCAAGATTTTAATCTTGATGGGCCTGACGGCTGATAAAATCGAAAAAGCGGTTACTTCAGCAAAAAATTATAATCCTCAGGAAATTAAAATTATTCATGTCAGCTCAATGGAAGAAGCTGTGGAAACAGCTCACAGAGAAGCACAAGCCGGTGATATTGTCACATTGTCCCCCGCCTGTGCAAGCTTTGACTGGTACCCTAATTTTGAAATCCGTGGACAGCATTTCAAGAGATTAATCAAGGAGCTGTAATATATCATGAATAAAAAATCCCTGAAAAATCTGTTATCAGATTTATGTACTGCTTCAGGCATTTCCGGCGATGAGACAGAAATTGCACAGGTCGCTTGTGAAAAACTTAAAAAATACTGTCCGGATGCACGGATTCACAACGGCAATGTTATCGGAACAATAGAGAATCCTGACCCTGATGCTGTGCATATTATGCTGGATGCCCATCTTGACCAGATAGGCCTGATTGTGACAGAAATCACAGAAGACGGCTTTGTTGGTGTCGGAAATGTCGGCGGTCTGGACAGACGCTGGTTTCCTGCCCAGAAAGTGATTTTGCACGGAAAACAGGAAATTTCCGGTATTATTTCCACACTCCCTCCGCACCTTAACAACGGAGATGATAAAGTGCAGAAAATGACACAAGTCCGTATTGATACAGGCTATCCGGCAGAAGAACTCAGAAAAATTTTATCTCTCGGCGACAGCGTGACATTCACAGGTATCACCGGACAGCTTGCCGGTGACAGATTCACTTCTCCTTCACTCGATGACCGTGCCGGAATTGCTTCTGTTTTATATGCCTTGGATGAAATCAAAAAAGAAAAGCTGCCCTGTAAAGTCAGCGTGTTGTTCTCGAACCGTGAGGAAGTAAACGGCTGCGGTGCAAAAACCGGCTGTTATACTATCCAGCCGGATATTGCCCTTGCGGTTGATGTTTCTTTTGCCGGTGACGGTACAAAAGGCACTGGAAAAGCCGGCGAAGGCCCTATGATTGGTTTTTCTCCGTCACTCTCCAGAGAAATTTCCCATAATTTAGCTTTTCTTGCTGCTGACAAAGATATCCCCTATCAATACGAAGTAATGTCCGGCCGGACTGGTACAAATGCAGATGATTTCTCTGTCTGCCGTGAAGGTGTGAAAGCCTGCACGGTTTCGATACCTTTATATTATATGCATACTCCGGTCGAAGTGATTGACCTGAATGATATTAAATTTACCGGAAAATTAATCGCTGCATATCTCAGGAGGTGTACAGAATGCTGAATTATTTAAAACAATTATGTGCATTAAACGGCATTTCCGGAGATGAATCCCAAATCCGTGAATATCTCGAAGAAAAAATCAATACTTTTCCGGATATTCTGGAATGCCGGACTGATGCCCTCGGTAATCTGTTAGTTCATAAAAAAGGCAGAAAGCAGGCAAAACATACTGTTCTGATTGGAGCACATATGGATGAAGTCGGCTTTGTTATTACAGAAATCCTTCCTGATGGCAAATGTATGCTGGATACTGTCGGCGGTATTGACTCCGATGTTGCTGTCGGTCGGGCGGTCTATCTCCCGCAGGCGGACAGATTCGGCGTTATCGGCTGTAAACCCGTCCACCTGCTTTCCAGTGAGGAAAAAGAACAAAAACCTAAAAAAATATATCTGATTGCCGACATCGGCTCACAGTCCAGAGAAGAAACAATAAAACTGCATATCCTCCCCGGGGATTCTGTCTGCTATCACAGCGAATGGACAGAACTCGGCGGAAATCGTGTGGCTTCCAAGGCAATTGATGACCGCTTCGGCTGTGCGGCTATGCTGAAATTACTGGAATCTGAAATCGCTTATGATACTTGGTTCGGCTTTTTCGTACAGGAAGAAATCGGCCTCAGAGGCAGTAAAACAGCCGCTTATGCTGTCAATCCGGATTTTGCTCTGATTCTTGAAACAACGACAGCAGCTGACCTTGACGGTGTACATGACGGCAATGCTGTATGTCATCTCGGTGCTGGGCCTGTTGCTTTGTTCATGGACAGGGCGACTATCTATGACAAAGAATTATATAAAATTGCTTTTGCAGAAGCAGAAAAATTAAATATCCCCTGTCAGACAAAATCAAGAATCGCCGGCGGCAATGATGCCGGCTCGGTTCATGTTACAAGAGATGGTGTCAGAACACTTGCCCTTTCCATTCCTTGTCGTTATCTTCATTCGCCATATTGTACCGCACAAATCAGCGATATGATTTCCACCTGTCAGCTGGCTGAAAATATGCTGGAAAGAATGCATGAATTATGATTAGAAAAATTACAAAAGACTGCGATTTGAATACTTACCTTCTGCGGAAATCGTGGAGAGGCAGAAAAATGTATTCGTATTATAAAGCCTATGGTATTGATTATCCTTTCTGTCAGTTCTATACTGTCGGTGAAGACGGTGTCATGCTTTATTTCAACAGTACTGTGCTGATTGTCAGTGCAGATGACTCAGAACTTGAAAATCTGGCTGCTTTTCTGAATATGCACAAGCCTTTCAGAATCGAATGCAATGAGCCTGTCAGAGAAAAATTAGCATACCTTCTGCCGGAATATCAGTCTCTGCACAGAACGACATTTGAACTGCATCCGGATATGAATAATTCTGATTTTGAAGAAGAAGCTGTCGAGTTTAATCCTTCTCTTGAAGAAGTATATCAGATTCTTCATGCCGGTTTTCCGAATCTTGAAGATTATGCCCTGTGGCTGACAGATACTTCTCACAGATGCCGCCACGGTGTCAGTCATGTGCTGACTTACAAAAAAAGCACAACAGCAACTATCATGTTTGATATTGACAATCATGTGCTTGTCGGGCAGGTGGCAACCCTGCCGGAAGCCAGAGGGCTTGGACATGCCCGCATGTTCCTGAAATGGCTCGCCGGCTGGCTGGCACAGTTTGATAAAAAAGCTGTCCTCTATGCCCTCGATATCCGTGAAAGCTTCTATCGGGAAATCGGCTTTTCTGTAATTGATACAGAATATGTTCTCGAACGCTCGGAAGATGCACAGGACAGTGTTACGAAAGGATTACTGGATAATGGCAATGCATGATTTTTTTCATATTGACCCCCGTCTGGAACAGCTCGCAGAACAGGCAGAATTACACTGTGCTGACTGCTTTGCACGGATTGACCGTACAGCAAGACATAACGCTGCAAAAGTTCTGAAAGCCTTTGCAGATAACAAAGTCAGTGAAGCCTGCTTTGGTGCAAGTACCGGCTATGGTTACGGAGATTTGGGACGTGATGTTCTGGATAAGGTCTGGGCACAGGTGCTTGGCACAGAAGATGCCCTCGTCAGACATAATTTCGTTTCGGGCACACATGCACTGAGTGTTGCCCTGTTTGGAATTTTAAGACCAGATGACGAAATTGTTTTTGTTACAGGAACGCCCTATGATACATTGCATGAAGTGATTGGCATTAACGGAAAAGCCGGAAACGGTTCGCTGAAAGATTTTGGAGTAAAATATAAAATCATTCCTCTTACTCCTCAGGGCAAGCCGGATTTGAAAGCAGTTTCTGAAAATCTGAAAAATGCAAGAGTGGCTTATATCCAGCGTTCCAGAGGCTATGACCTGAGAACGGCTTTTACTGTTGCAGAATTAAAAACACTCTGTGATACTATCCGGAAAGCAAATCCGGAAGTAATTATTATGACAGATAACTGTTATGGGGAATTTGTAGAAGAAATTGAACCGTCTGCTGTTGGTGCGGATATTATGATTGGTTCTATGATTAAAAATGCCGGCGGCGGTATTGCCCGTACAGGCGGTTATATTGCCGGAAAGTCGAATCTTGTCGAATTATGTGCCTATCGCCTGACCTGTGTCGGGCTTGGCAAGGAAGTCGGCTGTACTCTTGGTATGAACCGGGAATTGTTTCAGGGATTGTATCTTGCTCCGGATGTTGTCGCCAATGCACTGAAAACAGCGGCTTTTGCTGCTTCGCTGTTTACGCTGCTCGGTTTCAGATGCACACCGGCTGCCAATGACCCCAAAGGAGATATTGTAACTGCAATTGAATTGCAGACACCTGAAAATTTGATTGCATTCTGTCAGGGGATTCAGAAAGGCTCGCCTGTAGATGCCTATGTCACACCCGAACCATGGGATATGCCTGGCTATGAAAATCAGGTGATTATGGCAGCAGGGGCTTTTACCAATGGTGCTTCTATCGAACTTTCAGCAGACGGCCCGCTTCGTGAACCCTATGCTGCATGGTTACAGGGTGGCCTGAGCTGGAACAGCGGAAGAATCAGCATTTTACTCGCTGCACAGGAATTGCTGAATAAAAATCTTATCCAGATTTGACTTGTCCGGAGGAAAGTGCATGAATCCATATATGAAAATCGCCATTGAAGAGGCACAAACCGGAATCCGTGCCGGCCACGGCGGGCCGTTCGGCTGTGTGATTGTAAAAGATGGCAATATTATCGGCAGAGGACATAACGAAGTAGTGAAACAGCATGACCCTACTTGCCATGGTGAAATGATGGCAATCCGGAATGCTTGCAGCGGTCTGGGGGTGTTTGACCTGTCAGGCTGCGAATTATATACTACTGCTGAACCCTGTCCCATGTGCAAAGGGGCTGTCTTATGGGCCAATATCAGCAAAGTCTATTACGGCTGTACAGTTTCTGATACAGAAAAATTAGGCTTCAGAGACAAAGAATTTTTTGAACAGCCGCCGGAGATTGCACAGGAATTAAACCGTGCAGAGTGCCTTCAGGTCTTTCAGGAATACCAGAATCTGAAACAGAAAAAGCATTACTGAAAATAAAAATTGCTGAAAAAATAAAAGAATGTTACAAAATAAATACAAAACTGCAAATAAAATATTGACAAAACCGGAAAAAGGTTGACAACTTGGCCGGAAACTGTTAAAATAATAAGTAAGACCAAATTTTAAACTCAGGAAAGGGGGTACAGATTAGAATGGAAATACAAAACCGCTGCTATAGCTGCATGTCAATGAAACCGGAAAGATTAAAAATCTGCCCGATTTGTGGTTATGCAGAAGATACTCCCTATGACCCCGATTATGCTCCGCCGGGTACAGAACTCAGCGGAAAATATACAATTGGTGTCAAAATCGGCCATAACAGTGAAGGGGCAAACTATATCGGCTATAATTCAGCAATCGGCTGTAAAGTGCTGATTCGTGAGTATTGCCCTGTCGGAATCTGTAAGCGGGTGCGGGGGCAGGCTACAATCAGTATCCTGTCCGGACGGGAAATTCCGTACAAAGCCTTGCGGGAAGAGTTCAGAGAACTGAACAGAAAACTTGCACAGATGCGTACCCTGCAACATATTATTCCGACACTGGATATTATAGACGCAAATAATACTACTTATGTGATTTATGAATATCTTGAGGGAATTAAACTGGTAGAATACCTGAAAGAGAATGCCGGAGAACTTACATGGCAGCATGTTTCTGAATTATTCCCGACTTTTTTTACAACACTGAATCTGATGCATAATATGGGTGTCATTCACAGGGCAATCAGTCCGGATACTATCTATGTGACACCCAAAACAGAACTGCGTCTGTGCGGTTTCAGTATCTATGATGTCAGAACGATGCATCTGGAACTGCCCTCAGAAATTTTTCCGGGCTATGCTGCACCCGAACAATATACCCCCGGTGCTCAGCAGGGGACATTTACAGATGTTTACGGTATCTGTGCTGTTTTGTACAGACTGCTGACAGGCTCTCAGCCTGTTGATGCACAAAGCCGGATTCAGCAGGATAATCTTTGTTCTCCTTATGAATTAAATCAGAATATTCCTAAAAATGTTTCTGATGCTATCATGAAAGGCATGTGTCTCGATGCACAGGAACGTACACAGACCATCACGGACCTTGTCACGCAGCTTTTTGAAAAAAAAGCAGAACCGGAAAAAGAAAAAGACGAGCCACATGTTTATGAAAAACGAAAGAAAAGAATAGAAACCAAGCAGTTTCCCGAACATACGGAAATTGATTATCCTGTTTCTGAACAGGGAGGCATAATTGAAAAATTCCGTATGCCTCTGATTGTTGCTGTCATGACAATCTGTATTTTACTGGTGCTGGCAATTATTATTATCAGCCTGATGAATAAAAGCGGTACGGTTTCTATGAATTCTTCTACAGAACCAACTGTTCTTACAGGTGAAGCTTCTACAGAAAATAATATTGTAACAGAAACTTCCGGAGAGATACAGCCTCTTACAGAAATGCAGGGGGACAGTCAGATGCCCCTGCTTGTCGGGATGAGTTATGAGCTGAAAAAAGAACAGCTTGAAACAGACGGCTGGCTTTATTTAGAGCCTTCTTATCAATACAGTGATGACTATAAGGCCGGACTGATTATCTGGCAGAGTATTGAAGCCGGCCAGCCTTTCAACAGTGGTGCAGTTGTCAAAGTGATTGTCAGCCAAGGGCCTTCTTCTGTCACCATTCCGGATTATGCGGGAAAAACGTTAGTAGAATATGAAGAAGAACTGGATGCCCTCGGCATGGCAGACCGCTACAGCACAGAAGCAGTAGTGAATTATAGCTTTCAGACAGGGGAAGTTGTGGAGCTGAACAGACAGGCCGGAGAAATTTTTAATCTGTCCAGCGAAGAAATGCTTAAAATTTTCTATGCAAGCAATCCGGAAACTACTCCTGCTACAGAACCGCCGCAGACAACTGTTGTACAACAACAGACAGAACCTGTGACAACGATACCTGTACAGGAAGAAAATACAGATGATTCCGGTGTACAGCTTGAGACAGCACCGTCTATTGCTCCGGCCGAAGACGAAAGTCAGGACAATTCAGAACATACGGAAGAAGCTCCCGAAACCGCTCCGGATTTTAATCCGGAACAGGAGTATGAAACTGCTCCGGCTGTGCCTGACAATTTCTGAATCATAAAAATAAGCGGCTAAGTTTAAAACTCAGCCGCTTATTCTGTCTGGGGTTTATGCTAATCCAACAAGTTTTTTTATCATTATCAGAGAGTCATCAGCATCGGCGCTGCCGTTCTGATTGAAATCGATATAGAAGATTCTGTCTGGGTCAAGCGTTTCTTTGCCCATTACTACTTTATTGACAGTGATAATGTCAAGAATATCAAGTTTGCCGTTTCCGTCAGCATCACCTGTAGCAGGAATTATTGTGACCGGATTCACAGTAATATTTTTTTCGTCCGGCAGGACTAACATGATTTCTGTGCCGTCCAGTACAAATTCATAAGTTTCTCCGGCTTTGAGGTCATCCATATAAACAGGAGCATCATATCCGGTATAATCTGCTGACTGATAAATGCCTGTATATACAGTTCCGTCCGCATCTTCGGCTTTGATAGTCCAGTTTTCATTGGACTTGACTGTCAGTTCCTTGACAGTGCCGTAATATTCCGCAGCAGTGCCGAGTTTTTCAATCTTTGTGTTTTCGGGTTCTTTTTCAGGATTATAATTATAATTTAATAATTTTTCCGGAATTTTAAAAACATCGCCATATTCTGCCGTAATGCCTTGCATATATTTTGTGCTGACATCAGCCGGCATGAAGTACTGCTTGTTAAACTGGTAGGCTTCGCCTTTTGTTCCAAGCATAATGATTGTGACAGTATCGTCTTCTTCCACTTTTTCTGTGCTTGCAGAGGTGTTTACAATATCTGTAATCATCAGCACTCCGTTTTCTGTCATTGCACATCTGACAGTATCACCGGCTTTCAGATTCTGGATAGGTGTATCAAATTTCCAGTTTACATAATTATACATATCGTAGCAGTATCTGTAATCTTTGCCGTCAGCATCAGTCAGAATCATTTCCGGATAGCTGCCGCCCTGATAAGGATGATTCAGAGATACTGTCATTTCTTTAATCGGATAGAAGTCTTCCACTGTACCGCACTTTTTCAGATAACTGGGTTCAAACTGCCCCGGATAAGTTTCATAAATCATATACATTCCGGTATACACATCGCCATACTGAGGGAGTTCGTCTGAATCTATTGCACCAAATACATATGTGAAACCGGATAACGCCCATTCACTCCATTTTTCACCAGTATTGACTGCATACACACTCGGATTGGTCTGTCCCTGCGGATTGTCCTCGCCCATGAAAATAATATTTACACCATATTCAGAATCAGGAGTTGTCAAATCCGGTACTGTGCCATCACCTTTTTCAATAGAAAGCACCTGCATCGGATAAGAATATGCATCGCTTGTATTTACTGCACATGTCACAATATCACCAATAGAAACATCTTTCAGAGAATAGACAGAATCATAGAGATAATCATAATCTTTATAAATCCAGTAATTTCCGGTTTCTGCATCTGTCAGCCGTGTCCAGTATACACCGCCTGTATCTTCGGAATGCTTTGTGACAACATATTCTTTCGTATCTGTGAAAAATTCCAGTTCATTGCCCTGATTCGTGATTGTACTGTCTTCTTCAAATACAAATTCTCCGAGCGAATTGCCGTTATTTCTGGCTGGTGACATAATATAAAGTACATCACCCACAACAGGAAGCGTGCTTCCCTCTGCAAGATATGTTTTCATTTCTTCCGCAGAAATAGAGTAATTGAAAAAGCGGTTTTCTGTGACGATATAGCTTTCCGGCTGGTTCTCTTCATCATAGTTAATCAGAGAAACTCGGCAAGTCCACGGAATCGTTTCTGCCTGTACGGTCATAGGGAGAGCAGCTGTCAGTCCGGTCAGACATGTCAGGGCTGTCAGGCCTGCGAATAATTTTCTTGTTTTTTTCATAATAATTCCTCCTTTGATAAATATAATTTCAGCTTTCGGATTTGCTTTCTATCTATATAACAACTGAAGCAGAAAAATATTGGAAAAATTTTTGAAATTTTATAAAAAATTATCAGTCAGAGCAAGCCTACTATTTTTTTAATCAGCATAAGTGCATCTTCAGAATCAGCAACACCATTATGATTAAAATCAATATGAGCAATTTCTTCTTTTTTCAGAGTTTCTTTGCCAAGTACAGCCCTGTTTACCTGAATGACATCTCGGATGTCTGTTTTTTGGTTGTTATCTGCATCGCCGTCCGCTTCCTGATAGAGCAGCATAACCGGTTTCCCTTTTGGATTTAATGCACAGGACACAACATCACCAATCTGAATATCATTTACGTCAGGCACATCAGGCATCAGAAATTTAATTTTATCTTTCCGGTATGCCAGATAATACGGCAGATACAGCTGAAAAGTCTGTTCGCCGTCTGTTACTTCGATATAAGAAGAGCTGGCTTTTCCTGTTACAGTAAATTCTGCTGTAGGGGCGGTCAGCAGTGAGCCAATGACCTCCATACCATAGGGGCGGTCTGCATAAGCAGAATTTCTTGCAAACTGGAACTGGCTTCCGGTCGGAAGTGTCAAAATGTTTTTAATCCGTAAAATATCACCGAAATGCAAAGTATCTGCATTAAGATTGATTAGCTCTGAACGCTTGAAATACCATGGTGCATTTCCGACAGAAATCGCATAATATTCCGGATTTTCAGCATCATCTACCCCAAGCACATAGGCATAATAAATACTGTCCAGATGTTGGATGGGCTTGATTACCGTTTCTTCATAAACATAAAATGCATATTCATAGCCAATTTCTGCTTCTGACAGGATAGAATTATATTCAAATTCCTGATATTCGCTGTAAAAATAAAGATGTTCCTGATTATCTTTCAGAACATATTCTGTCTTGGGGTGGACACTATCCTGTATTGTGTTGATTTCTGTTATAGTCAGATTTCTGGCCTCAAATGCTTCGGAAAGAGGCTGTGAAATCTGTCTGGCATTGTCAGCAAATTTAATCTGAATCGGGAACGCATTCCGGATATAATAATTTCCTTCTATTGTAAACATTGTATAGGGAGTCCAGCAGCTGGTGTCAGATACCAGAGAAAAATCTGCTGGAATATGATGTAATTTTCCGTTGATATGATAATAATATTCTGCAATTTTCCTGTCTCTGTCTATGACAACAAAAAACGTATCATAATTATTTCCCTCTGCCCTGACCGGAAAACGCACCAGTATACCGCTCAGACAGCAGAACACTGTCAGCAGAATCAGTAAATTTCTTGCTTTTTTCATCAGAATTCCTCCTTTAGTAATATAACAATACAGTCAGAAAAATATTGGAAATTTTTCTTATGATTTTATTTTTTTATTCTATCATAACAGCCCGTTATTTTTATTATAAAATATTTGTATCAGAAATGCAATTAGCAGAATATCCAAAATTAAACAGCACTTCTTGTGAAAAATATCTGGTTTCTGTGTGCTTCTGATTTTTCGACATTTTTCACAAATTCTTTATTTTTTTTTAAAAAACTGAAAAAAACAGGTGACAAATGAAAAGTTTTGTGCTATAATAAATATCAGTATGCAGTAATGTAAACAAGCATTTCGATTTTTATCAGAAAGGATTTTGCTTATGGCTCAGCAAACCACTAAAAAACGCCGCAAAGACAGAGCAAGAGCTTCTTTTATGCTCTTGATGCTTAGTGTCATCTTAGTGTTCGGATTCGGACTGATTGTCGGAAAACAAAATATGAATGTCCCTCAGCAAGTGGAAGCAGCTCCGCAACAGGAGACAGAACTGCCGGAAGAAACACAGTCTGTCACAGAAGAAGCTGTTCCGGTTGAAAATATCCCTGAAACTACTCCTGAATTTCATCAGGCAACAAATTTCTGGCCTGTCGAACCACATGTTTATTTGCGTGTCAATCATACAAAACAATTGAAAATCGCCTGCAAACCAGAGATAAATCTCTCAGAAGCCATTTATGGTGTCAGTGATGAAAATATAGCTATAGTGGATGAATATGGCTATATTACAGGTGTTTCCAAAGGCGAATGCACGGTTTCTGTATTCTGCGGCACAGAAACACTCAGAATCCCTGTTACTGTTCGGGAACTGATAGTGCAGGACGGTTGTACCTATGTGGACGGAATTCTGATTGTAAATAAATCTATCAGTCTGCCGGAAGAATATAATCCGGGGATGCTCCCTGAAACAGCAGAAGCATTTTCTAAATTGCAGGAGGCTGCCGAAGAACTTGACCTGAATATTTATCAGGGCTCAGGATACAGAGATTATCAATATCAGATTTCCTGTTATAACAGCCTTGTAGAAGCATATGGCGAAGAATATGCAAATAAATTCTCTGCCAAACCCGGACATTCTGAACATCAGACAGGCTATACTGTAGACTGTAATTCTATTAATGAAACATTTATCAATACACCGGAAGGCCAGTGGCTTGACCAGCACGCCCATGAGTTCGGATTTATTATCCGCTATCCGAAGGGAAAAGATGATATTACCGGCTATTCTTATGAATGCTGGCATATCCGTTATGTAGGTGTCAAGGCGGCAACAGAAATGTTTGAACAGGGTCTGACACTGGAAGAATATCTTGATGTGGTATCAATAGACAATGAAATCTCTCCGGTAGAAGCAGAAGCAACTGACGAAGAGATGACAAGTGATATAATATCAGATACACAACAGGCTGATGCAGAAATGTTACAGGAAGAAACCGGAATGCCGGAAGAAGGATATGAATATCCGGAAGTCTCTGAAGAAAATCAGGAGGCTGTTGCTGATGAGAATCATAATGACGATGATGATGTACAGCTGATTGATGCCCCGATGGATGCACCATAAACTTAATGCAGAAAACTCCGCATTGCCGGAGTTTTTTTGCTTTTTCTGTAAAATCTGTAAATATGCCGCTTTTTCGGTACAGGCATTACCGGCATATTGCCAAATAACAAGAATCTGACCAGATTTCCTTCTGTGACGGCTTTCCATGACACAGAAGGGGTATGCCAGCCTTCTGCAATATAACTGGTAAAAATTACATAATCTTTTCCGGTTTGTGGTTCTGTGAGAAGTACAGAACCATAAGCTGTATTGCTGACAAGAAATTCTGCTGTCTTGCCGTCCCCCAGAATAGAACCTTTCCGGAAACAGCTGACTTTTCCGTGACAGATAATGCTGTTTGTTCCTGCAAGTTCGGTCATTTCCAGAGGCGTTTCTGTAATAATATGCAGAATATCCCCGATTGCCAGCCCGTTCGGAGGAAGAGAGGCATATAATTTCTGGGGCAGATAATACGAACCGCCGTTCTTGTCTGCTAAGATATATTCGCCGGCATCTGCGGCAACTGTCACAAAATCATATTCATAATTTTTTTGCTGATGCATAGTTTTCTCTCCTTGTGATGATTTAATAAATATGCAAAATTTTGCTTCTTATTTATATAACAGCCTCAGAATAGAAAAATCAGAAAAAATTTTATCAATTTTTGCTTTTTGTTTAAATGCATAAAAAACAGCCGCCTTTTTTGTGCAGAATGTTGAATTTTATAAAGCCTATAGCATTTTATTCTAAAATATGTTATAATAAAATTAACTATCTATCATGGAAACGGAGGTGAATTTTATGAAAGGTTTTGTCAAAGCAGTTGGTTTTGTCTCCCTTGCACTCAGCATTTTCTGGCTGAGCTATCGCCTGACAGACAGATATCTGAATCATTTCAGGAGAAATTATATCACACTTGAAAATGAACATGTCAGTGTATGAAATGGCCGTTTTCAGAAAGGAGCAGCAACAAATGCAGGAAGTTGCAATTATCGGTGCAGGGCCGGCGGGGCTTACGGCTGGTTATGAACTTCTCCGGCAAGCACCGGAACAGTATCATGTCACAATCTATGAAGAATCCCAGAGCATCGGCGGTATTTCCAGAACTGTCAATCACCATGGAAACAGAATGGATATCGGCGGCCACCGTTTTTTTTCTAAAAATCAGGAAGTTATGCAGTGGTGGGAAAATATGATGCCTTTTCAGGGCGAACCCTCTTTTGATGATATTCAGCTTGGCAGAGAAAAAACACTTGTCTCCGGCGGTGCTGACCCTGAAGCAGATGACAGAGTCATGCTTATCAGAAACAGGATTTCCAGAATTTATTATCAGCATAAGTTTTTTGATTATCCCGTTTCTTTGAAATGGAATACTGTCAGAAATATGGGTCTGGGTACGACTATGCAGGCCGGTTTCAGCTATATGGGGGCAGCTGCATTCAAGAGAAAGGAAAATTCTCTTGAGGATTTTTATATCAACCGTTTTGGAAAAAAATTATATTCCATGTTTTTTGAAAGCTATACTAAAAAATTATGGGGCAGGCATCCTTCACAGATTTCTGCTGACTGGGGGGCACAGCGTGTCAGGGGGCTTTCTGTTACAGCTGTTATGCAGGATATGTTCCATAAAATTACAGGGATTGAAAATACAGGGCAGAAAGAAACTTCTCTGATTGAAGAGTTTTACTACCCTAAATATGGCCCCGGACAGCTCTGGGAACTTGTGGCTGAAGAATTTAAAAAACTCGGCGGTGAAATCATTTTCAATGCAAAAGTTTCTCATATTCAGACAAATGCAGAGAATAAAATTTTATCTGTCAGCTATCAGAATAATCAGAAGCAGATTACAGTTCCTGTGGATATTCTGATTTCTTCCATGCCGCTGAAAGATTTGCTTGCCGGAATGAATGATGTTCCTGTATGGGAAGCAAATATTGCCAAAGGCCTGCCTTACCGTGATTTTGTGACTATCGGCCTGCTTGTCAGCCAGCTTGCACTGAAAAATGAAACTGCTGTTCCGACACTTGGAAATATTGTTCCGGACTGCTGGATTTATGTACAAGATGCAGGTGTCCGGCTTGGCAGAATCCAGATTTTTAATAACTGGTCGCCTTATATGGTACAGAATCCGACACGGCAAGTTTGGATTGGACTGGAATATTTCTGCACGGAAGGCAGCCGTTTCTGGCAGCTCTCCGAAGAACAGACCCGTGATTTTGCTGTGAAGGAACTCCGGACTATGGGGATTCTTGCACAGAATACGGAAATTCTGGACTATCACAGAGAACGTGTCAGAAAAGCTTATCCTGCTTATTTTGATACTTATGAGTCTATCGGTGACTTGATTCAGTATCTCAGCCGTTTTGAAAATCTTTACTGTGTCGGCAGAAACGGACAGCATAGATATAATAATATGGACCATTCCATGCTGACTTCTTTTGAAACTGTCCGGAATATTCTTTCCGGCAGAAAAGATAAATCCAATATCTGGAGTGTCAATACAGAAAAAGTTTATCATGAAACAGATATACAAGAGGAAAATTCATGATGCAGACAGAAAAACTCATAAAAAATACAGAAATGCTTCCTGAAATTCCTGATACGCAGGAGAAATCTAAAAATATTGTTTTATTGCTTAAAAATTCCGGCAGTCTGCTGCTGCTGCTGGCTGCCCTTATCATCACAGGCTATTATATTTTATTTCCTTCAAGAGGCTATTTTCATTCTGACAGCACAGATACTATCATGTGGGCACAGGCTTCTTATGAAAGCGGAAATTTATTTAATCCGGATTTTAGCTATGCCTGTCTTCTGCCGTTCGGAACTAATCTGATTATGACAGCTCTGATGCCCTTTACAGGTGTTTCAATGACAACACATATTATCGGCATGTTTTTTTTCTATCTGCTGTTTACCGGCGGGCTGGTTCTGATGCTCCGGCAGATGGGATGGAAATTTGGCTGGATTTCTGCCGGCGTGTTTATTACACTTATGACCTGTTCGGCAAGCACAAAGCTCAGAGAAATTTTCTGGGGGCATACTATTTATTATAGTCTTGGGGTCTGGTTTATTTTTATCGGCCTGACACTGGTGTTCCGGCAAAGAAAACTTACAGAACGGGCACAGGTTCTCAAGACGAAGAATAAAATCCAACAGAACCGGCAGCAAAGTATTCTGTGTATGCTGTTGCTTGAAATCTGGTGTATATTCACAGGAAGTGACCAGATTACCACTGTCACAATTTTTGTACTGCCTGTAATCGGTGCTGTGTTCTGTGAACGCTGGTTTGACAGAAAATCTGAAATCTTATCGCTTAAAAACTTTCATGCCGGTATTCTGATATTAGTCATGATTACCGGTACAGTTACCGGCTTCTTATTGACCAGACTTTCTGCCGGAACAATCTCTGCCGCCTATGAAGAAGCCTATTCCCAATATTCTGACATGAGTACATGGGCGGAGAATTTTCAGAAATTCCCTGTTGCATGGCTGACTCTGCTCGGTGCAGAACCAAAAGCCAATACCCCTCTGATGAGTCCGGACAGTGTGAAATCTCTGCTTAGTATCATCATGGCTGTTCTGCTGTTGGTTCTGCCTGTGATGGCTTTGTTCTGCTATCCTAAAATAAAAGATACAAAGCTGAAAATTCTTCTCCTGACTTACTGGTTCATGACACTCTTAATCATGATGGGGTATATTATGGGGAAACTTTCAGCTGCTAACTGGCGGCTTTCTCCGATAGCTGTACTGGCGGCAGTGGTTTCTGTTGCATTTCTCCGCTGGGCGGTATCTCAGATTCGCTGGCAGAGGCTTGCCGCCTTGCTTCTGATTCCGCTGATGCTTGTGAGTACAATACATGCTGTGGAAATGGCCGGTATGAAACCGGATAATACAAAAAGCAATTATCTTTATACACTGGTGCAGGAACTGGAAAAAAGAAATCTTACCTATGGTTATGCTACCTTCTGGCAGGCAAATGCCCTTACAGTGATTTCAGATTCTGCTGTAAAATGCCGCAGTGTGGAAGTAGATAAGAAAGGCGTCTGGATTCGGCCGTATCAGTGCAATTTACATTGGTATGAAGACCAGCCGGAACAGGAAAATTATTTTCTTCTGCTTTCCGTCCGAGAAGCACAGACACTCAGGGAGATAAATGCTGTTCTCCTGACACACCCCCATGAAGAATTTCAAATCAATTCCAAATTTGAAGTATGGGTATTTGAAAAAAATATTTTTTGATTTCTATGCAGTCAGATATAAAACTGACTGCTTTTTTGAAAATTTTTTTGTATTTTCTATTGCATTTTTATTTTGAATATAGTAAAATAAATATATATGCTGAACGATTCAGCAAAAAATATATTATTTATAGAGAGGAATGGAATTTACTATGAAAATCTGGAAAAGAATCGCAGCTGCTACGGCAAGTATCGCTGTTCTTTGCAGCTGTGCAGTATTTCTGCCGGCTTCCGCTGTGGATACACTCGAAGATTCCTATACATGGGGAACAATGAAAATCGGCGGCGGTGGTTTCGTCTCTGGTATTGTCACTGGTAAAGAAGTCATGTATGCC
>CADBOP010000108.1 GCA_902796255.1 uncultured Ruminococcus sp.
ATAAAAAATTAATTTTTAGGAGATGAATTCATGCAGTTTCAATTTGAAAATCAGGGGAGTCATACGTATATGATTTATGACATTCCGGAAGATGAACAGCTGGATACATTTGTAAAAGGTATGCTGACAAATAATCAGATTGCCGGCATTGCCAATACAATTTTTACACAGCTGAATGAAAAATATTCTATCCGTTATGAAGTAACCTCAATGATTTCGGCTGCACAGCTTTTCGCTGGAACTGTCAATAAGAAAAGAATGCTCGGTTTTTTCCGTGGAGTTACAGAAGCGTTTATTTCTGCGGAAGAATATATGCTTGATACCAGAATGCTGCTGCTGGACTGTGATTATATTTTCTGTAATGTTTCCACCGGCCGGACAGTGATGATTTGCCTGCCGGTGCAGAATCTGGATTTGATGCAGGAAAAACAGGATGTTATTGCTTTTCTGAAACATATTTTATATCATGCAAAATTTGATATGGATGATGATACTACTTATATTGCATTACTGATGAATTATTTTAACAGTAACAGCGTATTTTCAGCAGAGTCTTTCAAAGAACTGCTGGATACGATTGAAGAAGTAAAATTTCAGGAACCGGAACAGCAGCCAGTAGCTGCACCACCGCAGCCGATTCCTGCTCCGGTACCGCAGCCTGTTCCTGCACCACAACCACAGCCCACCCCTGTACCACCAGTAACACCGCAGCCAACACCTGCACCAGTAGTACCACCCAAGCAGCCAATCCCAGCTCCTCTGCCGCCTCAGCAGCCTCAGCGGCCTCCGATAAATATGCCTATCCCTGGCGGCAGTCCCAAATCTCAACCGAAACCACAGCCGCCTGTTCCGGAAATTCCGAAAGAAGACCAAATCAGTTTACTGTATCTTTTACAGCATTATAACAAAGAAAATGCTGCAAAGTATAAGGCACAGAAAGAAGCTAAAAAAGCAAACAAGAAAAGCCAGAAAGAAGTGTCTCCGCAGCCGCCTGTGTATCCGCAGCCACCTTCAGCACCGCAGCCACCTTCAGCACCACAGCCACAGCCGCCTGTGTATCCGCAGCCACCTTCCGCACCGCAGCCACAGCCGCCTGTATATCCGCAGCCGCCCTCAGCACCGCAGCCACAGCCACCTGTATATCCGCAGCCGCCTAAACCACCACTGGGAACAACTGTGCTGAATCCGAATGTAGCTGGTGGTACGACTGTGCTGAATCCCAATCATCCTACAAATAAGAAAAATCCTTTTCTTTACAGGATAAAAACACGGGAGAAAATTGAAGTCAAAGGTGAGCTGTTCCGTATCGGCAGAGAAAAAACATTTGTGAATTACTGCATTTCTAACAATGATGCTGTCAGCAGCAGTCATGCCTATATTGCGTTTAAAAATAACAAATATTATCTTGTTGATACCAATTCCACAAATCATACTTATCTGAATTATAATAATACCCCCATCCCCAGCAATGTAGAAACAGAACTCTCTGACGGAGATAAAATCCTTTTTGCAGATGAGGAATTTGAATTTAAATTTTAAAACTATATAACGGAGATGAGAAATTTTGCAGTTTATTGCAGCTGGTGATACAGATATTGGTCTGGTCAAAGAAACCAATCAAGACAGTTACGGAGTCAAAATTATACAGACTCCTGCCGGAATTATGACGCTTGCCGTACTTTGTGACGGCATGGGCGGCTATTCCAAGGGTGAAGTCGCCAGTGCGACTCTTGTCCATGCTTTTCTCAAATGGGCAGATACTCGTCTGCCTATACTCTGTACCAGTCTGTCAGAAGAGACACTCCGGCCGGAGTGGAATGCCCTTGCTATAGCGTATAATCAAAAAATTGCTGCCTATGGCAATAATGTCGGAATTACACTCGGCACGACACTTACAGCCATTCTGCTGACACAAACAAAATATTTTGTAATTCATGTTGGTGACTCCAGATTATATCAGTTTGCTGATGCTGGTGTCTGCCTGACAAGAGACCAGACCGTTGTTGCACGTGAAATAGAAGAAGGGCTTCTTACAGAAGAACAGGCCAAAACAGATGTACGCCGGAGTGTACTCCTGCAATGTATCGGGGCTTCTGAAACTGTTGTGCCGGATTTCTTTTCCGGTGCTGTCAGAGAAAATGCCGTCTATATGCTGTGCAGCGACGGTTTTTGCCATGAAATTACAATACAGGATATGTTTAACTGCCTGCGGCCGGAAGTGATGCAGAATCAGGCAGAAATGATGCAGAATATGCGTCTGTTGATTGATACAGACAAACAACGACAGGAACGGGATAATATTTCTGTTGTCTGTGTACGTACTTATTGACTGCTGGGAGGGAAAAGTATATGCTGGAAACCAATATGGTCATAGAGAATCGTTACAAGATTCTGGACGAAATAGGCCGTGGCGGCATGAGCGTGGTTTATCGTGCTACAGTAGAGCGTTCCGGCAAAATCTGGGCTGTCAAAGAAGTACGGAAAGACGGCAGAAATGATTATAATATTGTCAAGCAGAATTTGATTGCCGAGATTGAAACTCTCAAAGAAGTCAAGCACCCGAAACTGCCGGAAATTGCAGATGTACTGGATAATGATGACAGTTTTATTATTGTCATGGATTATATTGAAGGCGTTTCACTGGATAAAATACTGAGCAAAAAAGGGCCACAGCCCGAAGAAAAAGTCGTAGACTGGGCAAAACAGCTATGTGAAGTGCTGGGGTATCTGCATTCTAAAAATATTATTTATCGTGATATGAAGCCTTCTAATGTCATGCTGAAAAAAAATGGTGAGATTACTATTATAGATTTCGGCACGGCAAAAAAATATGAGTATAATTCCGGAGAAACAACCGGACTTGGTACAGCTGGTTTTGCTGCTCCGGAACAGTATGGCGGTCATGGCAGGACGGATACCAGAACAGATATTTTCTGTCTGGGCATGACATTATATGCTCTGCTGACGGGGATTGACCCGCAAAGGGATTTTGTTCCGGATACTTCCGTCCGGAAAGTAAATCCTGCATTATCTGTGGGGCTGGATGAGATTATCCGGAAATGTACAGCTAAAAATCCGGACGAACGTTATCAGTCCTGTGAGGAACTGTTATATTATCTTGAGCATTATTCTGATATTGACAAAAAAAGCCGTAACCGGAAAATTATGCGTGTTGCATTGTTTGGTTCTTGTCTGCTTCTGTCCGTAGTTGCGGGTACGTGCAGCTATCTGCTGAATTTGCAGGCGAAATCACTGGCAACGGATAATTATAAAAATTATCTGGATGAAGCAGCAGCAATTACACTTAATCCGGAAAGTGAAAACTTTCCTCAGCAATATCAGGAAAAAATAGAATTATATCAGCAAGCAGCACAGGTGCCGGATAAAAGCGGAGAAACAGAGGCTTATCTCGGACTGATTGAAACTTATAAAGAAAATGACAGTGTCTTTTCTCCTGAAGAAGAACAGCAGATTGTTTCTCTGGTTAAAAACCATGAAGCAGACCTCAAGGCAAATGTTGTGAACTATGCAGATGTCTGCTATGAAATCGGCAAGCTGTTCTGGTATTATTCCGGCAGTGATGATGAAACCACAGGTGCAAAAAATGCGAAAAAATGGTTTGGCTATATCGTCAATGAAATGAAAAACGCTGACCCGAAGGCTTATCAGAATTATGATACGAATAAGAAAGAACTGGCTGAAGTATATTATACAGCCGGAGATTTTTATGAAAATGTCCGGAGTAATATCACGGAAGTCAATGACCAGGGGACTTATAAACAATTTCTGGACAGCCTTCTGGAACTAATGGACAAAATTGCTGTGAATCAGAACGAATCACAGATTGTCCGGCTCGAACTGCTTAAAATCGGACAGCGGGCCATATTGATGTATACCCGTGATTTTAAGCGTGCCGGTGTAGAAAAAGAAAGAGTTATGCTTTTGTACAACCGGATTGA
>CADBOP010000109.1 GCA_902796255.1 uncultured Ruminococcus sp.
TCATGTGACAGTTGCAGAAGATGGCACTGTCAAGAGTGAAAAACTGGATAATGTTTCTTACTGTAAAACTATGGGCTATGGTGCTCCGGAGAAAAAAGGCGGTGTCAATACCCTGTTCATGTATGGCAAGCTGACAGAGGACGGACAGGAAGGTATCTACCGTTCTACAGATGCCGGAAAAACTTGGGTCTGCATTAATACAACACATCTTTACGGCGGTACAGGTAACGGAAACTATCTGGTCGGCGATATGAATGAATTTGGAAAAGTCTATATGTCTACTGTTGGCTGTGGTATTGTCTATGGTATGCCTTCCGGCAGTCAGCCGGCAACTACCCCTACAGAAACAGATACTGAATCAGATATCCTCTGGGGTGATGCTGATGAAAATGAAATTGTCAATATTCTGGATGTCATCACACTCAACAAATCTGTATTTGGTAAAGAAAAACTGACAGACAAAGGCAAGCGGAATGCCGATGTTGACCAGAATGATGTGGCAGATGCAACTGATTCCCTGAATATTCTTAAATATATTGTCGGGATTATTAAAGCAGAAAGTTTCCCGATTCAGTAATCAATAAAAATTTTTCCTGAATTAAAAAAACTCCTCTTTTGTCAGAGAAATTACAGTCTGATAAAAGGGGAGTTTATTTGATATTTGTCATAAATTCAGATAATAATTCTCTTGTCTCGGTATAGTCCAGACAATAAAGATTACATCTGTGAGGAGTTTCCGCACGAAAATAAATTGTCAGATGACAGGTGTTGCTGAGTTTCTGCCAGATATGCTGATGAATCCGGATTTTAACAATGCTGTCTGTTTCTGTCACTATAGTATGAAAAGTAAAGCCTTTGCAGTATCGCATACAAATTCGGTTTTTAGAAATGCTGACACCGCTTGTATGCAGAGAAACAATCTGAATAATTAATTTCCAGAGTATCGGAATCACAATAGTCACCTGAATCAGATTAGTGATTTCCTGAAATGCCGGAAACAGACGTTCTATGATTTCTCCGGTGGGATAGATGGCTGCAAATCCTGTCACACACCAGCAAATATACCCCCACCATGATTTTTTAGGCGGTTTCAGCTGGTTTTTAAAAAATCTGCTTCCGGGGAAAATCATGGGCATAGTTTCTATTAATTCTTTCTGTGTCAGAATCGGCAGACAAATCGGCAAAGCTCCCCGCTGATTTCCATACCCCGGACAGTTGACTGCAAGCGAACAGAATTTGAATAATTTTGTCAGTAAATTCTGCCGGATATCTAAAAAATTAATTTTATGATTCTGGAGATAAAAATATCTTGTTGTCATCAGGCCGCTTTTTACAAATAATTGCCTTTTGTCGCTTTCCATATAAAAACCGCCGTAGCGAATCAGATTGCTGAGCATGGACAACAGCCATGAAGAAAGAATCAGAAAACCAACTGTGACAGCAATCGGCGGAATGCCGTCCAGATGGTCAGCAACCTCCTGTGAAACGGTATTTAATTTTTCTGTTAATCTGAATTCATTAATTAAATCACGGGCGATTCTGCCGCTTTGAAACCAGAACAGTGCAATATACAATGCACCGGAAAAACTGCTGGAAAATATGACAGAAAATAACAATATCTTCCAGAGTTTTACTTTTCGTTCATAATGATGCCGCTTTCCCTGCCGGAGACGGGGCAGGGCTGACACGAACAGTGGTTCATCTTTCCGGCGAATCAGCAGTTTAATATCTGTCGAGTTCAGTAATCCGGAGGCGGTGTCTGCATACAGATAGGAAGCATGAAACGGCCTTAAAAACAGCGTATGTTCAAGTGTCAGAGCCGAAAGATTTTTAATCGGCATAATGCGTTTTCTGGTAAAAATAAAACTGTCCTGTACATAAAGCTGGCCGTCTTCTACGGTAAATTTCCGGAAAAACCAGATACAAAAGCCATAGCCTAAAATAATAGCCAGAATCAACAAGTCAAACCATGCACCCTGTACCCAGTTCAGCACCGCTTCCGGAGATAACCGAAACCCCTGAATCTGTTTTCTGTTCCATGCTTTGAAAATATTCCAGATGCCCCGTATCAGCGGGAAAATCAGAAGCCACAGCGTTTTGGTACTGTATTTCAGAATCCTGAGCGGATGTTCACGGTGCATGGAATACCCCCTTGCGTTCTAAAAATTCAGTCAGTTCCTGACGGTCAGGTTTTTTAAGAAAAAAAATCATGAGGCTGCCGCCATAGACATATAATATAATAAAATTCATACCCAGAACCCCGTCCCAAGGGCCGGTAATTGTCTGGACAAACTGCACAGACTGCAAGCGGATAGACTGTTCCCGCCGGAAAAACATCCCCGTCCGGATAGTGACCTGATTGGATGTGACAATACAGCGAAGATTGGAAAAATATAACGGCATACAGAAAAAACTGATTACAATTGCTGCCAGAGCGAAAAGCCCCGTCAGAATCCACATGATGACAGCCCAGCGTGAAAGAAATTTGACACTTGCAAAAATCAGCAGAGCCGCTAACAGACAGACGGTAATCTGTAATAATTTCATTGCCCCCAAATCCGCAGAATATTCTTTCAAATGCAGCAGACCTCCTCCCGTCAGAATTTCAAGCTATTATTATTATAACATAAAAGCAATCTACTTTTCAAGTATATTATGCAGAAAGGCGGCTGATAATTATGATAAAATTTCTGACTGCTGTCAACCAGATTCTGTGGGGCAACGGTTTGGTCTGGCTTTTGCTCGGTACAGGGGTATTCTGTTTATTTTTTCCGGACAGGCAATGCCTGAAGAGTTTTAAAATATTATTCCGGAAATCAGAAAAAAAACAGTCTCAGTCTCCGGCGGGACTTTCTGTCTTTCAATCCTGCATGACCTCTCTGGCGGCAGCTATGGGAACAGGCAATATCACCGGAGTCGCTACGGCTCTGACACTTGGCGGAGCAGGTGCGATTTTCTGGATGTGGATTTCGGCTCTGTGCGGAATGGGACTAATCTATGCAGAAAATGTTCTGAGCTGTAAATACAGGACAGCAAATACATTTGGTGCAGCAGCATATCTGAAATACGGTTTGCACAGCCCTGTATTAGCCGGAATATTTGCCTTTTGCTGTGCAGGGGCATCTTTCGGGATGGGAAATATGACCCAGAGTCATGCTATGGCCGAAATCCTGTCCGCTTCTTTTTCAGTTCCGGCCTCTCTGACGGGCTTGGTGGTCATGTTACTGTTAGTTCTGCTTCTCTCCGGCGGTGCGGAACGGATTGCAAAATTTTCGTCTGTTATGATTCCCCTGATTACAGGCATTTATTTATTCTGTGTAATGATTATTTTATTTCTCTACAGAGAAAATCTTATCCCTGCGTTCCGTTCTGTTTTTCAGAATGCCTTCGGAATACAGGCAGTAGGCGGAGGCATCAGCGGAACAGCTGTAAAATATGCAGTTTCTGTGGGTGTCCGGCGGGGTGTATTCTCCAATGAAGCCGGACTCGGCAGCAGCGGCCTGCTTCACGGAAAAACAGATTCTGCCGCACCGGAAATATTAGGCCTGTGCGGAATGCTGGAAGTAATTGCAGATACTTTTATCTGCTGTACAGCTACAGCACTTGTGATTCTTACAACAAATGCTCTCCAGTCAGGGCAGGAGGGGACTGTACTCGTTCTGACAGCATTCCGCTCCGGAATGGGGTGGCTTGCAGATTGGATTCTTCCCCCTGTGATAGCCCTGTTTGCTTTCTGTACACTCACAGGCTGGTGTTTCTGTGGCATGAATGCCTTGCAGTCTGTCATCAAAAATCAGCAATATTTAAAAATATACCAGCTTCTGTACTGCCTTGCTGCTTTTGCCGGAGCTGTCATGAAACTGGAACTCGTCTGGACTCTGGCAGATATAGCGAATGCCTGTATGGCTTACTGCAATCTTCCGGCAATTTTATTATTATCTCCGCAAATTAAAAACCGCTGTACTGCATAAGCAGCACAGCGGTCTGATAAATCATGATATTAAAAATCAGTCATTATACATTTTTGTCAGTCTTGTCAGATAATCATATCTGTCCTTAGCATTCTCAACAGCAGAATTAAACAGCTTTTCAGCTCTTTCCGGATTCTGACGA
>CADBOP010000110.1 GCA_902796255.1 uncultured Ruminococcus sp.
AAATAATCTTCTTTTGTCATCATATCAAATAATTCCTGATGTGCTGTAGAAAGCCTTGCTACATCCTCCATACTTCGCAAACCGTGAATATCGCCTGTGACTAAAAACATGTGTGATAACCTCCTCCCAGATTTATTTTACCATTTTATATAGTTCTTGTCAAGGGATTTTGAAAAATCCTGTGCAGAATATTCAGGGTTTTAATAAAAAAAATCCCTCAGCACAGACATCTGAGAGATTTTTCACATGTAAGAATAAAATTAAATTTTTACTGAATCTGATACATACGGTTACCACCGTCACGCTTTGCTGCATGAAGTGCGGAGTCCATTTTCATCAGAAGCGTATTTACATCTAAGTTATCACTGGGCAGATAATGATACAGGCTGGAAGAAACTGTTGTCTGTACCGGAATATTGGCAACCATAGTCGGCTGGCCGATACCCTGACGGATTTGTTCTGAAAGCTGCTGTGCCTGCAAGTCAGAAACATGTTCATAGAATACCATACAGAATTCATTACCGGAAATATTAAACATTTCGGCATATTCAGAATATTCTTCCTTCAGTCTTTCTGCAACAGTAGCAAGATATTCGTCACCGAATTCATAGCCGTACATGTCATTAATCATACGGAAGTTATCAATATCAAATACAGCAATATTAAACTGTGCATTGCCAATGAGCTGAGAAAGGCTTTCATCGAGTGCATATCTGTTTTTCATACCGGTCAGGATATTGGTCATAGCAGAGTCCATCAGCTTTTTCTTGGACTTTGTCAGACGGTTGCCGGCCTCTGTCAGTTCCTGTTCTTTCTGACGGATTTCGACAATAGAATTAATCTGGCTTCTGCCGATAAAGAACAGGAAAACAATTGTAGCAACCAGCAGGATAGTTAAAGAACCTTGTGCCCAGCCACGGATATTCTTTGCACGGTAGGTCTGTTCTTCGCCGACCTTTGTACCGATTTCTATTGTAGCCTGCAACATTTCGGCTGCTGTAATCTGTAACGGTGCAAGTTCCTGATTATAAATATTCATACCGGAGTCATGGGTCAGAGTACCAAGTTCCTGATTGACTTCATTAATCTTTCTTCTGTAAGCAGCAATTGCATATTCTGCATGATTAAATCTTCTTTTCAGGTCATCGCCGGAGCTGGCATTCAGTGTTTTATATTCTTCAGAATACTTGTCGATATTCGCAAAGTCATTTGTGATATTAGCGACCACTTCTTCTGCCACACGCTGAATTTCCGGTGTACCCAGAGAAGAAATCAGCAGGAGCACGTTTTCGTTCACATCATCGAAATTCTGCTGAATATTGGAAACGGCCTGTACAGAACTCAGATTTCTTTCCAGAGTATCTCTTGTCTGAAGATATACGAAATTCTGTGCAAGCATATTGATAAGTGTAACGAAAATAATTACAACACCTAAAATTCCATACATTCTGCTAACTCTTCGGATAGTCTTGTCCCGCCTCAGACTCAGGTCAAAGGCTTTTCCTTTTTTTGCCATATTAAATTTCTCCTTCTTTATAAAATTATAAAATTTTAATTATTAATCAGGAACTGTACATCACTGTCGTTGATATTATCAGCTGTCACCAGTACTGCTCCGGTATCTACCAGAGAAGGAATCGGCTCACCCTTTGCGGCTTCCATCGCATATCTGACACCAAGATAACCCATATTATAAGGATTCTGAATAATCATTGTATTCAGAATGCCCTTGCTCAGGTACATTTCTGCATTCTTGCCGTCATTCTCGAAATAGTCGAAACCGACAACATATACTTCTCCCTGTTTGCCAAGTTCTGTAATCGCTTCACATGCTCCCCATGCACCTTTCCGGTTGGTTGCAAAAATCAAGTCCACATGGTCATCATTGATTAGTTTTTCGGCCTGTTCCTTGGATTTTTCCCAGTCGCTCTTACCATCGAGAACTTCAGCAATTTTAATATTGGCATAAGAAACCATTGCTTCTGTTTCTGATTCCTGCTGTATCGGGTTTCCCGCTTCGTCAGTTGCTTCAGGGAGAGAATTATTCTGCTTTGAACCAGAACCAGCTGCCATTTCCGGCGGGGCTTCTACTTTTCCTTCGAGCTGGTTCAGGAAACCGTCACATCGTTCAGTAGCTGTAGCAGCTGTACCATGATAGATTACACCGATAGTCCCTTCACCATCGAGCAAATCAGCAGCACATCTTGCCGCAGATTCGCCGGCATTTTTATTCATTGTACCGACATAGGAGACACGGCCTTCATAAGTAACATCAGAGTCAATTGTAATAATCGGAATATTTGCTGCTGTTGCCTCAGCGAGCACTTCATTTTCTGCATCAGGGTCGCAGGCAGCCAGCACAATGGCATCTACTTTCTGATTAATGGCATCCTGAATCACAGGAATCTGTGCTTCAGCAGATTCTTCCTGAGGGCCAAGCTTCAGGATATTGATACTGTTTCCCAGTTCGGCCTGCAAATCATCACAGGCAGACCAGACGGGATTCCAGTAAGTGGAGTTTATATCTTTGACAATCACTGCAACATTAATCGTTTTCACATCCTGTTCGGGGGCTGGGTGACAGCCCGTCAGCGGCAACATGGACAATGCCAGAATGCCCGCAGCAGCAATTTTCAAAATTCGGGATTTTTTCTTCATGATAAAACATCCTCCTCAAAATAGATAAAATTTAATTTGTTACCGGATTTATCAGGAAACGAATATCTTCGTTATTGAGATTTTCTTCTGTTACGAGTGTTACACTGGTAATCAGTTCCGGCAACAGGTCAGATGTATCACCATGTACAGCTGAATCAGCATACTTCACGCCAAGGTAACCCATATTATATGGATTCTGTACAATTGTACCAGTGAGTGTGCCATCCTGAATATAGGCCACTTCCTTATCAGAAGCATTAAAGCCGATGACCTTGACTTCTCCTGCTTTTCCCATTTCAGCAACTGCATCACAGATACCAGTGGTACTGTTTTCATTTGTACCATAAATCAGCTTCACATCCGGATAATTCTGCAAAATTGCTTTTGCCTGCTTATTGGCTGTTTCCAGTTCATTTTCACAGTATTTTGTAGCAACGATATGATATTTGGAATCTGGAATTTTAGCATTTTTCATCTCGCCGTTCATATCTTCCACAGGAATTTCCTTCTGTACTTCCACACCGGCGAGTTCCTCTTTGAAGCCATTAATACGTTCGATAGCAGTCTGTGATTTTTCCACATGGCCAATAATGGCGATGTCGCCGCCATCGGGCAGCTGTTCCATCACTTCACGGGCAGCCACTGCACCGGCAGAAACGTTATCTGAACCGATATAGGCCAGTCTTCCTTCGTAAGTAACATCAGAGTCGACAGTAATTACAGGGATACCTTTAGAAACGGCTTTATCCAGTGTAACATTAAGGCCTTCCGTATCATTGGGGGCAATTACAATAGCACTCACATTATTGTCAATTGCTTCTTCAACCATTTTAATCTGTGCATTCAGTTCTGTATCGTTGGAAGTTGCCTGATAATTGATTGTATAATTCAGTTCTTCCGCCCCGTCTTCTGCACCACGGCGGACAGCATCCCAGAACTGTACCCCCTGTGCTTTACAGATAACAGCAATTTCGCCGCCGTATTCTGTCACTGGCTTTTCATGACTGCATCCGACAGCACTCAGACTCACAGAAAGGGTAAGAACAGCAAGCACTGCACTGCGAAATTTCCGGCCTGTATCTCCACTCATAATATAAAACTCTCTCCTTTCTGATGCGAAAACGCATAAAATAAAAATACAAATAAAATCCCGCACAAGCATTCTCTGTGCAGTCATATTCATTGTTTATTATAGCATATTTCTTTCTGAAATACAAGTGCTAAATATGACGAAAATAAAACATAAATTCTGTATATTTTTTCCCTCAGTTACTTTTTCTGATTTTTCTTTGGTGCGATATGCAATATTTTTCTTCTGTTTTTTTGTGAGAAACGGAAAATTTCAGAAAAAGAATTCAGAATCTATTGACAATTCGGTGAACACATGCTATAATTTTAATAAATGTGTATTAAATTTACAGCGGCCTTTACAGGATTCCTGTGCTTCTTGCCGGAATCCGGTTCTGCAAATAAGTTGAATGGGAGGATATATCTTTATGGTCAATGTAGCAGGCTTTGAAAACACAATCGCTGTCAGTCAGAAACTCAAAGGCATGGTTCAGCAGTT
>CADBOP010000111.1 GCA_902796255.1 uncultured Ruminococcus sp.
AAAATGGAGGAAAATTTCATGTCTACTACAATGCCGAAGGCTAATGAAATCAGCCGCAAATGGTATATTTTAGATGCAACAGACAAGCCCCTTGGCCGTGTGGCTGCACAGGCTGCTGTTCTTCTCAGAGGCAAGCACAAGCCGATTTTTGCTCCGCATGCTGACTGCGGTGACCATGTTATCATTATTAACTGCGAAAAAGCTATCCTGACTGGTAAAAAGCTCGAACAGAAGAAATTCTACTGGCACACCGGCTGGATTGGCGGCATCAAGGAAATCTCTTATAAAAAGCTGATGGCTGAAAATCCGGAAAGAGCTATGCAGATTGCTGTAACCGGTATGCTGCCGCACAATACACAGGGTGCAAACCAGATTAAGCGTCTGCGTACTGTAAAAGGTGCAGAACACAAGCACGCTGCTCAGAAGCCCGAAGTTTATGAGTTTTAATTAAAGGAGGGAAACAAATATGTACGAATCTAAAGTTGCATACCACTATGGTACAGGCAGAAGAAAACACTCTGTATCCAGAGTCAGATTAGTTCCCGGCAACGGTAATATTGTTATCAACGGCAGAACAATCGATGATTATTTTGGTCTGGAAACTCTGAAATTAATCGTTCGTCAGCCCCTGAACCTGACAGAAACACTTGAAAAATTTGATGTCATCTGCACAGTAACAGGCGGTGGCGTTACTGGTCAGGCTGGTGCTATCCGTCATGGTATTTCCCGTGCCCTGCTTCAGTATGATGCTGAACTTCGTCCGGTTCTCAAGAGTGCAGGTTTCCTGACTCGTGACCCCAGAATGAAGGAAAGAAAGAAATACGGTCTCAAGGCTGCCCGCCGTGCACCGCAGTTCTCCAAGAGATAAAAAATTTCTTTCAGAATTTTCAAATAAAAACTGGCTGCTGCATGTAATAATGCGGCAGCTTTTTTTGGGTTCAGTATATAAGCAATAGAAAAAACTCTGCCGCAGCAGAGCTTTTTCTAAATTATTATTTTGATATTAAAAATTTTCAATACTGTTTGTGCCGCCAGCCCCAACATAGGCGGCATATCTTAATATAACAGAAGCATCTTCAGAATCTGCTTTTTGGTTTTGATTTACATCAGCAAAATTTCTTTGCATTCTGTTGAGAATCCCGCTGTTTCCTGCCCCTTTGTCAGCCGCATCCCGTAAAACCAGTGAAGCATCTGTAGCATTTGTAACAGTATCTCTGTTGATATTGCCTAAAGTATAGATTGAAGTGAGATTCTTGCCATCAGTGAATAATTGTACCCAATAAAGAGAAGCTCCGTCTGTAGCGACTCCCACACCCATAGCAGAATAAGCATCACTTAAAATATTGGCTCTGTGTCCCTCTGAATTCATCCAGCCATTCATGACATCAGCTTCTGTAGGATAACCAAAGGCAATATTTTCACCGATTGCCATATAAGTTCCGCCGAGGTCAGTAAAAGCTGTGAAGCTTTTTCTGCCGTCCGGTCGGGTATGAGAAAAACTGGAGATTAATTCTTCAGCACGGACTTGTGCGGCTTGGTTCAGCAAAGCAGATTCATACAGTATTGCTTTTCCGTTTGCGGTTCGTTGTTCGTTTACCAGCATGACGACTTCATCTTTTTGATTCTGATATTGTTCAGCAGATACGCTGACAAAAGAGTGTGTCAGTGCGGAAACAGTAACGAAGAGTGCAGACAGTACAGAAATAATATTTTTTATTTTCATAAAAATGCCCCCTGCTTTTTTATGTTACTGGAGATTAAAATATTCTGCAATGCTTTTTTCACCTGCACCCGAACCACGATAAGCAGCATATTGCAGTACCATAGCAGCATCTGCGGAATTGGAATTTCCATCTCTGTCAATGTCTCCACGGTTTCTCTGGTCATCTCCGAAAATGCCCCAGCCTGATGCACCTTTCTGGGCAGCATCCTGAAGGATTAAAGAGGCATCTTCTGCATTGACTTCGTTGTTATAATTGACATCTCCGAGACCGTAAGGAAGGTTCTGCACCGGCTGTGTGACAGTTGTTTCCGGAGTAGTAGTTGTTGTAGTAGCAGTTGTTGATGTAGTTGTTTCCGGAGTGGTGGAAGCTGTTGTGGTTGTGATGGTTTCCGGAGTAGTGGTAGTAGCTGTAGTAGTGGTTGTCTGTGTAGTGGTGGAAGTAGTTGTAGTGGTAGTTGTCTGTGTAGTGGTGGAAGTAGTAGTGGAAGTAGTGGCAGTTGTCTGTGTAGTAGTGGTGGTAGTCGTTTCCGGCAAGGTTTCTGTCGGAATTTCCGGTTCACTTGAAGAACCAATCAGGGCGAAAGTATAGCCATAGTTCTTGGCATACGTTTCTGCTGTGGAATTGGCATAGCCATAGATAGTAATATTTTTATCGCCGCTTGTGCCTTTGCTGATTGTGTATTTGGAATCGTAAATCACACAATCCGGATTTTTAATTGTCACAGAACGTAATGAAGAACAGCCATAAAAAGCACCGTCTTTGATATTGGATACACTTTCGGGCAGTACAATATCTGTCAGGGAAGAACAGTTATAAAAACTGTCGGTATCAATTGTGGAAACTTTGCTGCCGAATGTGACAGAAGATAAAGCAGAACAGCCATTAAATGAATCTTTTCCGATTTTTTTGACAGAATCCGGAATGGTAATGGAAACAAGGCTTTCACAGTTCTGGAATGTATTATAATCAATAGCAGTCACACTATTTCCGAGAGACACGTTTCTTAAATTGGTGCAGTTCGCAAAAGCAGAGTTTCCTATTGTGACTACAGAATCCGGAACAGTAACAGACACCAGATTTTTCTTGTCATAAAAAGCACTGGTTTTAATCCCCTTGACGGCCAGTCCGTCAATTTCTGAAGGGATATTTAATTCTGTAGCCGAGTCGCTGCATCCGGTAATATTGATATTGAAAATCTGATTTTCATAACTCAGGTCGCCGTAGTTTTCCGCTTTGGCAAAAAGATTTACAGAAAAATCTGATATTGTTCCCGCCGGCCAGCCTGTGGCATTGGCAGTAAGCATACCTGCTGCCAGCAGCAGGGCAATATATTTTTTATTTATTTTATTCATAACAAAAAACCTCCCATTATAATAATGAATATGATTAATTTTATCATAGCAGATAATGATATAAAAAACAAGTGTTTTTTGTATTTTTCTGAAAAAATCTGCTGTCTGCACAAAATCGGTTTTGTAGATTATGACATATCTTACAAAAACTTTTGGAAAAACCCAGCAGCCAGCTTTTCTTTTTTCGCTGTTTCTGAAATTTTTGTGTAATGGGTAACAAACTATTGACAAATTTTTTAGTTTATGATAAAATAAAAATGTCAGAGAAATGACAAGTGTATTTCTCAGAAATACATGTATTTTCAAGGAGGTTTTTTATTATGGCTTTAGAAGGCGCACTGACCACTAATCAGAAAGTTCTGGACTGGGTACAGGAATGCATCGACCTGTGCAAACCTGACAAGGTTGTCTGGATTGACGGTTCAAAAGAACAGCTCGATGAACTCATCAAAGAGGTAACTTCTCTCCCCGATGGTGACCCCAATAAAATGTGGCACCTCAATGAAGACAAGCTCCCCGGCTGTCTGTACCACAGAACTGCTGTCAATGACGTGGCTCGTGTAGAAGACAGAACTTTTATCTGCACAAAAACAAAAGAAGATGCCGGCCCGACAAATAACTGGATGGACCCGCAGGAAATGTATGCAAAACTCCGCCCGATGTATGACGGTGCTATGAAGGGTCAGACTATGTATGTTATCCCGTATAGCATGGGCCCTGTTACTTCTCCTATCTCCAAAGTTGGTGTAGAACTCACAGACTCTATCTATGTTGTTCTGAACATGAATATTATGACCAGAATGGGCAAAGCTGCTTTTGATAAGCTCGGCGATTCCAACGACTTTGTAAGAGGCCTGCACTCCAAGGCTGATGTTGACCCTGAAAAGCGTTATATCGTTCAGTTCCCTGAAGATAATACTATCTGGTCTATCAACTCCGCTTACGGCGGCAACGTTATCCTGTCCAAGAAGTGCTTCGCTCTGCGTATTGCTTCCTTCCAGGGCAAGAATGAAGGCTGGATGGCGGAACATATGCTGATTCTGGGCGTTCAGAAGCCTGACGGCGATACAAAATATGTTTGTGCAGCGTTCCCGTCTGCCTGCGGCAAGACCAATCTGGCTATGCTGATTCCGCCGGAAGTATATACCAAGAAGGGCTATAAAGTATTCACAGTTGGTGATGATATTGCATGGCTCAAACCCGGCAAGGACGGCAGACTGTATGCTATCAA
>CADBOP010000112.1 GCA_902796255.1 uncultured Ruminococcus sp.
ACAGCAAATAAAATTTTAAATAATCCATCCAGAACAGTAATTTCCTGCATAAAATTCACCTTTTGAAAAATGTTCCACGTGGAACATGATTTATTTATGTTGTGTCAGCCAGATAAGAAGAACAGAAACATCTGCCGGAGAAACACCGGAAATTCTGGAAGCCTGCCCGATGCTGACAGGCTGATGCTTGTTTAATTTTTCAATCGCTTCCAGACGCAGACCATGAATTTCATGATAGTCAAAATCCTGAGGAAGTTTCTTCTGTTCAAGCGACTGTGCTTTATGAATCATATCATATTGCCTGTTGATATAGCCTTCATACTTGATTTGAATTTCCACTTGTTCACGGATTTCATCAGATAATGCCGGCCGCTCAGAATCAAACGGAGCAAGTACATCATACCCAAGCTGAGGCCGGCGGATAAGGTCAGCCATTTTGCATCCGGTAGAAAGAGGTGCTGTGCCGGATTTTTCCAGAAATTGGTTGAGTTCCTGAGAAGGAGAAATATTGGAATGCTTCAGCCTGTCAATTTCTGATTCCACAAGAGCATATTTATGAAGCATATTCTGATATTTTATATCTGAAATAAGACCCAGCCTGTGACCGATGGGCATCATACGGAAGTCAGCATTATCCTGCCTTAAAACTAATCTGTATTCGCTTCTGGAAGTCATCATTCTGTAAGGGTCACTGCATCCCTTGCAGACAAGGTCATCAATCAGAGTACCAATATAAGAGCCGGAACGTTCAAGAATCAGCTGCTCTTTTCCCTGAACGGAAAGTGCTGCATTGATGCCGGCAACCAGCCCTTGTGCCGCAGCTTCTTCATAACCGGAACTGCCGTTAAACTGTCCAGCCCCGAAAAGACCGGAAACTGCCTTGGTTTCAAGCGTAGGTTTCAGGGCAGTAGGGTCAATGCAGTCATATTCAATAGCATAAGCCGGCCGAAGAATTTCCACATTTTCAAGCCCTTTGATAGTTTTCAGAAAAGCAAGCTGTACGTCTTCCGGAAGAGAAGAGGACATGCCCTGAAGATAATATTCATCAGTAGAAAGGCCCATAGGTTCAATAAAAAGCTGATGCCGTTCTTTATCGGCAAATCTGACAACTTTGTCTTCAATAGAAGGACAGTACCGTGGGCCGACCCCTTCAATTTGTCCGGCATAAAGCGGAGAACGATGCAGATTCGCTTTAATTACTTCATGTGTTTTGAGATTGGTATAGCTGATATAGCAGGAAACTTGATTTTTTAAATCTTGATTTTGATTTTCAAAAGAAAAAGGCACTATCTGGGAATCCCCGTCCTGCTTTTCAAGAATGTCAAAATTAATGCTTCTCTTGTGAACTCGGCAGGGTGTACCAGTCTTGAATCTTCTCAGAGGAAGATACTGCCGGAGAGATTCAGAAAGAGCATTCGCAGGCAGAGCAGAATCAGGGCCGCTTTCAAAAGAAACCTGACCAATGTGAATTTTTCCTTTAAGATAAGTACCCGTAGCAATTACAACAGCCTTTGCATGATAGACAGCCCCAAGTCTGGTGACAATACCGGTAATATGATTATCTTCTACTAAAATCTGAGCCGCTTCACCCTGTTTGATAAATAAGTTTTCCTGCTGCTCACAGATATGTTTCATATGGGAATGATATTTGACACGGTCGGCCTGTACCCGAAGACTGTGAACCGCAGGGCCTTTGCCACGGTTGAGCATACGGGACTGAAGAAAACAGGCATCCGCTGCTTTTCCCATTTCACCGCCAAGAGCATCAATTTCACGGACAAGATGGCCTTTTGCAGTTCCCCCGATAGAAGGATTGCAGGGCATATTGGCGATTTGGTCAAGAGAGATAGTCATCAGAAGAGTTTTACAGCCGAGTCTGGCAGAAGCAAGACCCGCTTCAACACCAGCATGACCAGCCCCGACAATGATAACATCAAAATCACCCATTGGATATTCTTGATTCATAAATAACACACACCTTAAATAAAAATAAAAATTAAAATAATAAATAAAGATTATTTACCGACACAGAAACGGGAAAAGACAGTATCCACTACTTTGTCAGTCACACGCTCTCCGGTAAGCTGTAAAAGTGCATCTGCTGCCGCATCCAGACTGACTGTAACAGCATCAAGTGCAAATCCCATGGCCAGTGCATCCGCAGCTTCCTGAACAGCAGAAATTGCATTTTCAAGACAAACCCGCTGACGCTCATTTGCAATCATGCCGTCTTCGGCAGGTGTGGCATGTCTGGCAGCAAAATGTTCCACAGCATTTTGCAGCTCTGTAATATTGTCCTGATTTTTAGCAGAAATTTCTACAGTGTCAACAGGAGAAAACTGCAAAAGAAAATCCTGATTAAAAGCAGCACTGGATTTGTCAGATTTGTTGTAAACAAGAATGGTCTTTTCTGCCGGAAGTTTGTCAAGCAGAACTCTGTCTTCATCAGAAAGCGGCTGACTCATGTCAAAAACCGCAAGAATTAAATCTGCCTGTGCAAGACTGGAAAGACTCCGTTCTACACCGATTTTTTCAACAGTATCCGCAGTATGATGAACACCAGCAGTATCAGAAAGCCGGAGAATTACATCACCAAGCCGGATTTGTTCTTCAACAACATCACGGGTAGTGCCTGCAATATCAGTCACAATACTGCGTTCACAGCCGCTGAGAACATTGAAAAGCGTGGATTTGCCGACATTTGGTTTTCCTGCTATCACAGTATGCAGCCCTTCACGAAGAATCTTTCCATAGTCATAACTGCTCATGAGCTGATGCATGTCAGAAAGCAGTTGTTGCATTTTCACTCCTAAAGTATCTGCATCAATATTAGGAATATCCTCATCAGGATAATCTGCCCAGACAGCAAGGTCAGAAAGCGTTTCAAGAATAACTTGTGAAAAAGCAGAAATTTTCCGGAAAGTCGCACCATCACGCAGCGTTCTTGCATATCTGACAGCATTTTCACCGGACGCCGAGATTAAATCTGCAACAGCTTCTGCCTGTGTGAGAGAAAGTTTTCCGTTGAGAAAAGCCCGCTTCGTAAATTCCCCTGCTTCCGCAAGACGAACCCGAGAACAGGTAAGAACTGTTCTCAGAATTTTCTGTGAAAGATACCGTCCGCCGTGACAGGAAATTTCTACAGTATCTTCTCCGGTATAGCTGTGCGGATTTCTGAACACCGTCAGAACAACATCATCTAAGATTTCATGATTGGCATTAATAAAATAGCCATAAGAACAGGTATAACCTTCCATTTGAGAGGGAAGTTTGCCCCGCAGCGGCTGAAAAAACTGGTCAGAACAGGACACCGCCTCCGGTCCGGAAATACGAATCACAGCCATACCGCCCGAACCGTTAGGGGTAGCGACAGCAGCAATCGTATCAGTAGAATATTGCATTTTTACTCCTCCTGTAATTGAAAAATAGGGGATTGCTAAAAAACAGAAGACTGAACGAAAACCCGTCCAGCCTCCTGAAAAATTTTTTAAAATTCAATCTTGCCATAGAGACCGGCATTGATGTCATCTTCCGGCTTAGGGCGTTTATAATCTTTTTCAAAGCTTGTTTTCATAGAGTCCATAGAAATTCTTGTCGGCGGAGTATCAGAATTTCTCTTGGAACTATCCCGCCGGCGGCCTTTCGGTCTGTCGTTTTTATCACGGAAATTTCTGTGCCTGCCGGATTTCTGCGGCTTTTCATCAGAAGAAATCACAACTTTGCGGTAAGGCTCTTCACCGATACTCTTAGAGCTGACACCCTCAATTTCAGCAATAGCTGAATGAATGATTCTGCGTTCATAAGGATTCATAGGTTCAAGAGTTGTTGAGCGGTGAGAATGCAGAACATTTTTTGCAATCTTAGCAGCAAGTTCTTCCAGTGTTTTTCTTCTGCGTTCACGGTAATTTGCTGTATTGAGAATGATTCTGTAATAATCTTTGTCTACTCTGTTAGCTGTCATGAAAGTCAGATACTGGAGAGAATCCAGCGTTTCCCCCCGCTTGCCGATAACAGCCCCGCTGTTGGGTGTCACAATTTCAATAATAGCCCCTTCACTGCCGGCCTTGACTTTAAATTCTGCCTTTACTCCCATTGCTTCCAGAACACCGGAAATATAAGATTTCGCTTTTTCAATCTTAGCAAGTGCCGCCTCAGAAGGTTCACCAGTGATTAATTCTTCATCAGGCTGAATAGAAGATTTTTCTGTCTCAGAAGTGATTGTTGCATTTTCACTCTTTCCGGAAACAGAAGTATCTGTCTCAGAAGTGATTGTTGCATTTTCACTC
>CADBOP010000113.1 GCA_902796255.1 uncultured Ruminococcus sp.
ATTAATTTGTTCCTGTAAATCAGAATCATCATAATTTTCAAGATTTGCAAGCTTATTCTTTTCGGCAGTCGTATAATCGTTCGTACTCAGGCCTTTTCCGGTCTGCTTCGGCTGAGCATTCTGAGCAAGAATAACAGCAGCATCAATTTGACTGCCGGTATGATTTAACTGGTAATTAGTCATATTTATTGCTCCTTTGTAACAAGTTGATAATTATCGGATGAAATTAAAATTCGATTCTCACTGTCAATCAGCATATGCGTTGCAAGAGATTTTATTTTGCCTTTGAGATAAATTGCAGATGGCTGAATTTCGGTTTCTGCTGAAAGAATATTTGTTCCGGAAAAGGGCAGCAAAGATGGCAGAGAAACAGTCGGAACAGTCGGGGTTAAAATACCGTTTATATACCGGTAGATTTTCTGTTCTGAAAAGCTGATATATTCATTAAGATAAAGCGGTGCAGAGCCAATATAAATATACGTTATGGCAGCTGCGTTTCCTGACATAATCTTTACCGGAATCTGATAGCCTTCCAGTTCTTCGCTATAATCGCCAGCACCGGAAGAATTTCCATAAATACGATAATCTTTCAGTGATTTGCCATATCCTTGGAATATCAAAGAAAGAGAACCAGATATTTCTGTACTTCTTTGAGCCAGTGCTCTGCCCCAGAGCATTGCATGAATGTCATCTGCATGTTCTCCACGATAGGCTTTCAGAATATCATGATATTTCACCATTGCTGCTCTCCTCGTCTGTCAGGGTCTGTTTTATCCACTGCCCCAAGCTATTGAGCTCATAGAAGCTTCCTGTGCTGATATCGTGTGCAATACTGCCCATCAGCCAATTGGTTGGAGGCTCTGGAAGGTCAGTAACAGTATCGCAGTCAATTTCAACGATATAGCAGGCTGTGCCGTATTTAAAACGGATAAATTTTTGATTTCTAATATGATTTGCCATAAATTACACTCCTGAATAAATAGTTTATGAGTTTATTCTATATGATTTTGATATGACATGCTATGACAAAAGCTTGATTTCAGAATTTTCTGAAAAGAAAAAATTGACATTATGTCTGCAATCTGATATAATAACATTGAGGTGATTTATTTTATGCAAAATTTTGAAACAAAAATTCATGAAATATTGGATGTGATTCTGAAAGATTATCAGAATGACAGAACGATTGATAAAATCAAGAATTTCGATTTGCCGGATAATGCTGTACTGGAAGAAATTCTTCATAGCCTGAAAAAGATTATTTTCCCTGGTTATTTCCGGAATCATTCCGTAAAGATTTATACTGTCCGGAATCAGACTTCTATGCTGCTGGAAGATGTGATTTATAAATTAAGTAAACAGATTGCAATTGTGCTGCGATATGACCCGCTTTATGAAATCGCACCGGAAATTGAAGTAAACAGAAAAGCTCAGCAGCTGACTCTGGATTTTTTAGATAAAATTCCTGAAATCAGAGCTTATATCGAAACAGATGTGGAAGCCGCTTTCGAGGGCGACCCTGCGGCATATAATAAAACAGAAATTATTTATTCCTATCCGGGATTATATGCTATTTTAGTAAACCGTATCGCACACGAACTGCATCTGCTCGGTGTGCCGATGATTCCCAGAATTATGACCGAACATGCCCACAGTAAAACTGGTATTGATATCCATCCGGGAGCAACAATCGGAAAATATTTCTTTATCGACCATGGTACTGGTATCGTAATCGGTGAAACAACTGTGATTGGCAGTCATGTCAAAATTTATCAGGGTGTCACGCTCGGGGCACTTTCTACCAGAGGCGGGCAGGGACTGAAAAATAAAAAACGTCATCCTACTATTGAAGATAATGTTACAGTGTATTCCGGAGCATCTATCTTGGGCGGCGAAACTGTCATCGGAAAAGATGCAGTTATCGGCGGTAATGCTTTTATTACCAAATCTGTTCCCGCTGGTGCAAGAGTCAGCATTAAAAATCAGGAATTAAGATATAAATACGATACGGCTTCACATCCTGTCGTACAGCAGTCCGAATTTGAACAGGATGAAGCATGGTTCTATGTGATATAATTAATCAGGAACGGAGTTTATCATGAATTATCACGAAGTACATCAAAGAGTATATGCAGCAGAAAGGGCTTTATATAACGCTGAAAACCTTCTTGTATTTGATACAGTTTTTGAAACAGGAGAATCCCCCCTCAAGCACAGCCAGAATATAGAATTATATCATTGTAATTTCCGGAGTAAATATCCTGTCTGGTACAGTAAAAGCTGCAAAATGCAGGATTGTATTATTGAGGAAGAAGCCCGTGCAGGTATCTGGTATACAGAGGAGATTAAACTGACAGATTCTCTCTGTGCCGCCCCAAAGACATTCCGGAAATGTAATGGAATTTTTCTGAAAAATGTCAGTTTCCCTCATGCGGAAGAAACACTCTGGGAAAATCAGGACATTGAAATCCGGCAGGTAACCGCCTGCGGAGATTATTTTGCAAAAGGATGCAGAAATTTAGAAATTAATGGTTTTACGCTTACCGGAAATTATTCTTTTGATACCGTCAGAAATGCCGAAATCCGGAATGCTAAGATACTCGGCAGAGATGCATTCTGGAACTGTGAAAATATTACAGTCTATGATTCTTATCTGTCAGGAAAATATATCGGCTGGAATTCTAAAAATCTGACGTTTATTAACTGCGTTATAGAAAGTGAACAGGGATTCTGCTATACAGATAATCTTGTAATGCAGAATTGCAGGCTTGTGAATACAACACTGGCTTTTGAATATTCAACTGTTGATTTGGATATTTTATCAGATATTGAGAGTGTCAAGAATCCGTCAGGCGGCATTATCCGTGCAGATAAAATCAACACGCTGATTCTTGAACAGCATAGAATTGACCCTTCGGCTACAGAGATTATCTGCCGGAAACCAGAAATATAATATAGCATCAGAAGTCTGAAACATAATTTTCAGACTTCTGATTTTTTATTTTGTCATAGTATGTCGGGAGAAATAAAATAGAATAAAAATAAGATGTCACCTGTCCTTGCATTCAAGATTATAATAATAATAAAATTAAACAGAAAGAAGTGAATTTTATGCTGCAAAGTATTTTAATTACTGTTCTGACATCGAGCGGCATTATCGGGATTTTTACACAGTTTTTGCTGAACCGCCTGAAAAATGCCGAACGGAAACAGCAGGCTCTGGAACTGGGTGTGCAGGCTCTGCTGCGTGACAGACTGATTTATCAGTATGATAAATATAAATCCAAAGGCTTCGCCCCGATTTATGCCAAGGAAAATTTTGAAAATCTTTATGAACAGTATCATAAACTCGGTGCAAATGGCGTAATGGATTCGATTCACGAAGAATTTAAAAATCTTCCTGCTTCTGGAGGTGAACCCTTATGAAAAACTGGTTAAGACGGGCATTAAGAACAGCTTTGCAATCGGCTGTCGGCTATATCGCCGTAGCTGTGCCGGCTGTTGACTGGAGCATGGACAGAGCCGTTTTAAAAACTACTTTGATTGGCATCGGCATTTCAGCGGTATCTGCCGGACTCGCTGCGGCAATGAATCTCAATGAAGAATAATTTTTTTATTGACAAAAATATGATTTTATGCTACAATAAAAATACTGTGTATTTCCGGAATTGACAATTTTTCTGTCAGTTCCGGAATCTTCTGCATGGATTATATAAAAAGAAGGTTATCTCAGAATGAAAGAAATTAAATTAAAACCCTGCCCGTTCTGCGGCGGTGAAGCCTATCTGGGTGAATCATGGAATCAGACAAAAGTTGTGCAATGCAGTATCTGCGGCTGCGGTACACTGCATCTGAAAAATAAACTGGATGTGATTGAAATCTGGAATCGGCGTGACATTCCAAAAGTATCAGATAAATATATACAGGCCGTCCCTGACTGATTCTTTCAGGGAACGGCCTGTATTTTTTGAAAACAGTAGCAATGCAGAGTTATACTATCTTTTCAAATTCCTCTATGGGCAGAGGCTTGGAAAAATAATATCCCTGAAACAGTTCACACCCCATTTCGGAAAGTGCCTGATACTGCTCTTGTGTTTCTACTCCTTCCGTCAGGGCAGAAATACCAAGCTCCTCAGAAAGACGGATAATATTTCTGACAATTGTTTTGGCTTTGGATTTGTCTTCTGTTTTGCCTAAGAATTTCATATCAATTTTCAGGACATCTACAGGCATGTCTTTCAGCAGATTCAAAGAAGAAAAACCGCTTCCGAAATCGTCCATTTCCACAATAAAACCAGCTTTGCGGAAACTGTCCAGTATCTGCATTCTGTTGTCAGCATCGTTCATCATGACAGTTTCTGTAATTTCAATCCGGAGACTGGCCGGAGAAAGTCTGAATTCTTTTACAAGATTCTGGACTTCTGCCAGAACATCTATGAAATAGAAATCCTTCGGAGAAATATTGATAGAAATAAATAAATTTTTAGATTCTGTTTTCCATCGTGAAAGAATTTCACAGGCACACCGCCAGATATGCTTGTCAACTTCTGCAATCATACCGTTTTTCTCAAATATAGGAATAAAAGAAGCAGGGGACATAAAACCGTGTTCCGGATGAATCCACCGTGCAAGTGCTTCAGCCCCGACAATTGTACCGGTTCTGTCAGCAATGGGCTGTAAATAGGGAAGAATTTGCCTTTTGTACAGTGCTTCGTGCAGCTGTGTGCAGATGTTTTGATTCCAGATGATTTTTTTCTTGATGTCTTGATTATAATAGGCAATATGAAATTTATAGTCATCTTCAATTGTAGAAAGTGCCAGATGTGCCCTGTCAAACATGACAGAAACATCTGTGTCAGAAGATTTTACACTGTAAACACCAAGATGGATTAAAAGCTGATAATCTGCATTTTTTTTCCTGATGACAAAATCAGAGAGTTCTTTTTCTATCTGTTTCGGTAAAAATTCTTCTTCTGGTATGAGAACGCCGAAGGTGTCTCCGCCCAGTCTTCCATAACAGCAGTTGTCTGATAAATCTTTTTTTACCCAGTCTGCAACAATACGTAAAGTATCATCGCCAAATGCTTTCCCGAAAACGTCATTGACTATTTTGAAATTTTTGACATTTACAAATATAATCAGATAATGCTTGTGCTTGCTGATTTGAAGAAGTTCGGCAATTCTTTGATAAAGATATTCTCTTGTATAAAGGCCTGTCAGAATATCATGTGTGGCATTGTAGATTTCTTTTTTAAGTTTTTTCTGTTCTTTGGTAATATCACGGATACGCAGATAAGAACCCGTCAGACATTTTCTTTCATCAGTAAAGCTCCGGCTTTCCAGTGCATAATATTGCACTTTTGTATCATTGTGTACTGTTTTTTTATCTGACCAGTTCTGATGATTCATAACAGATTCCCCAAAAACAGGAATTAAATTTCTTTCTGCTTTTTCAAAAATTTCGTTTTGGATATCTGCCATCTGACAGCCCGTTTCATTGACCCAGATACATTTGCCGTTAGGGTCAAATACAAACAATGCCTCCGGAATTTCAGAAATAATATCTGAAAGCATATGGTCAAGCAGCTTGAGAGGCCTGTAAAAGATAGAAAAATAAAAAATAATAATGCCGCCCATACCAAAGCCGATAGTGGAATGGTCTACCGGAGAATGGGAGAAGATGCAGAATATCTGCCAGATGCCGGAGAAAATCATGGTGCAGAGAATAATAGAATAGCGCTCTGTATAAATACGGGGCATTCTGGCAACCATTGCAATAAAAACAAGCTGAATCGCAAAGAAGATGCTGTAGTCTACAATTCTATGAAACGTTTGTCCGATATGGGGAATTACTCCGTAATAGATAATATTGTCTGTAATATTGGGTTCTATGCTGAAAGCATGGCCAAAAAAGGATTCAGTAATAATTGAAGTGTATCCAGTCCGAGAAATGCATAGACAAAATGGGGGATTTTATGCCCTGTGCCGGAATTTTTACAGTATTCTGTAGCAAAATGCATTAATGCCAGTATTACAAAGTTAATACCGATAAAATAAAAATATCCGCCTGCTGTAGCAATCCACCTTTCATGAGTGTTACTAATCAAAAGACTGCCAGTTACCGGAAGAAGCAGAGAAAAATTCAGTACAGCAACGCTTTTTCCGATTGCTTTTTGTGAGTTTTGAGCGATCATGCCACAAATCAATAACATAAACAGTAATACACCAGATATAATAGAAAATAAGATTTTCATAAAGACATCTCCTCAAAATTTTTATTTATAAATAAAAATTTTTGCTGCATTCAGAAAAATTATTTATTGTTAATAAGATAATTGCGAAGTGCATCCAGATTGTTCTTTGTGTCATGATACCCCAGATAGTACAGAGAACCAAGCTTTTCCATATCACCCTCCAGTCTGCTGATTTCAATATTCTGCGATGGGGCAATCACAAAAATTCTTTTCTGATATTCAAGTTTTAATAATTCTTCACATTGATGATTATAATTTTCGTTAATAGATAAAAGCGAGGCAACAAATTTCGGATAATCCCGATAGATAACACTTTCAGGATTGAATTTCTGCTCGGATTTGACAGGCTTTCTGTAATTTCTGGGACGGGTACGGACAACTATGATGTTTCTGAAATCTTTCTCCAGAGCCCATTCATAAGGAATTTTACAGCTGCATCCGCCGTCAAGACAGGGATGATTGTTTATCACTACCGGCTTGGAAACAAACGGCATCGAAGAAGAAGCAGCAATTACTTTGAAAAAATCTTCTCCGGAACTTTTTTCAATATATTCCGGCTTTCCTGTATCCATGTTTGTTACAACTGCATATAACTGACGTTCTGGACTGCGATAGCGTTTTTTATCCAAATCCGGAATAAACGGCATTCTGCCAAAGATAAAATCAAATCCGATAATCCCCTGATTTTTCAGGAGAGCTTTTCCACCGACATATCTGCTGTCATGACGGTAACGCAGATTAATTCTTGCACTTCTGCCAATCTGGCCTGTCAGATAATTGACAGCATTCATAGAACCAGCTGAAACACCGACAATGCATTTCATATTAATATCTGCTTCCATAAGAGCATCAAGCACACCATTAGTATATACTCCACGGAATGCACCGCCTTCAAGAACAATACAGCCGTCTGTGAGAATGTCTGAAGCCCTGCCCTGCGGTAATTTGTCAATGCCGGAATATTTCTGTAATTTTTTCATAAAGCATGTTCCTTTCTTGCTTTTTATATTATAAATTTAATGTATTGCTTATGATTTCTTCAATACTGTCATAGCCGATTTTGTTATTTTTATAATCCAGTAAAAGAGACTGCGTTTCATATAACTCTTCCTGAACAGCAACCTGAATCAGAAAATCAATGTTTTGATTGGTGATAAAATCACCATAATCCAGAACACCTTCCAGTAAATCTGTATGATTGGTTCTTATGAGAAATAAAAGCATTTTATCAGAATGCTGATAAATATAATCAGAAATTTTTTGTTCCTCAGGTGCGTTGACAAACATTTGCCAGATAAT
>CADBOP010000114.1 GCA_902796255.1 uncultured Ruminococcus sp.
GAGAATTGTCTACTAAGCGGATTCAGGCAGCCTATAGCTGGGAGTATATTTGCGGACAGTATATGTCTGTATTTGTTAAAGTATGAGGGGTAGAATGAAGATACTTGCAATCCATAATTTTCATCGGAAAGGCTCGGCCAGTGGAGATGACCAAGTGTTTAAGAGTGAAACAGCATTGCTGGAGTCGCATGGTCACCATGTGATACGGTATTCTGTTACTAACGATGAATTTGATAACTCAAATATCTTTGGAAAGATTGCCAAGATTTTGGGAATGACCTGGTCGTTCAAGAATTATAACGAAGTGATGAAACTTGTTAAGGTGGAACAACCTGATGTTGTACATGTACATACGTTTTTTCCACTTTTGTCACCGTCTATTCTTTATGCAGCAAAGCGGAGTGGCACTAAAGTTGTGGCTACGCTGCATGATACACGATTTGTCTGTCCGTGTGCTACATCATTGCGTGGAACTGAACTGTGCAATTTGTGTGGTGATGGACATTATCTGCGGATGTGTAAGTATGGATGCTTCAAAGGTTCAAGAGTGCAGAGTTTACTGGTGGCACTGAATTTTAAGTATCACCGTATTCGCAAAACGTTTTATAAGCAGATCGATAAGTACATCTGTTTAAATGAGAATCAGATGAAGTTACTCCGTGAGATTGGTTTTGATTCCGATAAACTGATTAAGAAATACAATTTTGTTCCGGATGCGGAAGCGAATCTAAAAACTCAGAAGGTAACTGGCATCCCGGATCGGTATGTTGTATTTTATGGCCGTATTGGAGAAGAGAAGGGTATCCGCGTACTGATGAAGGTATGGGAGCAGCTTCCCGATATACCGCTTGTGGTCATGGGAGGAGGTCCTCTAGAAATTGAGTTCCGGGAATGGGCTGAACAGCATGATAATGTTTTCTTTTTGGGGTATACACAACATGATAAGTGCCTAACCATTGTAAAGGGTGGAGAATTTGTTGTGTTCCCATCGATCTGGTATGAAGGCTGTTCGATGGTGGAAATTGAGTCTGAAAGTCTCGGAAATGCACTGATAGCGACTGATCTCGGATTTTCGGTAGAAGCGATAGAAAACGGATATAACGGTTACAAGGTGAAGCTGGGAGACGTCAATGGTTTTGCAGCACAGATCCGCCAATTATGGCTGAATCCGGATGAATGCCAGAGGATGGGACAGAATGCCCGTACTGATTATGAAGAGAAATATATGCCGGAGGATAATTACAGACAGTTGATCTCGATTTATGAATCTTTGAGATAGGAAGCGTACTATGCATAGTGAAATAAGCAACATTGATAAATTTATCATTCTATGGAATACAGGGCGTAAGTTTTCCCGCGGATTGATCAGGAGGCTTTTTTTAAAGAAAGCATCAGGATTATTCCTTGTAGGAAAACGGGTCTCTATTACACATGGGAAACACATCGTCTGTGGAAGAAATGTTAAGTTTGAGGATTACAGTGAGATCCACGGCTTATGCAGAGATGGATTGATTTTCGGCGACTATGTTACGATTGGCCGTGGTGTCATGATCCGCCCTTCCAGCTATTATGGGGGCGATTATGGCAGCGGATTGGTTATTGGAGAACATTCCTCGATCGGTCCATATGCCTATGTAGGCTGTTCTGGTAAGATTGTCATCGGAAAAAATGTTATGTTCGGACCAAAATGTTCATTATTTGCGGAAAATCATAATTTTTCTGATCAAAGCACGAGTATAAAAAGTCAGGGTGTGAACCAAAAAGGAATTACTGTAGAAGATGATTGCTGGATCGGAAGTAATGTCATAATTCTTGATGGAGTAACTATTGGAAAAGGCAGTGTTATTGCAGCTGGTACATTGATAAGCAAGGATGTTCCGCCGGGAAGTGTGGTTATGGATAAGCGGAATAGATTAATTCGTGACAGATAAACATAGAAGGTGATGTATTTGAAAAAAGAACGAACGTATGTCAAATATTTGTTTATCTGTTGGCTTGTTATTGTTGTTATAAAAATGTTGACAGATTCTATTATTGCACCTGGGTTAATCTGGTCTGTAGTTTTTATACTTGGAGTTGTCGCATTTCCCAAATTTCGATTGAATATATCACTACCTCATCAGTTTTGGTGTCTTTTTTTATTGTATATGTTGTGCGATAGTTGTATAAACTACTTACTTAATCCTGATTTTTATGTGCAGCCATTCCCAAAATTGATTTTTGAGTTAGTATTTGTATATTTACTTCCATTATGTGTGAGTTTCACTTTTCATAATTGCAAAAAAAAAGAAGTTTTTTTTAAGCTCTTTAGAAATTTTATGATTTGCTGTTCTTTTCTTGGGATTTTCGAGTATGTGACTAAAAATCAATTCTACACCTCTTTTTTTAAAGCAGAAAGCATATTATTCAATTTTGAGCGGTATGGTGATATTAGTTTGCCAAGTTATCGAATGTTTTTGTTTTTCTTTCATCCAATTTATTATGCAGTACTGCAAATATGTGGACTTGTATGTTTAGTTTATCTGCCGCTAAAAAACAAAATGCTGCACTATGTAGCATGTATACTTATAATTCTAAATATACTGCTGACTCAATCAAGAACAGGCTGGTTACTAATTGTGCTTCTTTTTTTTCTATATTTTTCAAAATATGCAAAATACAAGATTAGTATTGGTATTTCATCTAAAAACCTTTTCTTTATCTTATTTTTATTATGCTTGGCAGCAGTAGCTATTGTAGTGTTTTTAAAAAGTGAGTTTTACCTCAAATTGAAAGAAATGATTATTTTGCGTTTGGAAGCGATCATAGTGCATGCAGAGTTTGGGGCACGACTATCTAATATATCCCTTATAAGGGAGCTTGCTGAAGAAAAGGGCATTAAGTTTTATCTGTTTGGTGGTGGATTTCGTTTTTCGATTTCTTACCTGCAGTCTCATCCAACGACAATGGGGTGGGTGCGAGCGATTGATAATGAGTATTTGACTATTCTAATGGATGGTGGCATTTTTGGATTGCTGTTCCTAATGGTATTTGTCATTTCGTGTATTGTACAGTATTATAAAAAACGTGTAGAAAAGTCGGAGGATATTCCCTATTTGGTTTGTATCCTTGTATTTATAGCTGGATTATTCTTTGAACCAATTGGGGGGAATATAATATTCTATTTTCTTATGCTCATCATTGGACTTATGGAAAAAAGTACACTTACTTTACAGAAGCTGAAACAACTCTTGTTGAATTATAAAGGAGAGAAAATATGATTTCAATTGTCATGGCGACATACAATGGAAGCAAATATCTAAAGGAGCAGCTTGACTCAATTATGCAGCAAACACAGCTGCCGGATGAAATTCTCATTTCGGATGATGGTTCAAAGGATGATACGATGATGCTTCTGCAAGAGTGGCTTAAAGAAATGAGACAGAGTCATCCAGATATTCAAATTCGTATACAGCAAAATGAAGTCAACAAAGGCTATATTCAGAACTTTACAGACACCATCTTAAAAAGTAAAGGGGATTTTGTGTTTCTAGCTGACCAGGATGATATCTGGATGGAGAACAAAATCAAGGACATGGTTACTTTGATGCAGGATAAAATGGCAAAAGTCATTCATTCAGATATTGATATTGTTAACGAGAAAAAAGAATTAGTTACACACAAATGGCAGAACTATACATTTCATTATAGAATAAATGAGGGAAAACAGTTCTTTAAAAAACTGAACTATTGCGGAATGTCAATTTGTTTTGATGGTGCGTATATTCGTGAATGCTTGCGTAAAATTAAGGGAATAGCAATTCCTACACATGACTGGGCAATATGTGCGTGTGCAAACATCGCTGGATCATTTGCACAAAGCGGAGAAGTGTTTACATTACGTCGTTATCATGCGGATAATGTTGCCCTAAAATTTCAAGACGGTTATAGGGGAGAACAGAATGAACGTCTTACGTTGCTTCACAAGTATTTAGACTACTATCAGACTTATAAAAAGATGTTGGATGTGCTTCTACCCGATGATTCTCGGCAGAAGGCCATTATTGATAGCTTGATTTCTCTGACAGAAAAGAGAATTTGCATAGTAGAGGAGCACAAAGTGCTTTCAGCTTTAGGTGCGATTATTCATGTAGGCTCGTATCCAAGTTTTCGAGCATATCTTGGCGATTTACTTTATGTTATGAATATGAAAAGTGTTATTCGAAAAAGTAGCAATAGGAGATGAGTCTATGAATGTTTTTCTAATCGGAGATGTGCGTAGTGCTTACAGAGTTGAATACTTTATTAGAACTTGTTTAAGTGATAAAAAATATCATATTTTTGTTAATGATCTCCAAGCCACTGGGATTTACAGTAGGTTTATTAAAAAGATGGCTTCCTTGGTTGCACTGCGCAGTGCAGATGTCGTTTTTGTTGCACCATGTCAGCACAACAGTGTGTTGGTAAAGGCCGCTGTGAAACTGGGGAAACCCATTATTACAGATTTTTACATTTCGTTCTATGATACTGAAGTCTTTGACCGTAATCATTGTAGTGCAAACTCAAAAAAAGCAAAAAAATGGAAAAAAATCGACTTATTTGCAATGCGGAATTCGTATCAGTTGTTTTTTTTGAACCAAAGCGAAGCACAGTATTATTTTCAGGTGCTTGGTATGGATTCCAAAACGGTCAATTATAAAATTGTTCCACTCTGTATTCCGGATAAGCCGAAGGCGAAGTTGCCATTTTTTCACCACAAGACAGATTATATTCATTTCTGTTGGTGTGGTACATATATTCCACTTCAAGGCTTGGAAAAGATTATTCAGGCAGCAGCTATTGCGCTAAAAAAAGGACTTCGTATGAAGCTCACTTTTTGGGGAGATAGTGACGAAAAAGCAAAACCCTATACGGAAATGATTCATGCACTCGGTATTGAAGACTATGTACAGATACAAAACGATAGGTGGGGCGATATGCAGGCATGGATTGAATTTATTACTGCGAGTTGTGATGTGAGTATGGGCATTTTTGGTGATTCAGGAAAAGCAAAGACAGTTCTAGCAAATAAGGTAATGGACGGAATTGCTTTTAGAACACCGGTGTTGACGGGAGAATCGAACGGAGTAAGAGAGTATTTTAATAATTCGCAGATTTTTTTTGTTGAAGCAACACCAGAGCAAATAGCTGAGAAAATGATTGCCATCTCACAATTATCCGCAGTTGAAATTGATGGAATGGTTGAACGGGCATACCGGGTGTATCAAGAATATTTCACGCCCGAATGCTTTGCACAGAATGTTAAGGAATGCCTTGATTCAATACAGACAAATAAAGTACGGTCACCAGGCAGACAGTAAGGATGGATGAGTTATATGGGAGAAATTGATATTGTTGTTATGTGGGTTGATGGTTCGGATCCAGTTTGGATCAAAGATAAGCTTAGCCATCAGACAAATTCGGAAGTGACAGATGAAGCTGTCAGTGCCGCTGAAAAATGTTTCCGAGATTGGGGCATTATGCAATATTGGTTTCGTGGAATTGAGAAATATGCCCCTTGGGCAAATCGAATCCATTTCGTCACATATGGGCATCTTCCAAAGTGGTTGAATGTAGATTGCAAGAAGCTTCATATTGTAAATCATTATGATTTCATGCCGAAAGATGCACTTCCTACTTTCAATTCAAGAGCATTAGAAATTAATCTGCATCGGATTGAGGGGCTTAGTGAGCAGTTCATCTATTTCAACGATGATATGTTCCTGATAAAACCAATCAAATCTGATTATTTTTTTAAGAAGAATTTACCTTGCGACTCTGCAATTCTTTCCCCTATTCATCCTTGGCGGTATGGGACAGCTGCAATTCAGGTCAATGATATGGAGATCGTGAATGCATATTTTCATGATTTTGAGAGCTTTCGTCAAAACCGATCTAAATGGTTGACACCAATTTACGGGGGGCAATTGCTTCGTACTATGTTACTGTCTCCTCTTAGACATATGTTTGGCATCTATGAACCGCACCTTCCAGTATCTTATCTTAAAAGTACTTTTGAAAAAATATGGGAGTTGGAGCCTGAACTGCTCATGAGTACAACATCCTCAAAATTTAAAAGCAAGCATAATATTAACCAATGGTTGATGCGGTACTGGCAGATAGCGTCGGGTCAATTCACTCCACGTTCGCCCTCTAAAGGAAAGTTCTATGATATTTCATGGAACTTGGAAGAAATCTGTAATACGATTTTAGAACAAAAGAAAAGCATGATTTGTATCAATGATAGTAATGAAATCTCGAATATCACAGAGGCAAGGCAAAGCCTTGTAAATGCCTTTGAGAGTATTTTACCAGATAAATCATGCTTTGAAAAATAGGGGGTATTCTATGGCTAAGAAGGAAAACAACGGATCTCAGCTTGCTCGTGGAGTTTTGATTATTTTGATTTCGAATGTTGTGAATATGTTTTTCGGAATCATTACAAATCTGATTTTACCGAAATACTTATCAGTAGAGTCATATGCAGGAATTAAAACCTATCAGCTCTATCTTGCTTATGTTGGGATTCTGCATTTTGGATTTGTAGATGGTATTTATTTAAAATATGGTGGAAAGGAAATCAGTGATTTAAGTGTAGATTCCATAAAAACAAGTATTTCCTCGTTTCGTTTATTTCAATGTGCGATTTTGGGAATTGGGGCAATTCTTGCATTAATTATTCATGACTATATTCTCTTGATTGTTGCGATGATGGTTCTACCAACTAATATGCTCAATTTTTATAAATACCTGTTTCAGGCATGTGGAGAGTATAGTGCATACGGAAGAGTTATCAATGTAGTTTCTTTTGCCACATTTGCCATTAATTTTTCCTTTGTTTTCTTTCTTAGGACGGATAATCACTATATGTACCTAATCGGTTATCTGGTTTTAAATTTTTGCATCTGGCTTGTGATTGAGGTTCAGTTTTTGCATAAGCATCATATGTCCAATGCACTTATAAAATTCTCAAAAAGTGATTTGATTGAGAATATGAGGAATGGCATCCTTTTAACATTGGGAAACTTCACATCTACCATTACAACGACCATGGATCGTTGGTTTGTAAAGCTACTGATTGGAACGACAAGTTTTGCCCAATATGGTTTTGCTGTCAGTATGGAAAATTTCTTGAACACTGCTGTTACACCAGTTTCTATCACTCTGTATAATGCTTTATGTAAAGATGACACCAAGGAAAATGTAAGAAGGTATCGTGGGTATGTTACCTTATTCGCTTCACTAATTGTAGCGTCTGCTTTTCCTATAAAGCTTATTGCAGAATATTATTTGACTAAGTATTATGATTCTATCAAGACTGTGGTCTTGTTGTTTGGTTCTCAGATGTTTTATGTGGTTGTAAAAAGCGTATATGTGAACCTATATAAAGCTCGGAAACAGCAAAAGCGATATTTTATAAAACTGTTGATATCATTGGGATGTGGATTGCTTTTCAATGTATTTGCGTATTATATCTGGAACATTAAAGAGGCCTACGCAGTTGCTACATTACTTTCAGCGATTGCATGGTATATATTGGTTCAATTTGATTTCAAAGATGAGCATGTTTTACCAAATGAGGTGATTTTTAGTAGCATAACACTTTGTGGGTTTATATCATCAGGGATTATTTTTCCTTCTTGGATTGGCTTGATCGTTTATGCATTTATATATTTCGTTGCGGCAATTCTTTTTATGCGTCCATCCTTATATGCCTCTATTCACTTAGTAAAATCTTTTATAAAACGGAAGCTGAATCGATAGTTTACAGTAATTTACAACATTCAATCGGTTCACGAATTCCCCTGTTGCGAACTATAAGGGTGAATTGTTCTCGCTGCCGTTCAACATGTACACCTTTAACAAGATGTGGGGCGTGGTGATGCCGAAGGAGGCTGCTGACAAGGTCGCAGAGCAGCGCAAGGAGATCACTGGAGAGCCGCAGAATCTTGAGGAGCAGGCAATCAGTCTTGTCGGACGTGACATCTATGAGAAGCTCATCAAAGGCCACACCGAAAAGCAGCGGGGACATGACTGCAAGGATCTCCTAGCATTTATCATCAAGCGTCTGCCCGTGCACCTGACCTTTGACAGCAACTATTTCAATGCACTTTATCGGGGTATTCCGGTCGGCGGCTACACGCAGATGGTCGCCAATATGCTGGAGGGCATCGAAGTTCGCCTGAACACAGATTACTTTGAGCATAAGGCTGAACTGGATGCACTGGCTGACAAGGTGATCTACACCGGCCCGATCGACGCATATTTTGATTTCAAGCTCGGTACGCTCGAATACAGATCTGTTCGTTTCGAGAC
>CADBOP010000115.1 GCA_902796255.1 uncultured Ruminococcus sp.
ATTATCCTCAGGAAATTTTCATAGATTTCATCTTTTTCGTGTTTAGTATCCGCAAGATACTTAAATTTTTTTGTATTAAATATCAACAAAACGCAATCGCTATGGATTTCCAGTGTTTTATCCAGTGTTTTGTCATCTTTTTTGAAATAAAAGCAATCGCCGGAAAATGAAAATGCCTCATCAAGCTGTACCGTTTTCAGAAAATTAAATAATCTTTCACCAAAAAACTTATCAGATATTTCTATCTGTATATCCTGTTCAATTTTGAAGACATTGAAGTTACCCAAATCAATGTAATCACTAAAATCATCATAAAGAGTATCTTCAAAATCAGGTTTATCTTTCATTTCATTCCAGTTATCGGAATCATCAAAATAATGATCCGCTTTCAATGTATCAAACAATATATGATAAAAATCTGATTTTGCCTTTTCGTCCAAGTGGTCTGCAATTGAAAATATAACCGAATCTACCCCAATAATATCCTTCATGTTTTCTGCGATATAATCGCTGTCAAGCTCACGTTCTGAATCATCCTCTTCCCAATAAAACAGTTCGGTTTCGTCATCGATCATTTCCTCTTCATATAAGGTTCGTATGCAAATTTCACCACTGAGGGAATTTTCATTGAAATCAAATTCTGACAAATAGTGTGTCTTACCTTCATAAGGAATGTGCAATTCCTGCATCTTATTCCAGACAAAACGGCAGAATTCTGAATCATGCAGTTCGAAAGTAACAAAACTGGAGCTTGACGAATTCGTCACAAAGTCGGTTCTGATTTTCATAATTGATTACCTCCATTATATTATAAATTTATTATTATTTTACCAAAAATTTCTCAAAATGTCAAGTGCTTTGCGTAAAATTTAACTGTTTTCTGATTTCACGGGAACAAAGAGCAACCTCCGGCACAAGCGGACAACCGCCCATACAAAATTCACGGTCAGGACATTCCGGACAGGAATGTTTCAGACTGTTGCGGAAGGCTTCAAACTGAGGACTGTTCCATGCTTCACGGATTGATGAATTTCGGAGCGATACACCATATTGTTCCACACGGTCAAAACTGCATGGACTCATCACCATTTCACTGGAAATATAACAGGAATAGCGGCCGCCCTCACAGGTATCGAGTGTGATTTTCGCAATATCCGGACAATAATTGACAATCATCGGCACACTGCAAGAATCAAAGCCAATCTTGAAAGGCTGTTTCTGATGGTTCACCAGACGGCAGAAATCTTTCAGATAAGGATTATCCGGCATTATCATATTGTCACGTTCCCCCTGCCCGACAGGCTTATGCATGAGAAAAATCACCGCATTGACACCCTCAGGGAAGTTATTTTCAGAAAGTCTTTCAACGGCTTCCTGAATGGAATTTTTTGACAGGACATAATGGATATTTGTCCGGCAGCCTGCGTCAATGAATTTTCTGATTGCTGATTCTGTATACTGACTTCTGTACCAGCTGACGGCAACAGCACCGCAATATTGTTTTGTCAGCTGTACTTGTTTATCCGTCATGCCGAATCCGGAAGTCGTATAATTGGGAACTAAATCATTTTCACGGCAGATTTGCAGAAGCCGTTCAAAATCCTTGTGCTGATTGGGGTCACCACGTCCGCCAAGTGCCAGCTGATTGGTGATATGCCGGCACTGTTTGGCAATGCTTTCAAAATCTTCAACAGACATATCAGGCTTTCTGACAGAATAACCGCTCTGATAGCACTGTACTCCTGCATTTTTGCAGAGACCGCTTTCACCATGAATGCAATGCCCCATGATTCCGACATCAATTAAGTGAGGAAAAGAAGCCATAAACGGGTCAATATTGGTATCTTTTCCGTTTTCGTCCAGAATGCCGGTTCTCATGTAAAAGCCTGTTTCTGTATCGAAAAAATATCGATAGTTATATTTTTTATCATAAACTGAATATTTCATAATATTTCCTTTGCGATTTCATTTTTTTGTTGCTTTAGGACGGTCGATTTTTTCATTCTTATAATTTGTCAGCATCGTCTGAATTTCAGCATGTTTGTTATCAATGGCATACTGGATAAACTTGTCAATATTGCGTTTGGTCAGGAATTTTCCGGAATCCAGCACTTTCTGAACAG
>CADBOP010000116.1 GCA_902796255.1 uncultured Ruminococcus sp.
ATTATCTCCAATTATTTTGGAACGACCAGACTCAATATCAGAAACAAAATACTCAGAGGGCTTGTGACCATTCTCAACATATTTTCCGAATAAACTGCACCAATAGAAATATACATTTTCAAAATTATCCTCGTTGATTTCCTTCTTATCGCTCCGAATCAAAGGAGTTTGCACAGCCATATTCACACCATTGATAAATAAATCCTCTTCTGCAGGATTTTCAAAACGGTGAATATGAATATCTGCTATCATTTTAGAGTTACGCAAAGCCTTAACTAATTCCGGACATGGCTGACTTGCAGCTCTGTCCCAATCATATTTTGCACTTGCATTGTAGAATTGATGAAAGTCTTTTGTCCTGACGAAAAATCCCTGATTCTTATCTACAATACAGATAGTTTCAGGTACAGGGTCAGTTGCTGCACCAAATTTCAGCTTACGAACATAGTACAATGTCTGAGCAATGACTTTTGCTCTTTCTGTTTTACTCTTGAAATTGCGGTCATGTTTGAACTCAAAAAGTGTATTTTCTGTATATAAATCTATTTTATATTTATGTGTAACAAGCTTTATTTTGAAAAATTTCGCAAATTCAGATTTTACTTTTTCTTCATCATTGCATTTCGATAGTACACTATAAAGACGTTTTGCCATAACACAACCTCTTTCAGGAAAATTTTATTACTATCTTCTATTATAGCAAATTTTCACAAAAAAGTCAAGCAAAAATCAATTTTTTTGTTTTTGCAACAATGAACTAATGCTTTTAAGGATTATGTATTTAAGGTAAGTTACGAGCTGACCCCGTATTGAACCCGTAACTTTTTAGTAATATTTAGCATCAGAAAAGAAGAAAAAAATTTAATTTGATTGAGTAGTGAAATGATTACATGATAATCAAAATATATTTTGTAAAATGTGTAAACTAATATGCTGTATCTGTTGTGAATCAATTCACTTTTGATATTTCTTTCACAATCAATATTTTATCTCATTTTCTTTGTGATATTTCAACAAATTTTGCAAATTAGAAGCCTGCTTCTTTCATTTTACCTCATTACCTCAGTATTTTCTGAGGAAAGCCCCCACCTTTGAGAATTATGTATTTAAGGTAGGTTACGGACAAAACCGCATTGAACCCTAAAAATATTTCCAATATTTAGAAATAATAAAATGCCTATATACCGTGATTTTACGGCATATAGGCATTTTTGTAACCTTTCAGATTACGCATTTTAGTTAAGTGGAGGCGAATAAATTTGAGTCCATGTCCAAAAATTAATTATTGGCTACATATAGGTGATAATTAATTTTTGAAAGAGCCGAATTTAACCCGTGGCTATCCTTATCTGTCACAAAGAAACCTACACAAAAAACTAATTGATGTGATTTGAAAAAAATGTATTATTCATCCTCATCATATACCGGATACTGTTCAGGGGCTTTTCCTTTTGCGGAAATGACAGAAGCGGCTTTTGTTTCTTCGTCGAGAACCTGTAATACCTTGCACTGGAAACGCCATTCATCGCCGTAATCGAACAAAAATTTAAATTGTCTTCCTTTTTGGAAAGCGAACTTTGAAAGCTTTGCTTCATGAGCATAGGGAGGATTTTTAGCATAAGGGGAAGCATATTCTTCTGCATCAGACCACCACTGATTATCCATAAAGAACGAATACAGATGGTCAAAGTCGAAATCAAAAGCATTCAGGATATAGCCAGCCAAATCATCCAAGGTATCATTTCCGGACACACGAATATGACGGTAACAGCCTTTTCCAATAGAAACACTAATAACATAGGAAATCTTTTTAGAATTTTGTCGTTTTGCAGGTTGACTCTTTGGTTTTGGAGTATCTTTGAATGTGACACAAATTGTGCCTTTTTTCTTTGCATCCATGTAAATTTCTTTGAAGCTTGAACGGTAGCCGCCACCAAAGGAAATCGGAAGCACGCTTACTAAGCCATCAGAAATAATAACATCCTTAAAAGGAATCAATGTGGCATCCATGGCAACAGGGGGGATATTATATCCAAGCATTTCTTCCCAGCTAGAAATAATGCCGCATACCTGATAAACTTTTTCTGTAGAAATTGCAATGAAAATTGAGCCTTTTTTCAAATGGCGTTCCAATACGAAACGGTCAGTCACACTTGTTTTCCAGTCGGAAATAATTTCCTGATGTTCTGCGGGCAAATTAACATTTTTGAGGTATTCATCAATGATTTCCGGATGTGACCAAAGATAATCAGCAACTTTTTTTACATATTTAGGGTCTAATCGTTCTTCCTGTGCGATTCGTGGCAATTCCTTGCAAACGTTGTACTTCTGGTTCACAAAATTCAGAAGCGGAAACCATAATTGATAAAATAATTTTGCATCTTCTTCATTTAATGTCATAATCAACATCACCTTTCTATAGTTGTTTTAACTTACGTCTCAGCACGAATAGTGTCACTCCGACAAATTCGGGGTAGGGGTTTGCATTTTGAAGTTTTTGGATTTCATCCTCTAAAACTGTTCGGAAAATTTGTAAATTTCGATACTTCTTTTCTAACCTCTGAATATAAGTAATTGCAGCCTGATAAGTATCTCGTCTGCCTTTAACGATTCCGGTAGCAGTATCCAAATCAGTGCAATTTTTCGCATCATTCCATTTTCCATTCAAACAAAGAACATGATTGATTTCATGATTTCGGGCATCCGCAAAATCAGGATAATTTGTATCACTGTAATAAATTTTTCCATATTTGTTGTAGCGAATATGCTCCATTTGATGAGATATTGTCGGATTTAATACAATTGGTGTATCTTTCTTACTGCTATCACAACACAGAACACGATTTTTATCAGACAAATCACCTGATTTTGTTCCGCCGTCACAAGTCAGAAGAAAATTATCATAATCCAAAGCATGAGATTTATCTTTGCTAAGCGGAACAAAATGTTCAATCTTCACACGCAGAGAATCGGAAGAATCAATTCGTTTCATACAGTATGCACACAAACCATGCTGTTCTTTTCCAAGGCTTTCTCGTAGTTCTGGCTTCACAGGCAGCAGGTCAAAATAATCACGCAGTCCCTTGGTATCATCTTGAGGAATTATCTTCCATTGGGTGGATTCTGAAACATGTTTCAATCCGGAACGTATTTTACTGGAAGGGCGTTGTTTTTGGATATACAGCATATCATTCCTCCAGATTCAAGAGCCATTTTGCTCGAATAACTTCACTGTTATTTTCACCGAATTGTGCGGTCATTTCTTCCAAAATTTCTTTTGCTTTTGCATAATTTTCATCATTCAAATAATTTTCAAATAAACTGCTCAACTGCTGTAATTTTTTAGGAATACTATAACTTTCCTGACGCAGTTCCAAAATATCTTTAATAGAGTAAGCATAAGCGTTTTCAAGGTATCTGACATTCTGATTTTCGTCAAGCATAATCAAATTTTCATTTTTGCAGGAAGAAATCACAATCGGAGAATGTGTCGCAATAATGAATTGTACGTTGGGGAGCGTTTTTTCAAGTGCGTTGAGTACATTCCACTGCCATTTTGGATGCAAATGCAAATCAATTTCATCAATCAAAATAATACCTTCTGCATCCTTAGAATTTTCAAATGCTGGATTCAACACTGCCAGTCGATAGGCAATATCAAGCATCATAAACAAAATGGACTGATACCCTGCACTGAGCTTTGAAATAGGAAGAGTATTCTGGTTTTCTGTATAACAAATTTCATCTAATTGACGTTCATAAGAAATTTCCGGAAGCGTTTCCAATTCATTCATATGCTGCATAAATACAGCAACAATCCGTTTAAAAGTTTCATATTCTGGAATGCGAATATTTTTCTTGAAAGCCTCTAATTCCATTTGCAGACACCAAGCAGTAATTTCTTTTACATTAGAAACATTCTCCATACACCGAAAATAACCAGCTCTGCGGTCTGTAGGTATTTTACCTGTTTTGGCTTCTGATTTTTCTCTATGAATTCCCTGATAACTAAATATTGGAAGAAAAGAATCTGGTTGATTTGTCAATTCACTTGCATAATCTGCAAGTTTTTTGCAGTTTAGCAATTGTGTTCCTTTACTGCCAGAAGTTACTTTTTTTCTGAAAAATTTCATATTTTCGCCCGAAATATCAAAATTAGCTTCAATTTCAACAGGCAATTGATATTCAATCGCATTAGATGCTCCAGCAAGTGGATAGGTTTTTATGCGAATATCATCAATTTGAATGCCCTTTGCATTGACACCATTGACCCCCTGAAAATATCCGCCGATTGCCACAATGACAGCACCCAAAACAGAAGATTTTCCAGCACCATTATCGCCAATCAGCAAATTGACACCAGATTGAAACTCTAGTTTCATTTCTTGAATACCCTTAAAATTTTTGATGGAAATATTTTTCAGATACATACAATCCCTCCTTCTGTACTTGATTTAGTATATCCCATGAAACGAATTTTTATGATGTAATACCTCATTACCTCACTATTTTCTCAGGATAACCCCTGCATTTAAAAAGTATGTGTTTAGGGATAGTTACGGTTAAAACCGCATTGAACCCCTAATAAATTAACAAAATTCACTAAACTCAAAATCCCCTATATACCAATATTTTACGGCACATAGAGGATTTCATAATATTATCAAAAATTTACTTATCATTGCAGTGAAAAGGTGTTCAGCGAGGTATAGCTACACAGTTGATGAAATTGATTTATATCTATTTATAGCCGCTTTTTGATATTTTAGCAATTGAAAATAATGCACAGAAAATTAGTTATGGTGTCCGCTTTTCGCAAGAGAAAAGGCTAAATTTTCGCTATATGACGCAAATTTAGCCTTTGTAACATTTAACAAAACGCATTTAAGGTAAGTGGAGGCGAGGAGAATCGAACTCCTGTCCGAAAGCCTATTCTCATGACTTTCTACGGGCGTAGTTTATCTTTTAAAATTCCTTTCATACACCGCCGACAAACAGGCTGTTTATGAAAGTAGTTCAAATACATTCTTACGGTGTGAACAGGCCGCCAGAACGTTCACCACTCATCGATGCCCAACTGTAAGCCGTGGTACTCTCACAGAGGACACCTGCGGACTCATGCCGCAGGCTGTTTAAAACAACAGAACTTAAGCAGCGAGTGCTACTGCGTTCTTGTTGTAGGAAACAGAAATGTTGTTTTTAGCGTTTATATTTAAACGTGCCGCTTTTAAAGAGGATGCAGCGCCTCTGCCCGCTTATCATGGTGCAAAACCCCCGTCGAAACCGGTACGCCCCCATGTAAGGTAATTATTATTATAACTTGTTTTTCAAAAAAAGTCAAGTGAATTTTGATGAAAATTCAGTTACAATTCAGAAAAGAATCAGTAATTTTTTTCTTTCAGTGCCCTGTCAATCGTTCTTTTCGCATCACGCTTGGCAGCATCTTCACGTTTGTCATAGAGCTTTTTACCTTTACAGAGGCCAAGCTGGACTTTCACACGGGAATCTTTAAAATATAGTGAAAGCGGCACAAGAGTCAGACCATCCTGTTTGATTTTTCCGAAAAGTCTGTTGATTTCGGACTTATGCATCAGCAGGCGGCGAACCCGAAGCGGGTCACGATTGAAAATATTGCCTTTCTCATAAGGAGAAATATGCATTTGCTTAATGAAAATTTCACCGTTTTCAATGCTGCACCAGCTGTCTTTCAGGTTCACACTGCCCTGCCGAATGGATTTGACTTCTGTGCCGGTGAGTTCAATACCGGCTTCAAAACTTTCCAGAATAAAATATTCATGTCTTGCCTTACGGTTTTCTGTGATAAGCTTTGTGCCTTTGGTACGCATAGATTCACCCTGCTTTCAGATTATTTTAATAGATTATTCTTCAAAGCTGTCGAGATTCAACTCGTCAATAATTTCTTTTAATTTTACGAGTTCATCCGCAGTCAGGGTCAGACCTTTTCCCATACGGGTATGGTCAGGAGACCAGTCACGGATATCATATTTAGGTTCACGGTCATTCCAGCTGACAAGATTCAGTTCTTTTGTCCAGCCTCTTCCGTTATCACCGATATCGCCAAGATGTTCAGTAATTTCAAATTTCAGTTCTGCCATAGTAGATTCCTCTTTCTTTTGAGCATATCAGGTTTTCAGACCTGTAATTATATTATACACGATTCAGATAAATTTTGCAAGTGTTTTTTTCAAATTTTTCAATTTTTTTAAAAATCAGAATTTAGTTCTGTAGATTCTTGCTTCATAAGGTCGGAATATCATGGAATTTCGCTGGTGATAATTGCACAGTACCAGCTGAAAGGGTTTGTTCTGATATTTTTCCGGAAGGGTGATTTCAATATGTTTTTCTGAAAAAGAGCAAATAATGAGGTAAGCAATATTTTCATAAACACGTTCATACATATAGATATTTTCATCATGCGGAAAAAATTCGTGATAGCTGCCGAACAGGAGTGTTTTGCTGTGCTTTCTCAGATGCAGGCATTTTCTGTAGAAATGCAGAATGCTGTCAGGGTCTTTTTCTTCGTCCTGTGCATTGATAGTGATATAATTAGGATTGACATAAAACCACGGCTTTACGCTGGAGAAACCCGCATAGGCTTCATGATTCCACTGCATGGGAGTACGGGCAGAATCACGGCTGGAGGCATGTACCCGCAGCAGTCTTTTCTGTTCCGGCTCGAATTTCAGAAGGCGGTGGAAATTATTCTGACTGGCGATATCTTTATATTTTTCTATTGAAGAAAGTTTAATATGTGGCATGCCGATTTCCTGCCCCTGATAAATAAAAGGTGTTCCCTGTAAGAACAGGTAACTGACGGCCAGCATTTTTCCGCTTTCTTTCCAGAAATTTTCATTTCCGTAACGGCTGATAATTCTGGGGTGGTCATGATTTTCCAGATATAATACATTCCATGCTTTTCCGGCAAGGGTATTCTGCCATTTTGACAAAGCTGATTTATATTTTGTTAATTTAAAAGGCTTTTGCAGATATTCTGTCAGAAAACAATCTGCCAGCATATGGTCAAAAGAAATCATCATATCCAGAGACTGCTTCTCCCCTGTCAGGTAATGCAGAGCAGACTGTACTGTTGTCATAGGGCCTTCTCCAATCTGTACAGCATGATACGCTTTTGCAATTTTCCGGAATTCTGCCATATATTCATGAATATGCGGTCCGTCCTTATAATGCATAATGCCGTTGGCCATAGGGACAAACGGCAGCCCGTTCGGCAGCCCTTCCCTTCTTGAGATAAAATTAATCACATCTTCCCGAAAACCATCTACGCCCATATCAAGCCAGAATTTCATAATATCCCTGACTTCTTCACGGACTTTCGGATTATCCATATTCAGGTCAGGCTGCTTTTTAGAGAATAAATGCAGATAATACTGTCCCCGCATGGGTTCATATTCCCACGCTTTGCCTTCAAAGAGCGAATCCCAGTTATTCGGCTTATCTCTCCAGATATAATAGTCACTGTAGGGATTGTCCCTGCTTTTCCGGCTTTCCTGAAACCAGAAATGTTCGTCAGAAGTATGATTGACAACTAAATCCATAATGACTTTCAGGCCAAGGGCGTGTGCTTTTTCCAGAACTTTCCTGAACTGTTCCAGTGTGCCGAAATCCGGATGAATATTTTTATAGTCTGAAATATCATAGCCATAATCGGCATTCGGAGACGGATACAAAGGCGAAAACCAGATACCGTCCACACCCAGAGACTTTACATATTCCAGCTTTTCATAAACACCGTATAAATCGCCGATACCGTCCTGATTGCCATCACAGAAGCTTCTTGTCCAAATCTGATAAAAACTTAATTCCCTGAACCATTCCGTTTTTTCCATTCTTCTTTCAGCTCCTTTTTCAATTCTTTCAGTTCTTCTTTTTTCTTCCGGAGATAATTTTCTGCTTCAGCGAAGTTTTCCTGCATACCTTCTAAATTTTCCTGCATCCGTTCTTTTGGTCTCCGGTAAACATGCCAGAGGGCATCCATTACTTCTGTTGTCGCATTCAGGAATTTGTCAGATTTTCCGTTCCGGCGTGGTTTAAGCGTTCCGGCATGTTTCATTTCCAGAATAACCTGATATCTGTCAAGGGCATTCTGCACGCTTTCCTTCCAAGAAATATAGATTTCATCCATAGCATTCTGGCCGGTCTGATGCATATGCTCCGGATTTTTAGAAATTTCTTTTAATAATTCTGCAATAGATTCGCCGGATTCTTCGACAAGCCAGCCATTCCGGCCGTGGGTAATCCCTTCAGCGGCACAAGAACCGGAAATCAGAACACTTGCAAGGCCGCAGGCGGCGGCTTCTCTGACGACAATACCGTTTGTGTCGTAAGTAGAAGGAAAGACAAATACATCTGCACGGGTATTCCAAGCCCGAAGCAGGTTTCTGTCATAAACAGGCCCTGTAAAAATAATTCTTCCGGATTTCGAGCCGGATTCTGTAAGGATTTCTCCGTTTTCCTGCCGGATATCGAGTGTAATTCCGGCTTCACGGACAATCTGTTGCAATTCGGGTGCATCTGCTCCCGTTCCGACAAAGACCATTCTATAATCTATATTCTGTTCCGAGAGTCTCTGCATTGCATCAAGAATCAGGGGCAGACCTTTATATTTCATAATTCTGCCGACAAACAAAAACATTGGAATCTGTTCCGGCAAGTCGAAGCCTTTCACAGCTTCTGCAATTAATTTCTCATCGGCACGGCCTTTCGCAAAATCGACACCATTGGAAACAACACGGATATCCCCTTCATAGCCGAGAGCTTTCAGGCTCTCCCCTGCCCCGTGGCTGACTGTCCAAACCTCATCACTGGCGGAGATATTTGCAATCATTGCTTTAATCACTTCTTTCTGGAGATGTTCCGATTTGACAGCCCGTGCAATATCGACATCATATTTTGTATGATATGTAAACACAATCGGGGCATTCGTTTCGTTTCTGATGATTCTGCCGACAACAGCAGACACTGCGGGACAATGGACATGTATCACATCCGGACTGAATTTTTTCATTTCACTGAATGAAGTGACAGACAGCGGATAGCCAGCCCGATAGCCTTCAGCGATTTCAGAAATATCAAAACTCCGGTAAGGCACTACCCGATAAGGATAGCCGGAATAATCGGCCTCCGGATATTTTGGTGTACCTACCAGCACTTTTGCACCGGAAGCGGTCATCAGCTCTGCATAGTTGGTCATTACAGTAGCAACTCCGTCAATAATCGGCGGAAAAGTATCATTTAACAGGCATATTTTCATGAAAATTTTCTCCCTTCATGGCGATATAGTATTATTATATCACAAATATTTCTGCTTTGCAATATTTTTTATGAATTTTATACATAAAAATAAAATCAGAAATATATTTTTATAATAAATCAAATGATAATATATAGATTTTTTCTATATCTTGTACTAAGAAATATATCTTTGCAGGTTATTGACAATTGCAAAACAATACGCTATAATAAATAAGAAAGAATTATCTGATTAATCAGATAGGTTAAATCATATTTATATTATTAGAAATCTTTTTGCAAAGGGTGACAATTTATGAAAAATTTATTATACAGCGGCGGTTTTGGTCTGGAGCGGGAAACTCTGCGTGTGGATGCAGAAAACCATCTGGCTCAGACTCTCCATCCGTTTGGCGATGACAATTATATCACAAGAGATTTCTGCGAAAATCAGCTCGAACTGATTACGCCTGTCTGTAACAGCATTGATGAAGTGATTGCTTCTCTGGAAACTCTGCACCAGAAAGCAGAAAAAATTCTTTCAGAACAGGGCGAACATATCTGGCTTTACAGCAATCCGCCGCATTTTAATTCTGAACAGGAAATTCCTATTGCAAGATTCAGCGGCGAACAGTCTTTTAAACAGAATTATCGGGAGGCTCTCGAAAAACGCTATGGCAAGAGATTAATGCTTTTCTCCGGTGTGCATTTCAATTTTTCATTTTCAGAAGCTCTGCTGCATCAATGGCATCAGGAACAGAAAAATGCAGTATCTTTTGAAGCTTTCAGAGATAAACTGTATCTGAATTTATATCAGCAGTTGTTCCTGCATGGCTATGTACTGGTTCTTCTGACAGCGGCAAGCCCTGTCTATGATAAATCTTTAGACGGTGACGGCCTTTCAGGAGCAGTCAGAAGCGAATATGCTTCTCTCCGGAACAGCAGAAGGGGTTATTGGAATCAGTTCATTCCTGTGCTGGATTATACGAATCTGCATACATTCGGCGAAGGAATTCAGGAATATATCCGCAAGGGTTTATTATTCTCTGTCAGTGAATTATATCTCCCTGTACGGCTCAAGCCCAAAGGAGAAAATACGCTTGCCTCTCTTGTGCAAAACGGCGTTGACCATATCGAATTAAGAATGTTTGATTTGAATCCTCTGTATCCGCTGGGTGTAAACCGGAATGATTTATTCTTTGCCCATCTGCTGATTTTATATCTCGCCCAGCAGGAAGAAATTCTGTTAACACCGGAACAGCAGGAACAGGCTGTCAGAAATCATCAGAATGCTGCTTTGTATTATCCTGACAGCATTCTGACAGAAAATACACTCCGGCTTCTGGACAGAATGCTGGTCTGTTTTGCTGATAACACAGAGGCTCTCTCTGTCATAGAATATCAGAAACAAAAATTAACTCATAAACGCTTCTGTGAACAAATCCGGAGTGAAAATTTTTATTAAAAAACAGTAAAAAGGGGGCAATTTCTCATGTGCGAACTTTTCGGCATAACTTCTGCTGTACCTGTAAATCCGGCAGAATGGCTGAAAGAATTTTATTCTCATAGTGTACAGCATCCGCATGGATGGGGCATCATGTACGAACAGAACGGAAAAAGACAGATTTTTAAAGAACCCGTCAGAGCCTGCGACAGCAATCGGCTCGAAACATTACTGAATTTTCTGCCTGCTCAGAAAAATCTGCTTGCCCATATACGGTTTGCAACAGTAGGAGAAGTCCGCTCAGAAAATTGCCACCCCTATTCCGGTACAGATAATTCCGGACGAGAATGGACTTTGATTCATAACGGCACTATCTGGTCAGGAAAGCTGAATTTCCAGTATTTCAAAAAGCAGACAGGAGACACTGATTCAGAACGGCTTTTTCTGGCTTTGCTGGATACCATCAATGACAGTATCAGCCGAGGCCGGCTTTCTGAACAGGAACGCTGTGAAACGGTCAGTAAATTTGTTGCCGCCATTGCTCCGAGAAATAAATTAAATCTCATGATTTATGACGGCGATATTTTATATGTGCATAAAAATTTAAAAAACACGCTCAGTTATCGCAAAACAGAAAACGGTTATCTGTTCGCTACACAGCCGCTTTCCGGAGGGGAATGGATTCCGTTTCCTATCGCACAGGTGATAGCTTTCCGGAACGGTACTGAAATCTGGCGTGGAGAACGACATAAAGGCATTTATATTCCGACTTTGGAATATATTGCTGCCATGGATGCAATGCATATTTAAAGCAGCTGTTTTTTCATCAGAACAAAATCATAGATATTTATAGATATTTAAATGCATAACAGTTTGAACTGCAATATTGACAATTCATATAAATTATGCTATACTATTACTGATATCATACACTTCTCTGATTGGAGAAGTGTTTTTTTGCCCTGCATACAACCGAAAAAATTTTCAGGGATTTTGTCACATTTTTTCTTTTTTCCCTGAATGTATTAATGTACTAAAAAAGCTGAATTCTGCACAAAAACAGAATGCTCAAAAAGGAGAGAAAACGCATCATGACAGAAGAAGAACTGCGTTCACTGCTTCAGAAATCGAAAAAAGAAGGGCATCGGGCTATTTTTCAGCAATATGGCAATTATGTATATACTATCGTATACAGCAAACTCCGGAGCTGTGCCACACATGAGGATATCGAAGAATGTGTGAGTGATGTGTTTGCCGAAATTTTCATGCATCTGGATACAGACAAGGAAGGCAGTCTGCAAGGCTATATCAGCATTGTCGCCAAGCGGACGGCTATCAATGCTTATCACCGTCTTTCCAGAAAATCCTGTATGATGATTTCTCTGGATGATGAAAATATTCCACCTGTCCGGACAGAAGAAGATATTGCACGGGATTATGAAAAGAAAACCATGCGTTCTTTTCTTCTGGACAAGATAAAAGCTCTCGGTGAACCGGATTCCAATATTATCATTCAGAAATATTTTTACAGACGTAATTCCGGACAGATTGCCAAAATGCTTTCTTTAAGCCCTGCTACCGTCAGGAAACGCTGTGAACGTGCTATGAAAAAACTAAAAGCAACGCTTTCAGAGGAGGATTTTTATGAAACAAACTCAAAATCCGGATGATATTTTTAATCTTCTGGAAAATGCAGATGATGAAACAATTCATTATCTGTCAGAAAATTATCTTTCGGCTGATGCGGATGAAATGGAACGGATTTTTCAGAAGAGCGAATGGAAATATGAAGTGCGTTCCCAGAAAAGTTCTGATTCTGAAGAAATTTTAATTTCTGCTCAGGAAAAAAATGTCAGAAATTCAGGGCTTTACAGAAGTATTCTGGCAATGGCAGGATGTTTGCTGCTGACATTCGGTGCAGTGGCAGGCATTCTGAAACTGAAACCCGTCAGTCATGTGGAAGCTCCGACATTTTCCAATGTATCTGAAACAACAGAATCTATTTGTACGACTGCTGCGGAACAGGCTGAAATTTATACAGAAACTACCTATGTGACAAATATAACAACCCAACTGCCTGCCACCGAAACTACTACAAAAGTTACAACGGAGACTACAGCCACTTCTGTTTCCACTGCACAGACAACCGGAAACACAACAGAATCTTCTGTGGAAACTGTACTGACTTCCACAGAAACTATGATACTTCCGGAAGCCGCTGCACCGGAAACCTCTCCGGAAATTCCGGAAACGGAAGAATTGACAGAAACTGTTACGGAAACTGCCGCACAGGAAATTCCCGAAACAGAAGAATTGTCCGAAACTATTCCGGAGACTGCTGCACCGGAAACCGAAACCGAAACGACACAGAACCATGATTCTGTATTCTATATAAAATCAACAGACTACAGTGAAGAAATGGACTTTTCTTATATTGTAAATTCTGTTAATGTATATCCCGATGAAAATGCACCAGACGGATTTGAGGTTTATTATATGCCCTCATGGCTTCCGGAAGGAGAGAACCTTGTGGAAATTGCAACAGGTGACACTGACTCTGTTTCTTTTATCTACAAAAAAGAGAAAGCACAGAATATTATTGTTCACCAGTATCTTCAGAATACCTTTCAGGGGCTTGCACCACAGACAAGTTCAGAAAATCAGGAAAATACCAGCGGAATGACAGAAACGCCCCTTGTCTATACTACTGTCGGACAGAATCCTGCTTGCTATTTCAGCTGGACTTTTCAGGAAAGTGCCGACAAACAGATTACTTCTTATATTCTGTACTGGAAACAGGGCGGTTATATTATGTGGCTGGAAACCTATAATCTTTCGCTGGAAGATACTTTTCATATTGCAGAATCCTGTGTGCCATCTGAACAGCATTAAAAAAATTTTTAAAAATATGTCACACTTTCAAAAATACTCATGAATGTAATAATTGAAACTGAAAAATATAAAATTCAGTATTTTATTATTAACTCCAAGGATGAATTTATCATGAAAAAATTAGTATCTATTTTAGGAGCACTTTGTATGCTCTGCACAGCTGCACAGGTTCTGCCGGTACAGGTACAGCAGACAGCTGTCATTTCCGCAAGTGCCTCCTGCACAGTCTGCGACAACCTCATCTACACGGCATACGATGACCATGTTGTGATTGAAGGCCTTGACGACTATACTGCTGAAACTGCCGTCATTCCGGCAGAAATCAACGGCCTTCCGGTTACAGTCATTGCAGATTATTCCTTTGTCAGAAGTCCTTTTCTCAAATCTGTCGTATTTCCAGATACACTGACTGAAATCGGGACAGCTGCATTTTATGAATGTGCTGCTCTTGAATCCGTCAGCTTTCCGGAAAGTGTCAGAAAGATTGGTATGCTGGCATTTCGGGAATGCACTAACCTTGCAGAAGTTACTTTCAATGGCACACCGGAAATTGAGACACGTGCATTTGAAAATACTGCATGGGAAAATTCTGAATCTGCAACCGAACTCAAAAAAATTTCCGGAAATTTCAAGTACCAGATTTCCAATGACAGTGTACAGATTACCGGTACAGAAGAAAAAATTCAGGGTGAACTGGTCATTCCCTCTGAAATTGACGGCCTGCCTGTTACTTCTGTTGAATGGGACGCATTTTTAAACAATACAGAAATGACCTCTGTTATCCTTCCCGATACTTTGCAGTCTATTAAACAGAGTGCATTCTACGGCTGTACAGCCCTGACATCTGTTGCAATTCCGGCAAATGTCACCAGCATAGAAAAACTGGCCTTTGCAGAATGCACGGCTCTGGAAACTGTCACATTTGCAGGAGATGCCCCGACTATGGACAAGGACGTATTTTACCATACCCCTTGGAGTACCAGACAGGAAGGCGAAAACAATCTGCTGATTGTCGGCGATGTTTTGCCGCAGGAAGGAACTTACACTATTCCGGAAGGAAAAACTGAAATTCATTCTGGTGAATATATGGGCTGGGGTTCAATGACTTCTGTCATCATTCCGGACAGTGTAACCAGTATCGGAGACAGTGCATTTTACAGCACCGGCTTAAATTCTGTTGAGATTCCGGACAGCGTGACATGCATCGGTGCAGGAGCATTTGAACTGACTGACCTGCAAAGTGTCCGCCTTTCTGCAAACGTCACTGAACTGGAAGACAATCCTTTTTCAAGATGCTTTTCTCTGACAAAAATTGAAGTGGAGGAAAATAATCCTTGCTATTGCAGCATTGACGGCTGTCTGTACTCCAAAGACAAGAAAATCCTGATATGTGTACCAGCCGGACGGACAGGAACATTCACCGTTCCGGACGGTGTGACAGAAATTGCAGTAGATGCTTTTTCGGGCTGTGAAAAGCTGACTTCTGTCAAACTTCCGGAGAGTGTTCAGAAAATCGGCACTGCTGCATTTTATGAATGTTATGGGCTGACTTCTGTCAATATTCCGGAAAGTGTTTCTGTCATTGAGAACGGTGCATTTCTTTACTGTACAGCTCTGGAATCCGTCACCATTCCGGAAAGTGTTAAGAGAATCAATCAGGAAACTTTCTGTGAATGCTGGAATCTGAAAAAAATAACAATTCTGAATCCTGACTGCTATATTTATCCCAGTCGTACAACTATCAACGGAACGCCGGAAGTAGACATTACCAAAGATTTCGGCGGTATTATCTGCGGATACAGCAATTCCACTGCACAGCAGTATGCAGAAACTTTCCAGAAAGCATTTTCTTCTCTTGGCTCGAAAGACAGCAAAAATCTTTCCGCTCTCTCTTCTGAAAACCAGACAAGTCAGCATTACTCTGCCGGTGATGTCGATGGTTCAGGCAAAGTAAATATTCTGGACATCATCACTGTTAACAAGGCACTTCTGGGAAAAGAAAACCTCACAGAGCCTCAGCTCAGGGCTATCGACCTGAACGGCAACGGCGAGGCGGATTCAGAAGATTCCCTCTGTCTGATGAAATACATTGTCGGTCTGATTCAGAATCTTTCTGTTCAGTAACCGTCTGAAAGAATCCTGAAAAAGCCGGTCCCGTTTTCAGGACTGGCTTTTTTCGGTGAACAGCTTTGAAACTTCTTAGTTCATATTATCGCCTGAAAAAACAGCAGACCCTGCCCGAATGATAAGGCAGGGTCTTTTCGCTGTGTAGAGCATGTTTCATAGTATCTGGTTTTACCAGACCCAAATAAAATTATAGCATATTCTGTTGATTTTGTCAAGTGTTAATTTTGTTAATTTTGAGGATTGAAAATCGGTGCGGATTATGGTATAATTGGTAATGTAAGCGATGTGCAAGGTTACTCGCACAAATCGAAATTTTCAAAAATAACTGACACAATTTTTTCTGTGAGGTGCATCATGAAAAAAATAGTTATATTTTGTATTCCGGCACACGGACATACCAATCCCATTCTGCCTGTTGCGGCAGAACTTGTGAAGCGAGGAAATATAGTACGTTTCTATTCATTCAGTGAATTTGAAGCAAAGATAAGAGCCACTGGGGCGGAGTTTATCTCCTGTGACAGATTCCTTCCGGAACTTTCCCAAAAACAGGCGGCAAATCTGAAAGAATCCTCCACGACAGAGATGACGATTCAGGATATCAGAATTACCCTCTGTATGAATGAGTTTATCGAAAATGAATTCAAGCTTTTCAAGCCTGATGTTGTATATACGGATTCCGTATGCTTCTGGGGAAAACTCAATGCCCTTAAATATGATATTCCTATGGTTGTTTCGACAAGTACATTCGCATTCAATCAGATGTCTTCACAGTATATGAAGAACAGCCCAAAAGAAATTTGCAGCTTGATATTTGGGCTGCCCAGAATAACAAAAGAACTTAATAAACTTAATGATTATGGATATAAGCACAAAGGGCTTTTTTCACTCGTACAGAGCGATAATGATACGGATTCTGTTGTTTACACTTCAAAATATTTTCAACCTTATTCCGAAAGTTTTTCCGGACATTACTGCTTTGTAGGGCCATCGGTATTCTCAGACAAGATACCGGACAAGGATAATGAAAGGCCACTTGTATATATATCGCTGGGTACAGTAGTAAATAATCGCCCTGACTTTTATAAGAACTGCATCAAGGCATTCACTGGTGAAAATATTGATGTTATTATTTCCTGCGGCACATCTGTTGATATTTCATCTCTGGGTAAGATTCCAGAAAATATCAAAGTATACGACCGTGTTGACCAGCTTGATGTGCTTTCAAAGGCCAATGTTTTTGTCACTCACTGCGGTATGAACAGCGTATCCGAAAGTCTTTATA
>CADBOP010000117.1 GCA_902796255.1 uncultured Ruminococcus sp.
AAGACGCGAAACTCTGGACAAGAGCAGATGCACATTATCATAGAAGCAATTCCGGCGGCGGAAAATGGGAATTCCATGCCAATCTTCCGGAACAGTGGGAACTGCCTTATGAAAATCTGCAATTCAGAATCCGCCCGACAGGGTTCAAACATACGGGCTTATTTCCGGAACAGGCTGTAAACTGGGAATTTATGAGCAATTTAATCCGCAATGCCGACCGGCCTGTCAGTGTTTTGAATCTGTTTGCCTATACCGGAGGTGCGACACTCGCCTGTGCCAATGCCGGAGCGACTGTCTGCCATGTAGATGCCTCCAAAGGCATGGTGCAGTGGGCAAGAGAAAATGCAAATCTGTCAGGCTTGCAGGACAAGCCCATCCGCTGGATTGTAGATGACTGCGAAAAGTTTACGCTTCGGGAAATCCGCAGGGAACGGCATTATGATGCCATTATCATGGACCCCCCAAGCTACGGCAGAGGCCCGAACGGAGAAGTCTGGAAGCTGGAAAATTCTATCTATGATTTAGTACAGAGCTGTGCCAGCGTTCTGAGTGAGAATCCTTTGTTTTTCCTGATTAACAGCTATACAACAGGGCTTTCACCGTCTGTTATGGGCTATATCCTGAACAGCTTCTTGACCAAAAAATATGGAGGGCATGTGTATTTTGATGAAATCGGTCTGCCTGTTGAACAGAGCGGCATGTGTCTGCCCTGTGGTGCAACAGCTGTCTGGTGTCGTGACGATGCAAAGGAGATGTTCTATGGAAAAGATTATTAAAGCCGAACATATTGTTTTCCGTTATCCTGCTGAACTGGATGAACATCAGAAACCTGTGGAAAATCCGCCGATTCTGAAAGATGTTTCTTTAGAAATAGAAAAAGGCAGTTTTACTGCTGTTTTAGGACATAACGGAAGCGGCAAGTCTACATTTGCAAAGCATATCAATGCGATTCTTCTGCCGGAATCCGGCAAGATGTATGTTGAAAATTTAGATACTTCCGATGAAAATTTATTATTTGATATCCGTCAGAAAGCCGGCATGGTCTTTCAGAATCCGGATAATCAGATAGTTGCTACTGTTGTTGAGGAAGATGTTGCTTTTGCACCGGAAAATTTAGGTGTTCCGCCTGCTGAAATCCGTCAGAGAGTAGATGAGGCTCTGAAAGCTGTCAACATGTATGAGTATAAAAATCATGCACCGACTCAGCTTTCCGGTGGTCAGAAACAGAGAATTGCTATCGCCGGAGTTATCGCCATGCAGCCGGATTGTATTATTCTTGATGAACCGACAGCCATGCTCGACCCGCAGGGACGGCAGGAAGTAATGCAGACCATTCAGAAATTGAATCAGGAAAAAGGCATTACTATTGTATTGATTACACATTATATGGAAGAGGCAGCACTTGCTGACAGAATTGTTGTCATTGATGATGGTAATATTATCTTGGATGATGTGCCGAAAAAAGTATTTTCACAGGTCGATAAAATGAAGGCTCTCGGTCTGGATGTGCCGCAGGTGACAGAACTCGCCTATGAACTCCGAAAAGCCGGATATCCCGTTCCGGCAGAAATTATCACAGAAGAAGAATGTTTACAGGCTCTGGAAAATTTGTTATAAATATATATTATTAAGAAAGGTAAGGAAAATAATGTCAATTCTGAAAACCGAAGGCCTGACCTATACTTACAGTGCAGGCACTCCGTTTGAAAAAACAGCAGTTGACCATGTGGATTTATGTATCGAAGAAAATAAGATGATTGGTGTCATCGGTCATACTGGCTCAGGCAAATCCACGCTGATGCAGCATTTCAACGGCCTGTTGAAACCGACATCCGGCAAGATGCTTCTTGAGGGGGAAGATATCTGGGCGGATAAAGCAAAACTCAGAGAAGTTCGCTTTAAAGTCGGTTTGGTGTTCCAGTATCCGGAATATCAGCTTTTTGAGGAAACTGTTGCAAAAGATATTGCATTCGGCCCGAAAAATATGGGGCTCGGAGATGCGGAAATTAAGTCCAGAGTACTGGAAACAGCCGATATGCTCGGCATGGACAGGGAATTGTTAGACCGTTCTCCGTTTGCATTGTCCGGCGGACAGAAACGCAGGGCTGCTATTGCCGGTGTTATGGCTATGCGGCCGAAAGTGCTGATTCTTGATGAGCCGTGTGCAGGACTCGACCCCAAAGGCCGGAATCTTATGCTTAGCCAGATTCGGGACTATCAGAAAAAAACACAGAGTACTGTGCTGCTGGTTTCTCATAGCATGGAAGACGTTGCTGAATTTACTGAAAAACTGCTTGTCATGAGCAAGGCAAAACTGTTCTGCTATGAAGAAACAAATAAAGTTTTCCGGAGAGCAGAGGAATTAAAACAGCTCGGCCTGAGGGTGCCGCAGATTGCCTCTGTCATGCAGTCACTCCGCCAGAAAGGATATGACCTGCCGGAAGATTTATATACAGTTGAAGCAGCAAAAAATGCAATACTCGCATTGTTAGGAAAGGGGGCGGCAGAATGCTGAAAGATATTACGCTTGGTCAGTATTTTCCTATGGACAGTGTGCTGCACAGATGTGACCCCAGATTTAAAATTATCTATACGCTGATTTTTATTGTCATGCTGTTTTCCGGAACACATTACTGGACACTGCTGATTGGAGCTGTGTTTGTCGTGATGGCACAGATGCTCTCTAAAGTCCCGCTGAAAATGAGCTGGAAAAGCATTAAGCCTCTGCTGCCTGTGCTGGTATTTACAGCCGTATTGAATCTGGTATTTATCGACAGCGGGGAAGTACTATGGGAGTGGAATTTTCTCAAAATTACACAAGGCGGTGTAAATACCAGTATTTTTATGATATGCAGGATTGTTTTATTAATTATCGGTTCTTCGCTTCTGACTTATACCACTTCGCCGATTTTGCTCACAGATGCAATTGAATCGCTGATGTCGCCCCTGAAAAAAATTAATTTTCCGGTGCATGAAATGGCTATGATGATGTCAATTGCATTGCGGTTTATTCCTACTCTGCTCGAAGAGACGGACAAAATCATGTCTGCCCAGAAAGCAAGAGGAGCAACACTCGACAGCGGAAAAATGATGGAGCGAGTGAAAGCTATGATTCCGATTCTGATTCCTCTGTTTGTATCGGCTTTCCGGAGAGCAGAAGAATTAGCCACAGCGATGGAGTGCCGCTGTTATCGGGGAGGAGAAGGGAGAACCCGTCTGCGTCAGCTGAAAGCTGCCGGTCGGGATTATATTGGATTAGTGATTTGTCTGCTGTTTTTTGGCCTGACAGTCACACTAAATATTATTTTATCATAAGAGGAAGGAAATGAATTATGCAGAAAAATTCAACCCCTGTTAACAAGAGCTGGAAAGAACGGCTCGAGTCTCTGTGTTTTTGGGAAATACTTGCTTTTGTCATTCCGTTTCTGCTGGTAGGCTATGCATTCAAAAAAATTGAAATTCATCCGTTTGGTGAAAGACAGATTTTAGTAACAGATGCATGGCATCAGTATTACCCGTTTTTTCAGTTGTTATTTGAAAAATTAAAAAACGGCGGTTCGCTGCTGTACTCATTCCGGACGGGTATCGGGACAAATTTCTTGTCGCTGATGGCATATTATGCTGCAAGTCCGCTGAATTTTCTTTCAGTTTTCATGACACAGGAAAATCTTCGTGACGGCCTGACAATAATATTATTGCTGAAATTTTCTTTTGCCGGATTTTTTATGGCAAAATGTATCAAGTATTTATTTAAAATCAATGATGTTTCTATTACGATGTTTGGTGTAATGTATGCACTGTGCAGTTATATTATGGGATATTACTGGAATATCATCTGGATGGATACTGTTGCACTTCTGCCGCTGGTGATGCTGGGACTGGCAATGCTGGTACGTGAGGGAAAATACAGAGTTTATGTAATTGCACTGGCTCTGGCATTATATACCAATTATTATATTGCATATTTTATCTGCATTTATACAGTACTGGCCTTTTTCTGCCTGTGTTTGTATGAAAATCTTGATTTCAGGAAATTTACAAAACGCTTTGGTATGATTACAGGCTGTTCGCTGTTAGGAGCAGGCCTTTCATCATGGATTCTGCTGCCGACTTTCTTTGCATTGCAGCTGACTTACAGTGCAAATAATAAATTCCCGACAAGTATTAAATTTTATGAAAAATGGCGGGATATCGTTGCTAATATGCTGGCTTACACAGAGCCGACCACGAAAACAGGCCTGCCGAATTTATACTGCGGTCTGCTGCCGGTGCTGCTGCTGGGAGCGTTTCTGATTGCTAAAAAAATTCGTATCCGTGAAAAAATTACAGCTGTTGTGTTACTGGTATTTTTGATTTTAAGCTGTAATATGAATTACCTGAATTTTATCTGGCATGGTTTTCATTTTACAAATATGATTCCGTATCGTTTTTCATTCCTGTTCTCGTTCACAATGCTGATTATGGCTTATCGTGCATATCAGGTGTTACTGGAAGAAAAACTCAGCCTGTGGCAGTGGGGGGCAATGATAGTGACCGGAGGTATCTTCTGTGCTGTCGGTTACAGTTCCAGCATTCAGGAAGATGATAATCATAAATTTGTAACTTCCTGTATCTATCTGGGAGCTGTATATCTGCTTGTGATTTTCTTCCGGAAATTCGCCCCGAAACAGATAATTCAGACCTTGCTTGCCTGTGTGGTGGCATTTGAGATGAGCGGACAGGCTGTCCGTGGTGTGGATACTGTCGGCAGTTCGTCTTATACTTCTTATCCGGCAGACAATGCCGATATGCAGACACTGATTGCACAGCAGGATGACAGCGATTTGTTCCACAGAAGTGAAATCACAATGTGGTATACGCTCAATGACCCGTCTTTGTATTATTATAACGGCATTTCTCAGTTCTCCTCTATGGCAAATGAAGATATCTCTATTTTCTGCCGGAAAATGGCTCTGCCTGCTTCTGAGGGCAGTAACCGGTATTTCTATGCCAATACCGCCCCCCTGACACATATGATGCTGAATGTCCGCTATGTGCTGGCAAAAGATGGCTATAGTTCAGACACGTTCTCAATGCACAAAGTAGCAAATACAGATAAATGTGCTATGTTTGAGAATGACTATATTCTGGGGCTTGGTTTCATGATGCCGGAAACAATGATGAACTATGAACTTCCTGAACAGGATAATCCGTTTGAAACACAGAATGAATTGTTTAAAAAGCTCACAGGTGTAACAGAAGATTTATATACACAGATTGATATTACCCATGTCGGCCATAAGGGGTTTGATGTGACAAGAAAATCCTATGGCTGCTATAGCTATCAGAAACAGGAAGATGCAAGCGAATATTATCTGAAATATAATTATACAACCGTACAGGATGGCATGACCTATGCTTATGCCAAAGTCAAGAATGGCGATAATATGGAAGTCCGTGTGGATAACGGCGATTTGATTCATAAATACAGTATCGGCCGTCAGCCGTATATTACCCCCTTGGGAACTTATCCGGCAAATACACTGATTAATCTCAAGTGTACCATGAAAGAAGAGGCCAAGTCCGGCGATGTGAATATTTATTTCTATCAGATGAATGAAGATGTCTGGAAAAAAGGCTATGAAGCTATTCAGAACGGCGGTATGACCCTGACAAGCTTTTCTGATACAAAAATAAATGGCACAGTAGATGCTGAAAAAAGCGGTATATTATATCTTTCTATTCCGTATGAAGAAGGATGGAGTGTCTGGGTAGACGGCAAAAAAGAAAACCTGCTCGCTATGCTTGGTGCGATGTCTGGTGTCAGAGTAAGTGCTGGTTCTCATGAAATTACTCTCAAATACAGCCCGAAAGGCTTTGTGCCCGGAATCGTGATAGGCATGGGCTGTATTCTGCTTCTTGTGCTGTTATATCTCAAAGAGAAAAAGAATCCCCCTGTTGCAGAACCGGAAATTCCGGAAGAAAATTCTGAAAATACAGAAATTTCTGAAACAATCGCCGTGACAGATGCATTTATTACAACAGAAAATCCGGATGTACAGGAAACAGCAGAGATTCCGGAAGAACAAGCCAGAACAGAAGACCAGAGAATTCAGGAACAGGATAAAGAACTTTTTGATTTTATTGATTCTTATTATGAAAATAAAAATGCTCCTGCTCCGCAAAATTCTGATACACTCGAAGATGTGGAATATACCCCAGAAAAATTTACTGCTGATAATTCACAGGAAGATGAGAATACAAATGAGTGAGACAAGAAATTTAAAAGTCATGATGGCCTATCGGGGTACGGCTTATCATGGCTTCCAGATGCAGAATAACGGCATTACTGTACAGGAGGTTGTACAGAATGCCGTCTCGAAAGTCCTGAACGAACCTGTGATAATTCACGGCTGTTCCCGCACAGATACCGGTGTTCATGCAAAACAGTTCTGCTTTTCTGTCAGAACACACAGCCAAATCCGGAATAAAGGCTTTGTCAGAGGAGTCAACGGCGAACTCCCGAAAGATATTTCTATTTTATCCTGCGAAGACGCTGAACCGGATTTTCATGCAAGATTCAGCTGTCAGGGCAAGGAATATCTATATCTGATTCATAACAGCGAATCCAAAGACCCGTTTACAATTGATTTGGCCTGTCACTACAGAAGACCGTTTCATCCGGAACTCGTCAGGGAAGCCGCCCGACATTTTGTAGGAACAAAGGATTTCAAGACTTTCTGTGCTTCCGGCTGTAATCCCAATATGAACACTGTCCGGACAATTTATGATTTTCGCATTGAAACCGACGGCGATAAAATTAAATTCTATATCAAAGGCAATGGATTTTTATATAACATGGTCAGAATTATGACAGGAACACTTTTAGATATTAACGAAGGAAGAATCCCTGTCAGAAAAATAAAAAAAATAATTGCCTCCTGTGACAGACTTCAGGCCGGAAGAACTGCTCCGGCCTGCGGTTTGTATCTGAATCAGGTTTTCTATGATGAAATATAATACGAAAAAGGGGACAAAGATATGGCAGACCTCAGAGATGTCATTCAGGCACGGCAAAGAAGAAAACGCCGGAAACAAATGATTGCCGGACTGGTAATCCTTGCCGCAGTGCTGGCAGCTTTGCTGATTTATTCCAAGAGAGAACAAATCTTTTCCGGACTGGAACAAATCAGTAATCCGCATTCTAATTTAAGTGCCGAAACTGACGGTGAATTTCTTCTGACCGTCTCTGGTGGTGTGGATTATCATGCAGAATTTGTAAATAAAAATTTATTTATATTATGCGATAAATATTTATATATTTATGATATGGACGGCTCTTTGCTCGACAGCAGACAACATGCCTACAGCAATGCTGTTATGCAGACAAATCAGAACAAAGCCCTGACATATTCGCTGGGCGGCACAAGTTTCAGAGTAGATACCCATAAGAAAATGTTGTATGAAAATCAGACTGACCAGCCGATTTTATTTGCTGTCCTGAGTGATGACGGCAAAACTGCTGTCGTGACAGAATCAGAATCCTATGCCTGTCGGCTGATTGTTTTTAATGCAAGCGGAAAATTAATCTATACCCGTGACTGCGTAGAGCGTCTGACAGATGTGAGCCTTACGGACAACGGCTGCCTGTTCTCTACAATTAATGCAGAAAACGGCGAACTTGTGACAGTTGTGCAGTCTGTCAGATTCGATGACAGCGATATCCAGTGGATCACAGAACCGCTGCCGACACTCTGTATGCATATTTATGCCATGAATGACGGCGGTGTATTTGTCATTGGTGATACGAAAACTGCATATTATAATAATGCCGGCTTTCTTGTCAGCTCTTATGACTATACCGGAACATTACTGGATTTTGATTTTACAGACGAAAAAGGCACAGTCTTACTCAAAAACGAAGAACGCCGCCAGTCGGTGCTGCTGCTGTTCTCAAATTATGCCGCCGCTCCTGCTTCTGTCGTATTTGATAATATCTGCAAAACAGTAACAGTTCAGGATAATACAGTATATCTGCTGGATGCCGGCAGAATCAGAGGCTATTCCTTTGCGGGAACAGAACTCTCTGTTCTGAAAATTGAAGACGCATATGAAAAAATTATCCGTAACGGAAAATATTTTTATCTGCTCGGCTATGACAGAATTGAACGTGTCAGTGCAGACGGAAATGAAAACAAAAAATAAAAAAAGTTGACAAGTTTGAAAATATATGTTATACTAAAATAGAAAAGGCGAAAATATTTTTTCACGCAGGAAAGGAAGAGAAAGTATGGTTTTATGCAGCAAGTGCAAAAAAAGACCGGCCGTTGTGTTTATTTCCGCACTCCATGGTGAGGAAAGCAAGAATGAAGGCTATTGTCTGGTGTGTGCCAGAGATTTAAATATTCCGCAAGTTTCCGATTACCTGAAAAGTCATTATATCAATGAAGATGATTTGGAAGAGTTTTCTGACCGTATGATGGAAATGATGCAGGAGGATATACCAGATATCTTTGAAGAAGAACTGAATAATATAAATTCTAATCCTAATGAAGAACAAGATGAACCTGTCAATGGTACGATTGATGCAATGCCGAGTTTCCTTCGCAGCCTGTTCGGCGGTATGCCCGGAATGCAGGCCGGCGGAAAATCTGCTCAGAACGGCGACTTCCGTGAAAGCCGTGAAAATCGCCGTACAGACAGAAATCAGAAGAAAAATAAAGCCGATAAAGAAAAAGAATATAAATTTTTAAGTAATTACTGCACAAACCTGAGCAAACGTGCCGAAAATAACGAACTCGACAGAATTATCGGCAGAGACAGGGAAATTTCCCGTGCAATGCAGATTCTCTCCAGAAGAACAAAAAATAATCCGTGCCTGATTGGTGAACCTGGTGTCGGCAAAACCGCTATCGCAGAAGGCCTCGCCCAGCGTATCGCTGCCAAAGAAGCCCCGTTCCATCTTCTGGATAAAAAGATTTATCTGCTGGATTTAACCGCTCTTGTCGCAGGTACACAGTTCAGAGGACAGTTTGAAAGCCGTGTCAAAGGTCTGATTGCAGATGTCGTAAAAGCCGGAAATGTCATTTTATTTATTGATGAGGTGCATAACCTTGTCGGAGCTGGCGATTCTGAAGGTTCTATGAATGCGGCTAATATCCTGAAGCCTGCTCTTTCCAGAGGAGAAATTCAGGTGATTGGTGCAACAACATTCAAAGAATACCGGAAATATATCGAAAAAGACAGTGCTCTGGAACGCCGCTTCCAGCCGGTGACTGTCACAGAACCTACTGTTGAGGAAACCGCTGACGTACTGCTGGGTATCAAAGAATATTATGAAAACTATCACAGAGTTCAGATTGAAGACAGGATGCTGAAACTTTGTGCAGTTCTTTCAGAAAGATATATTACTAACAGATTCCTGCCGGATAAGGCAATCGATTTGCTGGATGAAAGCTGTGCTTACAGAAGCATTCGTGCTAAAGAACTGGCCGAACTGGATGAAGTCTCTGCTGAACTGGAAGATATGAACCAGAAACTGGCGGAACTTTCTGAAAGCGATTATCCGAATTTTGAAAAAATTGCAGAAGCCAAATCTGCTTACAGCCGCCTTGAAATGAAAAAGAGTGAGCTGGAAGAACAAACAAAGAAAATTTTTGTAGAAGAATCCGATTTGGCTGCGGTTATCGAACTCTGGACAGGAATTCCTGCAAATAAAATTGCTGAAACAGAAATGGCCCGCATGAAGGGACTTGCAGAACGTCTTCGGGAAAAAGTCATCGGTCAGGATGAAGCAGTTGATGCACTGGCCAAGGCTATCAAGAGAAGCCGTATTCAGTTCAGTGAAAGAATCAGACCCGCTTCGTTTATCTTTGTAGGGCCTACTGGTGTCGGGAAAACAGAACTTGTCAAAGTACTGGCTTCTGAATTATTCGATGCTGCTGACCCGTTAATCAGATTAGATATGACAGAATTTATGGAAAAGCATTCTGTTGCCCGTCTGATTGGCTCGCCTCCTGGGTATGTCGGCTATGATGAAGCCGGACAGCTTACGGAAAAAGTCAGAAGAAAGCCTTATTCTGTCATCTTATTTGACGAAATTGAAAAGGCACATCCGGACGTAATGAATATTTTAATGCAGATTCTCGATGAAGGACAGATTGAAGATGCACAGGGCAGAACTGTCAGCTTCGCTCATACTGTTATCTGCATGACATCTAATGCCGGTTCTACTGATAAGTCTACTGGTGTCGGCTTTAATAAAACAGTCGAAGATATTTCTAAAGAAAAAGCAATGAAGGCTCTGAGAGATTTCCTCCGTCCGGAATTTATCAGCCGTATTGATGAAATTATTGTTTTCCGTCCGCTGACAGAAAAAGATTATGCCTCTATTGCTGGCCTGATGCTGGATGAAATGAAAGCACCGCTTCAGGAAAAAGGTATCACACTCACGTATGAACAGCAGGCTTTGGAAGCTATCGCTGCCGAAGCCTTCGGCAAACGCTATGGTGCAAGAGAAATCCGCCGTGTTCTCCGTGACCATGTAGAAGATGCGATTGCTGCGGAAATGATTGACAATGGCACAGTGATTACAAAAGTGCTTGTAACCACAGAAGAAAAGAACGTAAAAATTAATTTTAATTAAAAATCTGAAAGGAGCTGCTTCTTTATGAAAAAAACAAATTTGTTTGCCGTTTGCTGCTGTTTGGCTGTTTATCTGACCGGATGCGGTCAGATTCGTGAGACAGTACAGGATATTACACAACAATCAGCCGAAAATCCTGTGCAGGCTCAGACAGAGGCAGTGCCTTCTTTAGAAAATGATACACAGCCAGTACAGAATATGCAGGGACAAAATCCAATGTTTTCCGGTTTTGTCAGTGCAGGAAATCAGGAATATATTGTTCTGCATTCTTCGGCTGATGAAAATTCCGGTTCAGTTGCCAGAATGTACACCGGAGAAGATGTGGAAATTTATGAAATGGGCGACCAGTGGTGCTATGTGAAATATGGCGACCTGAACGGCTATATGCCTAAAGAGTTTGTAAGCCTTTCCAAACCGGAAGCAACGCCGGTTGCCGCTGAATCCGGCGGAAATGCCGCTCCGGCTGCTCCTGTTCCGGCAGCAACGGAAGCCCCTGTCATATCTGCCGAAGCTCCGGCAATTAACAATGAAATTAATAATAATATCAGTATCGTACTGAGTTATGATACAGATGGCATTGCCCTGCCGGTTTCTTATCAGAATGTCGGCTATGTTGCATATGACAGCAAAAGAAATGCATATTGTTCCACTACGTCTTGTTATATTTATAAGACCGCATCTACAAGCGGGCCGAAAAGGGAAGCGGATATGCTTTATGAAGGTGACCCTGTGACGGTATATGGTACTTATGATGGTTTTTATTATATCGGCACTGACAGCGGCAGCGGTTATGAACTCAAAGGCTATGTACAGACTAAATATATCACAATCGGTACACCGCCTGCTACAGATAAGAAAAATTATTCTGCTACACAAGGCTATGTCAGTGTAGGTTCTTGCAATGTCAGAAGTTCTCCCTCAAAAGAAACGGATTCTAATGTTATCGATGTACTGAAACAGGGAGATACATTCACAGTCAACAGTTTTGACGGATACTGGTATTATATCAGTTATTCCGGAGGCAGTGGCTATGTCAGCCATAAAATGGTAACAGTATATTAAAATTTTTCTGCATCCCTCTGCAAAGGGGGATGTAGTTCTGTTAAGGAGATTCTATGACGGAAAAAGAAATTTTTGAAAAATTCATGTTCGCCGGACATGGCAGATGCTTTCAGTTATTGGAACATCATCATGAAGAATACAGAGATTTAATTCTGTATGGCTGTCTGCATGATATTTCTTTCGATTTGCAGTGCGAAGATTCCAGAAGTCTGTTTATTTATAATTTAATTCTGCAATATGAAGATTATCACTATTTTTTAAATCCTGCCATTCAGAAATTTTTATCAGAAGAAATCAATACAGACTGGCATCTGATGCATCATTTAACAGACTTACTCGGCTTATTCGCTTATGATTATCATGAAAAATCAGCCGAACAAGCTCTGAAAGATAAATATCAGCAGATGTATAAAATCATCATGACACGCCGTCACAGTTTGTATATTCATGAGCTTCTCCAGAATTTTGAAATTCTCTGCACATGTCTGCTTCTGAATTCTGATTTTGATTCTGCTTTGCAGATATTTCAGGACATTGGTGCATATTTCCTCCGGAAAAAACATGTCCCTGAAGATGACCTGCGTTTCCGGTTTGATTCATTCTGGTGGTATGTCAAAGAAAAATATCCGCCTAAAATGCTCTATCCTAAAATCCGCAAAAAAGCAGAATCTTGCAGAGAAATCCGCAGATTTCAAAAAATTATGTGTCAGCCTGAACCAAAAAGGAAATATAAAAAACGCCGTTCTCAATCCAGTGTCGAAGAAATTCAGCCCAATCCGCAGACAGAAAGAATGTCTGCTCTTGAAATTCTAAATCATCACTATGAGGAAGAAACTCTTGCAAAATTAATTTTATATTATCAACCGGAAGATAAAGAAATTTTATTAGAAAATTTAAAATATATTATTATTGACAGAAATGATTTTTTAGGCTGGCATCATATCACAATCGAAATGTTGAATCAGGCAGAGGAAAATTCTGATTTCCCCGATGAAGCTTTGTTTTGGATTTATGAAAATTCACAATGTGCCTGCTGTCGTCATGATTCTGTCAAAATCATGAAAAACCGCAATATTCTGACAAAATTTATTATAGAAGAATGCCGTTTCGACTGCTTTGAAAAGACCAGAAGATTGACAGAAAAAATTTTTTAAATTTTTTTTAA
>CADBOP010000118.1 GCA_902796255.1 uncultured Ruminococcus sp.
TAAAGTAATGCGTCTGTAGTTTAGCTGGATAAAACAGAGGACTCCGACTCCTCAGACCGCAGATTCGAGTTCTGTCAGGCGCACCACATCGGGATGTAACTCAGTTTGGTAGAGTGCTTGCTTTGGGAGCAAGATGCCGCAGGTTCGAGTCCTGTCATCCCGATTTTAATAGAAAGAAAACATCTTTTCTGCTTTTCAGAAAAGATGTTTTTTATTTATAGAAAGATAAAATATATGCTGTCAGGAGAAGCATTCCGGAAATAACAAATTCCAGTATCGATATAAGAAACATTTCTTTTTTAGCGTGTTCGGCAAAAGCTTCTGTATGCTCAAACGGTGTCATTCGTCTGTGACTGACATCCTGATACGCACAGAGAAATACTTCTGTTTTGTTTCTTCTGTGATATTCTTCGACAACTGCCAGAATCAAACCGAGAATTCCCATCAGGAACAAGCATATGATGTCATCATCTGCCAGTATGCCGAAAATAATTCCTATCGGAGAGTACCGCAGAAGATATGCCCGGATAATAATCTTCCATTCCTGCGGCGTATAATTTCGGTTATGATTCGGATTTCTGTAGAAAGCGTTCTGCTTCCGGATTTTTTCTTCCATAGCAGAAGCTTTCGGAAAATGCTTCCGGGTGCTGATTTTATCTGTTATCTGGTAGAGAAGATATAAAATCCATATCAGAACAGTCACACTCCAGCCGAGTGCCGCAAACAAAACACTTTCATACCAGAATCCCAGTATCAGAAACAGCAGAGAAATCCATTCCAGATAGGGGAGTGTATTCCGGACAAATGGCATCACCGGCGGAAGCATATCGGCAGATAAATATTCCCGTTCTGCCCATTTTGAGCCTTTTGTGAAGTAATATAAAATTCTTTTCCGGACAGATGGCAGATTCTGCCGGATTTCCCGTTTCAGATTTCTTAGTTCTTTATGGGTTCTGTGTTCAGCCAGACGCTTTTCAATATCCTGTGGATAACTGCTCCACAGCAGAATCAGCAGCCAGAAATTAATCAGTTGTGCGTACCCCAGAAGCCCCAGAATGACATTCATAAAGTACACTTCCTTTCTTTTTTCAGATTATAGCATAATTAAATTTTTTTGTCAAGATTTTTACTTGTGCAGAATGCCTTAATTTTTTGATTTTGTTTATGCAATATGCAGATTTTGTAAAATACAGCTTGTATTTTAATTTGATTTTTGTTATAATATGTATAAGTATCAATACAGATACAAGACATAGTTTGTTCATAAACAGACAGTCGTTTAAGAACAGACGTGAAAGGAGAATCAAAAAAATATTCGGTTTTCGTTCAGACTGTAATTTTTTTGACAGTTTAATCCAAAGGAGGAAAATTTGTATGGAAAAACAGCATAAGCTTTCATTGCAGATTATCGGTATGATAACAGCTCTGATGATGATTCTGTCCGTTATGCTTGTACTGCCGTCAGAAACTTCTATGACAGCAAAGGCGATTTCGGCAGATTATCCGGTTCAGCTCATGAATCTTGCCTCGAAGAATAATGCTACTGTACTGACAGAAAGCGGTACAGCAGATAATTCCGCAGTTGTGATGAAAGCTCTGGGGAATGATTTGTCACCTTCATGGAGATTCGACCGTGTGGGGGCTGACTCGAAAGGTACGTATTTTAAGCTTTGCAATGCCCAGTCCGGCAGACTGCTGACACCGCTGAACTATAAAGTTTCGGCCGGAAACAGCGTTGTCGTCTATGGTTATGAATCGGCACAGTCTCAGCACTGGTATGTTGTACCGGTCAAACAGGACCACCTCGGAAATGATTTGTATTATAAGATTGTGAACTATTCTGATACTAATCTGGCTCTGACACAGGGCACGAGCGGTATGACACTGGCAAATTATACCGGTGCAGACAATCAGCTGTTTCTGCTGAACTGTGATGGCTTACAGGGCTTTGCAGGATACTGTTCCAATGATAATACAAATAATATCAAGGCCGGAGATATCGGCGGCCTGTTCGGTGAAACTGTAGAAGTTTCCACTTTTGCTAATCTCAAGAAATATGCAGAAGCTTCCGGAGCATATACGATTGTTATCACTGGCAAGATTGACGGCGGCAGTAATTACAAGGTAGACGGCCAGAGCCATTATTATAATCCTGACGGCAGAATCTATGTAACAGATAATAAGACTATTGTCGGCAGCTATGGAAATCATGTGCTGTATAATACTGCACTTTGTACCAAGCAGGGAAGCGGTCAGGGAAATAATGTCATTTTCCGGAATCTGGAAATTCAGCATGATAAAGATGCTAATGGTAATGATA
>CADBOP010000119.1 GCA_902796255.1 uncultured Ruminococcus sp.
CTTGCAGATGGTCTTGTCGCCGGACTTTCAGTTGTCTGGGACACGATTCAGAGTGTCGGTGATGCCATTACAGACGGATTCAAGAGCTTTTTCGGGATTCATTCGCCGTCAAGGCTGTTCCGTGATGAAATCGGAAAAATGCTTCTGCCGGGTATTTCTGTCGGAGTAGACGGTTCTGTTTCCGGAACGGCAGAAGAAATCAGTCAGGCTCTTGATGACCTGATGAGCCGAATCAACATGGAGGATTTGCAGATGAAGCTGAACACTGCCGTACAGATGCAGGGCTATTCTGCAATCGCACCGCCGGAAACACAGAAAATGTTCAGGGATACCTTCCGTGAACCGGAAAACTCTTCTTATCCGGCCGCATTCCCGAATATGCAGAAAACCGATTCCAGACCAATTGAAGCTACAATCTATACTACTGTGGAACTCGACAGGCAGGCAGTCGGCACAGCTGTCAGGCAGGTCATTATTGAGACAAATGCACAGAGCGGAGGCAGTTTTATATGAGATATATTGATATTTATAAGGCAGACGTGGAGTCCGGTTCTGGTTATGCACTTGTCACACAGGACTGTATCCAGACCACATCTGCTGACCTTGTCAGAAAACCGAATGCAAAAACATTCACTATGGCTGACGGTTCTCTCTGTATCTATACCGCAGAAAATGACTCTGCTGAAACGGTTTTGAATTTAGAAGTTACCGAAACACAGGCACAAATCATCAGTGACCATACCCGACAGGGGCACTTGTATTTTTCAGGTATGCGGGCGGGGGCGGATGCCCTTCCGACCCCGACTGACCCGAATTATTTTTCTGTACAGAAAAAATTATTTGAAGGCTGTCTGACGGAAAATACTTCCGTCAGGATTCAGCAGATTTATCCGGATTTGTTTTCTTTGCAGATTCCGCTGAAAATGGCTGTTTCAGATGGCAGCTTGAAAAAAATTGCATTTCCTGTGATTCAGATTGACACGCTTTCTCTGTCTGGAAATACGGAGGATTTTTCAGACTACACCTACAAGAACGGAAGCTTCTGCCGGAAAAATGTGATATTCACAAGTGAATCAGAAATGCAGATTGGCTTTGCGTATTCCGGAACGATTGCCGGACTGAAAGCAGCCGTATTCAAGAATCAGCAGAATTTCCTCAACTGGGATTCTGTAGAAGCTGAAAATTCCGGAACGCTGCCGCTTTCTGCCGGTTCAAATCATTTTTTGTTTCAGATATATACAGAAAATTCTGCATACAAATCCCTGAGTTTTCAGTTCTTGATTTATCGTCAGCCGGAGGTGATTTCATGGTAATACAGGAAAAAATTTCAGCTCAATTTTTTTTCCGGAACGGAGCAAGCATTACACTTACAGAAAAAAATATTATTTCGGCTTCTGTCCGGCGGCAGTGCTGTCCGGACAGCAGTTTTGAAATCGGCGGTGTCTATTCCGCCTCGCTTTCCATGACGGCCAGTGTGACGGGCACAAATTCGTATAATATCCGTGGTGCGAAAATTATACTGGAAAATCAGTATGGCAATGAAACCGCCCTTCAACAGATGGGCGTTTTCTGGGTTACACAGGCTCAGCGGATTTCCGGCGATTTGTATTCGCTCACTGCTCAGGATGCTGTCGGCTGGCTGGACACATCATCAATGGCAAACGGCAGTACTGAAAATCTGACACAGGTACTTGCAAATTACAGTGCATCTAATACAACGCTGGAAAGCCCTGCTGTGGATGGGAACCGGCACGGCGGCTGGTGCGGCCGTATCATGGAATATGTGAATGATGTTTTATATTCCATTATCGGTGAAAGACCTTTGAAATGGGACTTATTCAACGAGAAAGAAAACGGAAGATATACCAATAACTGGAATTTTAATCCGATTGGAGAAGAAGGCATAAGAGAGCTTGACTTCATCTGTACCGTGCAGAAGGCTTCCGGACTGACAGATTCTCCCCGTGAGTTGCTTCACTATATTGCAGAACTGGCAGGCGGCTTTATCTACGCTAAAGAAAATGGCAGTCTCACTCTTGGACAGTTCGGTCAGGAAGAATTCGGACAGGCAGAAATCTTTTCAGATGAAACAGAAGCCGGTTCTTGTGAAATTGCAGAATATCAGCTTCAGCGTGTGCTGGTCAGTATCAAAGGACTCAGCGGAACTGTTTCATCATGGACGGGAATTTCAGATTTTGTGAATCTGGTTCCATTGCAGATTATAATCAATCACAATCCCTTTGCAGAAGGCTTCGAAACTTTAGCTATTGAAAAGCGTGACCGTGGGGAACCCTATGATACACTTGATGCCCTGAAAGAAGGCCTTTATTATTTTCATCACCGGAAAGACGCTGACGGGCATCTTACAGATGATTTCTGCTATTTCCGGCCGTTTCACTGCAAAGTTCACAAGCAGGAACGTTTTCATCTGGGTCAAAGGATTGCATTTAATTTATATGAAGATGAACCCAAAAAAAGTACGATTACTTCCATTAAGTGGACATTCCGTGGCGGATGGGAGCTTGCCTGTGCCGGAGAAGACTCCCGGAGCATGGCAGATGCACTCAGACGTTCCAAGGCTGATAAAGCCCTGACAGATGCGAAATTAAGATGCGAAAGCCTGCTTTCAAAAATATCCGGGGGAGGAGAGTAAAAATATGCTGCAAAGTATTTTGATTACTATTCTGACATCAAGCGGCATTATCGGGATTTTTACGCAGTTTTTGCTGAACCGTCTGA
>CADBOP010000120.1 GCA_902796255.1 uncultured Ruminococcus sp.
AACAATTCCCATTATCAGCATAGGGATGAATAACACACCGATAAAAATCCAGCCGTTTTTATAATGCAGTGTTCCGGCAGGAAGAAATAGCAATGCCGAAATCAGAATGAATCCTGTCAGAAATTTTATAATTGCCTGAATAAATAATTTCTGATTCATGATAATTACTGCTGTGCATTCGCACCGCTCACGATTTCAGTCAGTTCCTGCGTGATTGCACCCTGTCTTGCACGGTTATACTGTAATGACAGATTATCAATCATTTCAGTAGCGTTATCAGTCGCATTTTCCATAGCTGTTCTTCTTGCTGCCTGTTCAGAAGCAAAAGATTCTACAATTGCACCATAGAGTAAACTTGCGACATAGCGGGGAACAAGTTTATCAAAAACTTCTTCCGGAGAAGGTTCATATTCGACAGCACACCGTCTGGGGTGACTGCCGGGCATTTCGTCCAGCGGAATGACTTCCATTTTCTGCGCCACCTGCATGATAGGCGATACATAGTTTGTGAAAACTATCTCGACCGTCTGGAGTGATTCATGTCTTTTATAAGTATTCAGAATCAGTTCCGCCATATCCATGGCAAGATAAATATTCATATGCTCTGCAATATGGTCATAAGCTTTCAGAATCTTAACTTCTTTATTTTCAAAATAATCCACAGCTTTCTGACCGATTGGCATTACAATAGGATTTCCGCCCTGCTTTTTAATTTCATTAATTCTTGCCTGAGCGATTTTCAGAACATTCGAGTTAAAACCACCTGCAAGGCCTCTGTCTCCGGCAATGACAATTAACAGACAAGCACCAGTATCAGTACGCTTCCGGACAAACTGCGAATTGAAATAAGGGTCTTCGGCAGCAATTTCAGACATTAGTTTATAAGTCGCTTCAAAGAACGGCTGAGCAGCTTCGGCTCTGTCTTTTGCCTTTCTTAATTTAGAAGAGGCTACCAGCTCCATGGCCTTAGTAATCTGCATTGTACTCTGAACGCTGTGCATCCGGCGTTTAATATCTTTCAGATTTGCCATAGTATCACCATTGTTTGTTGAATTCTGTAAGGGCTTCGCCGAGAGCCTTTTCGTTATCAGCAGTCAAATCTTTCGTATCCAGAATAGATTGCAGAATTTCCGGATGGGATTCGTTCATGAATACGGATAATTTTTCCTGATATTCTTTAATCTTTGTAACAGGAATAGCATTCAGATAGCCCTTGGTTACTGCATAAATAATACATACCTGCATCGCTACCGGAACAGGAGAATTTTTATCCTGCTTCAGCACTTCTACGATACGTTCACCCATTGCCAGACGGTTTTTCGTGTCGTCATCCAAATCAGAACCGAACTGAGAAAATGCCTGTAATTCTCTGTACTGCGAATAAGATAATTTCAGAGAACCAGATACTTTTTTCATAGCCTTAATCTGTGCCGCACTTCCGACACGGGATACTGAAATACCCGGATTCACGGCAGGACGTACACCGGCATTAAACAGGTCAGTTTCTAAGAAAATCTGGCCGTCTGTAATAGAAATAACATTAGTAGGAATATAAGCGGATACGTCACCGGCCTGTGTCTCGATAATCGGCAGAGCTGTCAGCGAGCCACCACCGTAATTCTCATTATAACTGCAAGCTCTCTCCAGTAATCTGGAATGCAGATAGAATACATCTCCGGGGAAGGCCTCACGTCCCGGCGGACGTTTCAGAAGCAGTGACAAGGCACGATAAGCAACCGCATGTTTTGATAAATCATCATATACACACAGCACGTCTTTTCCTTGGTCGAGAAAATATTCACCCATTGCACAGCCGGAATAAGGTGCAATATACTGCAAGGGGGCAAGTTCGGAAGCGGTTGCAGATACAATGATAGTATAATCCATTGCACCGGCTTTCCGGAGCGTTTCGGCTACGTTTGCGACTGTGGAACGCTTCTGGCCGATAGCTACATAGATACAGATAATATCCTGTCCCTTTTGATTGATAATCGTATCAAGAGCGATGGTTGTCTTGCCGGTTTGTCTGTCACCAATGATTAATTCACGCTGTCCACGGCCGATAGGAATCATAGAGTCAATGGCCTTGATGCCTGTCTGCAAGGGCTTGTGAACAGATTTTCTTGTGATAACGCCGGAAGCAACTTTTTCAATCGGAGCACGCTTGGTAGTATTAAGTGTACCTTTGCCGTCAATCGGCTGTCCCAGAGCATTGACAACTCTGCCAAGCAGTTCTTCACCAACCGGAACAGACATGATTTCACCTGTTCTCTTGACAGAAGAACCTTCTTTAATATCTTCATCAGAACCGAGCAGAACTGCACCGACACTATCCTGTTCGAGGTTGAGAGCCATACCATAGACACCGTTCTCGAACTGAATCAGTTCACCGGACATGCATTTTTCGAGTCCGTGAATATTAGCGATACCGTCACCGACTGTGATGACTGTACCGACATCAGACAGCGAAATCTGTGCATGATAGTTCTTAATCTGGTCTTTGATAATGCTGGATATTTCATCCGGTCTTAAATTCATAGAGAAAATCACACCTCTTTCTCATAAAATTATTTATCTGATTTATCAGAATTTTGATTCTTATTTTTTTTGATAAAATCGCAGTAAAGCATATATGCAATTTCCCAGTAGCCGTAATCCAGCAGGAACAGTAAACAAAGCCATCTGCACGGCGAAACAAGTCCGGCGACAAACAGGAAAAATCCGCCGAATAACGGCACACCGGAAATATGTTTCTTTTCTTTTCTGCTGGCTATCAGAGCACTATATGTGAGAATTAAACATAATACCCCGAAAAATGCAATAAATGCATACGCATACCAGCGGACTTTAATAATATTTGCTTCCATGTTACTGCTGAGCAAATGCCTGCATTCTGCCTTTAATCGAATTATCCATTCTGGTGTCACCGTACTGGACAATCATACCGCCCACCAGCGAGCTGTCTATTGATTCACGAAGCAGAATGCTTTTTCCCAGTTTCTGCTGTAATTTTTCTTTCAGGGCGGTTCTCTGCGAATCTTCCAGCGGAACAGCAGAAGTTACAAAAACTTCGGCAATCGAGAACGCTTCATAATACAGCTTGTTAAAAGCATTCCGGATTTCAGAAATTCTGTTGATTCTGCGTTTTTCCACCAGCAGACAGAGAAAGTTTTCAGTGATGCCCTGTTCTTCACCAATGATTTTCTGTAAAACAGAAATTCTTTCTGATAATTCCAGAGTCGGTACATCTAAAAGCGAAATCATTTCAGGATACTGTATCATCAAATCTGTGACCTGATTCAGTTCCTGATAGATACGCTTTTCCTGATGTTCCTCCTGTGCAAGAAGAAACAGGGCTTCAGCGTAGACATGGCCTACTGTCTGCTGTGTCATGACTGTTCACCTATATTCTGAATGAAATCATTGATAAGCCGTTCGTGGTCGGCTTTGTTGATTTCTTTTTCCATAATTTTTTCAGCCAGTTCCATAGCCAGTTCAGAAATTTCGCCCTGTAATTCTGTTCTGGCAAGATTCTTTTCACGTTCTGTTTCCAGAGTGGCTTTCTCACGGACGGTCTGTGCTTCATGACGGGCTTTGTCTAAAATAGAATCGCCTTGTTTCTGTGCGATTTTTTCAGCCCGCTTGATAATGCCGTCTGCTTCTTCCTTTGCACCGGCAATGGCCTGTGCATATTTTTCTTTGTCAGAATTGGCAGACTCCAGTGCAGTATCCGCTTTGGTATAGACTTCTTTTACTTCTTGCTGACGCTGTTCGAGAATCGCATCAATGCGTTTGAACAGAATCAGCTTGAATGCCAGAAAAATCAGCCCTGTGTTAATCAGTGTGAATAAGATAGTACCGACATCAATTGATAAAAAATCCAATTTTCTGCCTCCTGTAGAGATTAACCGCTGACTTTGTTGATAAACGGATTGGCAAACATCAGCAGCAGGGCAACGAGCAAGCCATAAATACCAGTAGATTCTGCAACGGCACAGCCGATAAACATCGTTCTGGTAACTGCACCGGAGCTTTCCGGCTGGCGGCCGATAGATTCGCAGGCTTTGCCGACTGCATAACCTTCACCGATACCAGGGCCGATACCGGCAATCATTGCTGTACCTGCACCCAGAGCAGATGCACCCAGCACGATGGCTCTGGACAGTTCTGTGTAATCTACATTATTTGTTTCCATAACAATACCTCCAAGATAATTTTAATAAAATTTTTATGCTTCAGCGTTACCGTCTGCATTGGAAATATAGACCATTGTCAGCATGATGAAGATAAAGGCCTGCATAAAGCCGCTGAACAGGTCAAAATACAGAGACAGCACCGCCGGAATGCCGATAGTCATAAAGGCAATACCGATTTTCGCTGTAAGTACAGAGAGTGCATAGTATAACAAGCTTGTGATAACCATACCACTTACCACATTGCCGAAATGACGCAGACTCATAGAAACCGGAGTTGCCACTTCACTCAGGATATTAATCGGCAGCATGACCGGTACAGGGTCAACATAGCCTTTCAGATAACCGCCGAAACCATGAGTTTTAATATTTGTCCCGTGAATCAGTACAAAAGTAATCAATGCCCATGTCAGAGGCACATTGAAATCTGCTGTCACGGAACGCAGTCCTAACATGCTGATTAAGCTGCCCAGAATCGAGAAGGTAAACAATGCACCGATATAGGGGGCAAACCATCGCCAGTGCTTTCCCATAGTGTCTTCTACTAAATTATAGACTGTTTTTACAGCCCATTCTGCAACTGCCTGTTTTTTGGAAATATTTTTGGTTTTCAAATCACTGGTCAGCCACAGAAGCAGAAGTGTGACGGCTAAAATAATCCCCCAGCTCAGAACGATAGTTTCCGTCAGATTGATAGTCAGTCCGCCGATATCGAACGAGCAGACGATTTTCGGGCCGCTGACGTCCACACCATCGGGAGAACCTCTTAAAAAATCGCTGATACTCAAGAATAAATCCCTCCTGCCTTAAAATTTTTTTGTTTTTTTATCTGCTCGCATGGAGAAAATGCCGAAAATAATTTTCGGGTATAAAAACGGCACAACACATGCGACAGCGTTCACTTGTTCAAACAACAGACCAGCAGCAATCACAGCCGAGGCAAGCAGCACCCGAATCAGATACCCTTTGAAATCTCTGGTCTTGCCGTGATAGACTGCATTGAGAATGCTCCGCCGGAGCAGCAATAAATTACATAACATGCCGGTGCTGCCCAGAAGCAGACCAAGAAGCACTGCAATCCGGAAATGAATCAGAAACAGGGAAACTATCCAGAACAGCAAATCCAGAATGATTGTTCCGACTGCTGCAATTTGCAGTTCTTTGTGTAAATCTTCCTGCATTGCATCACCTCATCTCATGCTGTTTGCATTCGCACAATATTAATTATACTATGATTTTGCAGATATGTCAAGAATGATAGAAAAAAACAATAAAACTTTCTGAAAAAAGCTAACCGTATTTCTACAGCCAGCTCCCATGAATACTATAATCTGTTACAAGACAAATTATAGCATATTTTTTATGATTTGTCAATGACAGAAATAATAAAAATATCCTCTGAAAACAGAGGATATTTTAGCTATTTTTTTATACTTCAATTCTGCCCTTGCGTTTCACATGCAGTGCACGGTCACGGATTTCACCGACAGCCGGATTCAGTGCCTTGACAGGATACTGTTTGTCATCATCCAGTTCCGGCATTTCAAATACCGGCAACAGAATTTCAAGCTGTTCACCAGTTTCGCCCTGACCTGTCAGAGCAGGGTAGAAATGCGGATTGGGAATCATAGCACCATTCCGCAGCAGAGCAATTTCAGCTGTTTTCGGGTCACGGACATGTTCCAGAACCAAATCGCCTTCTTCTGAGAAATTGATATGCACAAAGCGTGTACCTTCCTGTTTGTCCAGAAGTTCTGCACTGGAAGCAGCCTGTAAATACGCTGCACCGGCATTTTCACGCTTGGCATTCATACGGGCCTTATATTCTTCCAGATTCTGACGGAGTTTCTTGTTTTCTGTTTGCAGAATCTGATACTGCTGTTCCGCAGTATGCAGTTTTTCCTGTAATTCCGACTGTTTCTGAGTGGTCTGAATCGTCATGCGGTCAATTTCAGACTGTAACTGCTCGTTCTGTTCAAGAACATTTTCAAGTTCAGTGCGTAAATCTTCGTTTTCTTCGGCTGCTTCTTCAAGCTGTGCCCGCAGGTCACCGGAGGCTTCTTCATCGAAAGTGTCCAAATCATCATTGGCTTCAAGTTTTTCACGAAGTTCCTGTGTTTCCTGCTGAGCGGCTTCCAGCTGTTTCTGAGCAGAATCCAATTCTGCATAGAGCGAATCCAGTTCTTGTTTATCTGCCTGCTGTTTTTCAAGAGCAGCAGCAAGTTTTTCAGAAACAGAAGCATATGCTTCCTGCTGTTCCTGTTTGGCAGAAATTTCAGAAATCAAGTCATTAATCTGCTGTTCAGCATCGGCAAGCTTTTCAGAAAGCCCCTGCTTTTCCTGTGCAAGTGTATCATAGTCTGCCTGCAAAGAGATGAATTTCTGCGTTTCTGCACCGTTTTTCTCATAGAGTTTTGCTGTTAACTCGTCCAGCTGATTTTCCAGTTCTTCATTTTCACGGGCAAGCTTGATTTTCTCTGTTTTCAGAGCAACAACCTCCTGACCGGAATCTGCGAACTGTTCAATTTTGCGGGAAGCTTCTGCAAGTTGTTCGGACAGTTCCTGATTTTCACGGGATAACTTGATTTTTTCAGATTTCAGTGCAATAACTTCCTGTTCGCCGGCTTCCTGCTTTTCTTCCAGAGCAGACTGGAAATTCTGTGCCTGTGTTACAGCAAATTTCAGCTGTTCTTCCAGTTCCTGCTTTTCCTGCATAAGCTTGTCCTGTTCGGACTGAAGTGCAGAAAGTTCAGAATTTTCGGAATTTTTCTGATTATTCAGTTCTGTAATCAGGTCATTGATTTGCTGTTCTGCATCTGCAAGCTGTTCTTTCAGATTCTGTTTTTCAGCAGAAAGCTTTTGTTTTTCATCAGAAAGCTGCTGCTTTTCTGTTTTCAGAGCAGAAACTTCAAGATTTTCAGAATCCTGAGAAGATTCCAGAGCAGACTGGAAATTCTGTGCCTGTGTCACAGCGAATTTCAGTTGTTCTTCCAGTTCCTGTTTCTGCATTCTGAGTGTATGCAGTTCATCACTGTCAGAATTTTGTGCTTCTGAAAGTTGCTGTAATGCTTCGGAAAGTTTTTCTTCTGCCGCTTTTTTCTGTGTGAAGAGTTCTTCACGATGTTTTTCACGCAGTGCAGTCAGTTCCTGTTCATGGTCGGTATGCCCCTGCTGAATGGCATCATGAAGTGCAGCAATTTCTTTTTCAGCATCTTCCAGCTGTTCCTGTAAAGCAGAAGTATCTTTCGGCTGGCTGGTGAGTTCAGAAATCAGGTCATTAATCTGCTGCTGAGCATCTTCCAGCTGTTCTTGCAGAGCGGCCTTTTCGGAAATAAGCTGATTTTGAAGTTCTTCCGAAGCTGAACCGGTATTCTGAGCGGCATCCCGTTCCGCACGGAGTTGTTTTACCTGTGTGGCGGCATCTTTCAGCTTGTTGAAAAATTCAAGATTCTGTTCCTGAAGCTTTTCATTTTCGGCACGAAGTTCAGCCACTTCTGCATCTATGGGACGAGAGGGAATTTCTGTCTTGGCATCCAGTTCATCACGCAGATTTTTAATCTGATTGTTTGCATTTTCAAGTGCCTTTTGCAGAGTGGTAATTTCTTCGGAAGGTTCTGGAATTTCTGCGGCTTTGGGCTTCGCATCCAGAGCTGTTTGCAGATGCTGGATTTTTTCTTCTGCTTCTGCAAGTTTCTGACGGAGAACAGGTATTTCAGAATCAGTATCAGGGGCTTGGTTTTTCAGTGCCTGCCGGAGTTCACTGACCTGTTTTTCAGCTGTTTCGAGAGAAGCACGGAGAATTTTCTTTTCCCGTTCACTGGCATCAAGTTTTTCTTCTGCTTCGGATACTGGCATAGAAGTTCTGGCAGCTTCTGCAAGCTGTTCTGTCAGGGCTTCTTTTTCAGAACGCAGGGTATCTGCCAGTGCATTGGCATCAGCGATTTCTTCTCTGCATTTTTTGTTTTCTTCAAGAGCTGTCTGTAATTCTTTTTCAATTTCAGCAGCTTTTTCTTCACTTTTTTGAATTTGATTTTTCTGTTCTTCCCGAAGTGCAAGAACCTGCTGTGCAGCTTCTCCGAGTTTTTCACGGAATGTGGAGTTTTCTTCTGTAAGATTCTGAATCTGTGAGCGGAGTTCGTCATTTTCTTCGCTTTCAGAAACATGAATTTCACCGCTGCGGCTGAGGCCATATTCCAGCTCCTGACATTTCTTTTCTGTTTTTGTCAAGTTTTCCTGAAGCTGTTTCCGCTCGTCACGCAGCACACCACAGCTGTGTTCAAGACGTTCAATTTGCTCCTGAAGTGATTTTTCTTTTTCTGAAAAAACAGATTGTTCTGCTTGAATGCGGGCTGTTTCGGCAGCTGCTTTTTCAGCTTCCTCTTTGGCTGACTGTAATTCTTTCTGTCGCTGTTCCAGCTCGTCAGAAGTTTTCTGATGTTTTGCCTGAAGATTCTGATACTTTTCCATCAGTTCTTTAAATTCTGTGGAATTTCCATCAGTAGAAACATCCGGATTAAACCCAGATTGTTTTTTCATTTTTGTATTCAGTTCTTTATTCAGGCTTTTCAGTGACCTGTTTTCGGTCTGAAGTTCCTTGTTTTGCTGCTTTAAAGACTGAGAATGCTTTTGATTTGCCTGAATGCTCAGCAGAAGAATTACAACAATAGCCATCAGCAGGGCAATCACGATAATTAAAGGTATCAAAACTTTTTCCTCTTTTCCTGATAATGGGGATTATTTCATATCCGGCAAAAGAACAATTTTGCCTTTCTTTTCGAGCTGAATGCCGGAGTCATCTGTTTTCATTTCAGCCGGCTCTACGGATTTCAGGCTGTATTTGCTTTCCCAGTCTTCCTGCAAGCCGTCTATGTCAAATAAATTGTTCAGCGGACGCACACTGCTGGTTGTTTCCAGACCGGAAGTAAAGCCCTTGTAGAAATGCGGGTTCGGGTAAGCCTTGTTGTCAATGACTACAATCGGAGCACCCTTGGCAGGCATTTCAGACAGATGCAGATTTGTGCCTAACAGCATAACATTCAGGAATTTGCTGTTTTCGTGCTTGTCTACTTCAACAGAAGAGGTAGAAAGTTTATAGGCTTCGTCCATCACATTGCTGTTTGTAACAGGTTTGCTCAGGTCAGATATGTGCAGAACTTCCGGTGCTTCAGGAGCTTCCGGTACTTCCGGTACTTCCGGTGGCTGAACAGGAGCAGTTACCGGTACAGAAGAACCGCCTTTTGCAAGCTGTTCCTTGAGCGAGTCAATTTCTTTGCGGAGTTCTTCCAAATCCATGTTGGACTGTGCTTCCACCATAGCTTTCTGCTGGATAAGCTGCTGCTTTTCAATTCTGAGAGAATCCAGTTCATGCTGCATTTCGTCATAGTCCAGACCCATTTTTTCAAACTGTTCCTGAATGGTGGGAGCATCGGATTTCTTCTCGGATTTTGCAGCTTTTTCCAAATCTTCATTCTGTTTCTGAAGCCATTTGTTCTTGTTTGCCAGTTCACTGCATTTTTTCTGGAGCAGAACAGCTTCTTTACTTTTTTCTTCCATCTGGCTCAGCTGTTCTTTGAGCTGTTTGTTAACATTCTGGAGTTCGTCCACTTTGTCTTCCAGCTCTTCTTTTTCTTCAATCAGCTCTTCCATTTCTTCGTCCAGTTCGTCATCATCCCGAGCGGGACGTTCTTTTTTAGTAATGCTCTGGTTTTCGAGCATCTCAAGCTGTTCTTTCAGAAGCTGCCGTTCGTTGCGCAGGTTGTCTACTTCTTTGAGCAGTTTTTCATTTTTCTCATGCAGGATTTTATTGGCTTTTGCCTGTTCCGGCTGTTTCTGCTGAAGTTCGTCAAGCTGAATTTTAAGCTGATGATTTTCGGCATTCAGGTCATCTACTTCGACAGAAAGTTTTTCGCCGGCCTTATCCTGTTCCGGATTATTTTTTACTTCTTCCAGTTCTGCTTTCAGTTCTTCGATTTCTTCCTGTAAATCTGCATTTTCTTCACGCAGCTTGTCATTGGCGATGGTCTGTTCCTGCTGCTGTGCAATCAGCTTCTGGATTTTTTCATCGCCTGCACCGCCTTTCTGAAGTGCATCAAGCTGTTCCTGCACACGGGCTTTTTCTGTTTCCAGCCGCTGCATTTCTTCTTTCAGCTTGGACTGTTCCTCGCCGCCTTTTTCCATAGTGGCTTTCTGTTCGTTATAAGCCTGATACCAGCGGTATGTCTTGCCTTTTTCGTTTTGCAGCTCTGCCGCAGTTGCGTTCAGGCTTTTCTGGAGCTCAGCCATTTTAATTTCACATTGTTTTACATGTTTTTCATAAGTACCGGTCAGGTTTTTCCATGTCTGAAGCTCGCCGTAATACTCTCTTGATTTATTGCTTTCTTTAAACTGGTCAGTATAGAGTTTTACCAGAACGTTATACTGGCCTTTTCTGTCTTGTTTTTCCATGATGTTCAGGCACTGGGCGGCCATAGAATGAATGCGGTTGACTTGGTCCTGTGTCAGTTCCATAATTAATTCCTCACTTTAATTCTTGATATATCGCTGCATGTTACAGCAGATGATGCTTGGCTTTGAGAGTCAGAATTCTTCTGACACTTTCGTTAATTTGTTCTTCAGAGAGCTGGCCGGAGGCAACAGCTTCGGAAACAGCTTCTGCGGCTTCTGCAAGGTCTGTAGGCATCAGAATGATATCTACACCGGCCTGAATCGCCATGACAGCAGCTTCTCCGGAAGAATAATTTTCTGTGATTGTATTCATATTATGGGCATCTGTGATAATAATGCCGTTGAAACCGAGGCCGTTTCTGAGCCAGTCTGTGACAACTACATGTGAAAGGTCTGAGGGCAGGTCATCTCCTGCACAGCTCATAATCTGGTGGCCGACCATCACAAATTCTGCACCGGCAGCAATGCCGTTACGGAACGGTACAAAATCGACAGTATCCAAATCTGTATATTCCCGTTCAATACGTGTGAAGGCATCTTCATGGGTATTGCCGTCTTCTGCACCAAGGCCGGGGAAATGCTTGAGGGTTGCACTGACCTGACCAGAGCTTTGTAATCCTGTCACCATCGCTGCCACCATGTCGGAAACAACAGCGGGGTCATCACTGAAAATTCTGTCCTGTAATTCATTGTCAGGGTTGCTGTTGACATCTGCAACAGGGGCGAAATCCAGATTAAAACCAAACTGGGAAATATCCGCAGCAATTGTCGAACCCATTGTCATCACTTCGTTCGTGTCGCCTTTTTCGCCATAAACTGCCATATCATCAAAGAAATTAGTATCCAGACTGTCAGAGACACGGGCGACAGTTCCGCCTTCTTCGTCTACGGCAATCCACATGCCAATCTGGTGTGTGTCCTGCATATAGGACTGAGCACCGGAAATCATTTCTTTTGTCTGGTCTGGGTCTTCAAGATTCTGGCTGAAATAGACAATACCACCTACAGGGGTTTCGTCCATAGCCGCTTTTGTCATATTGCCTGTCTGAACAACAGCGGTGACAGCATTTTCAACCAGAACTTCCGGTGTGACAATAAACATCTGATAAATTTTATCTTCCAGTGTCATTGTCTGCATGACTTCTTCTGCACGAAGCAGGTTTTCATCAGGTGCTTCTGTAACGGGTTCAGTTTCGGAGACTGGTTCTGTACTGGGTACAGCGTCCGGAATCACAACAGGATTCAGGCCGGTTTCTTCAGGCCTCTGAGGAATATTGACTTCTGCGGATTGTCCGGCCTGCTTTTTCCGTTGATTATAGAGCGTAATCATTGCAGTAATCAGACCGGCACTGATGAAAAGCAGTATGATAAGAATCATTACTTCACGGGTTTGCTTTTTCTTTTTTTTCTTGGATTTTGCTTTTGCCATGCAGAGAAAGACCTCCTGTTTTTTGATAATTTTTAAAAATAAGCTGCACAGCTTTGGTGATTTTACAAGGACTTTGCAAAACTGAACAAAAGCTGTACAGTGGCATTTTCAGATTTACCTTAATTTGTTTGCTTGCAGAATGCCTGTGACAGCAGCCGGAACAGGAAAACTGATAGAAAAGTCTGCTTTGATTTCCGGTCATTTTCAGAATGTTTTATAAATTAAGTATAACACATTCTGATAGATTTGTCAATGTTTTTTTAAATCCTGAATTGGATTTGTCAATTCTCACAAGATATATTCGGAAAAATTGTTGTTTCTGATATGCAAGTTCCGGCCGGAAGAGAAATTTGGTCAAGTGCCTGTTTGTGTTTTCTCTGTATTGTCCGGACATCATAAAACATGGCATCTGCAATTTTTTCATTGGTTTCATAAGAAAGATATTTTCTCAGTAAAATAGTCTGCATTTGCAGGTCTGGGAGAGAAAGAATCGTGTTCCGGATTTCTTCCCGAAGTGTGAGCAGTGTGTGAAGCTGGGCTTCTGTCTGGGTAAGAGTATCTGTAAGCTGTGCGGATAATACTGTAGTATCTTCGCCGAAATAGTTCAGTTCCGCAAGCAGCTGTTCGTCATGCTTGCGGACGGCAGACAAGGCATTCAGTTTTTGTTCGGCAAGTTTGGCACGGGTAAGCCAGAGGATTTTTTTCTTTTGCAGTTCAGTCATGATAAAACCAGACTCCTTTCATAAAATATTGGAAAAAAAGAGAAAATGCACGATTTTGTACAATAAATTGAAAAAATATATGAAGAATATATTGACTTTGTTGCACGGAAATGTTATAATATTTCTATCAGCTTGAGTATTTTTAGTTTATTTTCAAGGAGGTTTTATACATGAATGTCAAAAAACGATTAGCAGCATTACTGGCTTTGGTTCTCTGTACAAGCGGGCTGACTACGTTTGCAGGCAGTGCAGAGGATGTACAGCTGTTTGGCGATATCGATGGCAGCGGTGTCGTGGATTCGACAGATGCCGGCTGGATTCTGCGTTATGCGGCAGATGTCGGCTCAGGAAAATTTACCGGCACACTGGAAGTATATGTGGAACGTAATGGCCAGCCCATGCCAAAAACAATTACAGACGGCGGCGATGTGCTGACAATCGCTTCTTGGAATAATTATGACCTGAAAAATATGATTGAAGTATTTCATCAGGATAATCCGGATATTGCAGTGGAATATGTCAACTGCGGTGCAAACAGCGGCAGTGGTGCAAATGAAAAATATCAGTCTTTCCTTAACAGTGGTGACGGGGTGGATATGTTTATTGCAGAATCCGGCTGGATTCTGAATTATATCAATGATGACAACTATGCTGTGCCGCTCTCAGAACTGGGAATTACAGAAGCAGATTATACAGATGCGTATGATTATACTGTAGATATTGGCACGGATAATAACGGTGTACTGAAAGCAGCAAGCTGGCAGGCTACCCCCGGCGGATATTGCTATAATGCTGATATTGCAGAACAGTATCTTGGCATTACAACACCAGAAGAAATGCAGGCTAAAATCAGCAGCTGGGATGGCTTCGCTGCAATGGGTGCAGAACTCAGTGAAGCAACAGACGGGACTGTGACAGTGGCGGCTTCTCTGGATGATATATGGCAGTGTTATGCAACTTCTACAAATTCTCCGTGGCTGATTGATGGAAAAGTCAATACACAGACCGCAAGAGAATTTACAGAAATGATTGTGCCTTATGTACAGAATCAATCTATTGATATCACAGTAGCACAATGGGGCGAATATGACTGGATGGTGCTCGGCAAGGAAGAAGGCACACTCGGCTATTTCTTCTCAACATGGTGTCTGACTGCCGGAAATCAGCTGGAACAAATCTGTGGTGCAGAAGGAAACTGGAGACTGGTGCAAGGACCGCAGGAATATTTCTGGGGCGGTTCGTGGCTTTGTGTATCTCCGAATTGTGACAATAAGACAGAAGCAGCCGAATTTATCAGATATTTTACATCTGATGCGGAATCTATGGAAAAATATGCACTGGCTTCCGGCGATTTTATTAATAACAAATCTGTCATGGAAAAAGTAGCAGAAAGTGATTATTCCAATCCTCTGCTTGGCGGACAGAATCAGTTTGCAGTGCTCAAAGATGCAGCAGCAAATATTAAGCTGAATGAAACTATTACGCCATATGATGAGGATTTGAAATTGAGTCTTCGTCTGGTTCTGCATTCGCAGCCGATGTATTCTGCTATCTATGACGGCAATATCGATGCCGTAGTAGAAGGCTTTATTGAAGAAGCAAAAAATACGATTCCTGAGTTATTCCCTGAAGAAGAAAATACGGAAACGGAATAAGAGAGAAAAATTTAAGCTGTCCGGTCAGTATCCGGACAGCTTTTTTATTTATGTTTCTTCAGAGGTTTCAGAATTTTCAGTCTGTTTTGTTCCGGTTTCCGTTTTAGGAACAACATCTGCCGGAACAGGTGCAGGAATCGTCTGTGCTTCTTCTGGGAAGAATTTCGCAATTTTAGGATAACGCTGTATTTTCTTCGAGAAGATGTCATAGCCTATGCAGAGGCCATATGCAGAAATGCCGACTATCATGATGAAATAAGAGATTGCATACTGTGATTTGGCTTCTGCCAGAAGATGATACAGCATACCGCCCAGTACAACCAGAGGCATAGAAACTCTGAGAAACTCTTTGCTTTTCAGACAGCCGATAACTGCCAGCAGACATCCCCAGAAAATAAGCTGTGTGTAGAAATCCATATAAGATTTCACTTTGTCTACACCGTCATAGCAGACCCATTGTGACAGTTTGCCTTTCTCTTTGTACTGCTTTCTGACGGTATTGTTCCAGATGCTCTGATAGCTTGTCTCATTCCACTGAGAAGTGAATTTTCTGTAAAAGAAATCTTTCCGGTACTGCGGATTTTCTTTGAAATAGTCCAGCCTCTCATGCAGCAGATTTTCAGAATAAGCCCGCATGGCTTCCTGATTCATATCCAGTTCTTCAAATTTGGTAGTTGTGTAAGTACCACGATACCACCCCGGAGCACGGAAACCTTCGCACATGCCCATAGCAATCCATGATACATAGGGCAGAGAATCGCCTAATTCTGTCTCACTTTTCTTTTCATAATGCGAAATGGCAGCCGGCAGCAGCGACAGACCCATGACACCAGCCAGAACCAGATAAGCAGCATCTTTCAGCAACTGCTTTCTCCGGAGCATCTGGATAAAGGCAATAATCAGCATGGCAATCATGACAATGTAATTATTATTTTTTATCATAACTGCAAGGCCTAAACAGAGAGCCGAAACGATTCCCAGCCAGATTTTATTTTTCTTGAAATATAATATTTCCAGATATAATGCCCACACAGCAAATGCAAATGCAGGAATAATCCCATATGTGAAAGTGCAGAAAATTACAGGCTGTGTGCAGACAGCAAATAACAGCACAGTCATATGACGAATCCTCTTGTCTTCAAATAATTCATGATTTATCAGTACAATGCCGTTATAAATCAAGGCAAGAAATACAACGTTCATGACCTGAATAAAAATCGTGGTTTCCGGTTCGCCGAAATTGGCTGATGCAATTTTATATAAAATTTCTGCCAGAAAAATATATCCCAGCTGGAACGGATATTCCTGCAAATATGTGTCACTCATGCCGGAATAATCACCGGAAGCAAATTTTTTTGCATATTCTGTTACATAGGCAGAATCGAAAGTCGGTTCTACCATAGAGGAATTGACCCAGATAATTCCTCCTAAAAGAGTCCACACAGTAAGAAAAATCAGCTCTGTCCGCAGTGAGAGTTTTTTCATTTTCGGCAGAATCAGAAAACACAGGATTCCGAACACGGCCAGCATAATAATATTAATCAGTGCATCATCATGATAAAAAATAACAGATTCCTGTGCTTTAAAAATCCGGATAACAACACTGTCGACATCCTGCCCCTCTTCGATTGTCTGCATACCAGTCGTAGAAAACATGCTGATGAGACTCAGCGAACCCATAAGATAAATCATGAGAATACTAATCACGATTCTGGCAAATGATTCAAATTTTTCTGCAAATGTCTTTGACATGATAATAAAAGCATCCTTTCCTGAAAAATTCAGATAGTTCTATCATAGCATAAATCAGAAAAAAAGTCAATACGCTGGTATAAAATGAAACAAAAAAATCAGGACTGTACAGAAGAATACAGTCCTGAAATATATTATGCTTCGCTGGCAGCAGAAATTTCTGTGATGACTTCACTCAGCAGATTTGCCGGAAGCGGTTCATAACGCAGAAATTCAAGTGTGAAACTGCCCATGCCTCTGGTAACCTGACGCAGATACATTGCAAAATCATGCATTTCACGGGCAGGGACTTCGGCTGTAATAGTCGTTTCACCTTTTCCGGCCGGATTCATACCCAGTACACGGCCACGGCGTTTGTTGAGTTCTCCCATGATGTCGCCGGTATTCTCATCCGGAGCAGTGACATTCAGTGTGCTGATGGGTTCAAGCATGACAGGGTCAGCATTTCTCATGCCTTCTTTGTAGGCGATAGAAGCAGCCATTTTGAATGCCATTTCAGAAGAGTCAACAGGATGATAAGAACCGTCCAGCAGAATCGCTTTCAGTCCTACTACCGGACAGCCTGCCAGTACACCTTTCTTGACAGAATCCTGCAAGCCTTTTTCAACAGCAGGGAAGTAATTCTTCGGTACAGAACCGCCGAATACTTTTTCTTCAAAAATTAATTCATCACTGACACAAGGTTCAAATGCAATCTTGACATGTCCGTACTGTCCGTGACCGCCGGACTGCTTTTTATGTTTGCCCTCAGCTTCCACTTTTTTGCGGATTGTTTCACGATAGGCAATCTGCGGAACAGAAAGTGCAACTTCTGCACCGAATTTGGATTTCAGCTTTGCTACAGCAATTTCAAGATGTTGTTCACCCAGACCGCTGAGAATCATTTCTTTTGTAAGAGCGTCCTGTTCATAAGTCAGAGTCGGGTCTTCTTCCACAAGTCTCTGCATACCGCCGGAAATTTTGCTCTCATCACCCTGATTCTTGGCCTTGACAGCCATAGAATAGCAGGGATGCGGAAATTCCGGCATGGCAGCTTCAACCACATTTTCGGCAGAACAGAGGGTATCGCCTGTAACAGCAGAAATTTTTACAGCGGCGATAATATCACCAGCTTCAGCGGATTTGATTTCTGTCTGTTTTTTGCCGAGCAGAGTGTAAATTTTACCGATTTTTTCTTCTGCTCCTGTTCTGGAGTTTGTGACAGTCATATCCGGAGCAATCTTGCCGGATAAAATTTTCAGATAAGACATTTTGCCGACAAACGGGTCAGCAACTGTCTTGCATACCAGTGCGGCCAGCGGTGCAGAGGCATCGCATTTGATATCTGCCGGCACTTCATTTGCAGCAGGGATTAATAATTCAAATTCTTTCAGCAGCATGTCAATGCCGGCCATAGTTGCAGCAGAAGTGCATACAACGGGAGTGATTAAGCCCTGATTCATGGCATTGTGAATGCCGTCTGTCAGTTCTTTCTGTGTGAAGGCCTCGCCCTCGAAGAATTTTTCCATCAGTGTTTCATCTGTTTCGGCTACGGCTTCAGAAACGGCAGCCACAAGGCCTTCTAAACGATATTCTTTTTCTGCTGTGCCGATTTCTGTAATTTCTGATTCTACAGCCTTGCCTTTTTCGTCATAAGTATAGGCTTTCATTTCGATTAAATTCACATAAGAAGTAATCTGGGAATCTTTGATAACCGGAACAACTACCGGACAAACTGTCGGGCCGAATACGGTCTTGAGTTCTGTCAGGACATTATAGAAATTTGCATCTTTATCATCTGTCTTGGTGATTGCAAACATAGTCGCCTTATTCATTGCTTTTGCAGCAGCATAGGCTTTTTTTGTACCTACACGCACACCGGATTTTGCTGAAACTGTGATTAAAACCGTATCTGCTGCGGCAATACCGGATAATTCTTCGCCTGCAAAATCCAGAATACCGGGGGTATCAAGCAGGTTTATCCAGTAATCTCCATACTGGAAACCGGCCAGAGCAGTGGACAGAGAAGCTTTGCGTTTGATTTCTTCGGGGTCGAAATCGCAAACTGTTGTACCGTCTGCAATTTTTCCATGGCGGTCAGATGCACCTGCACAATACAGCAGAGCTTCAGCTAATGCGGTTTTACCGGAACTGTGATGACCGGTAAGGGCAATGTTCTTGATTTTGTTTGCCTGAATCTGGTTCATAAAAAAATAACGCTCCTTTGCTATAAAAAATAAATAAATATGTTATGCAGTTTCCTGCTGATTTACAGTGTAATCATAAACTAATATTTATTATAGCATTAATATCATGCTTTTGCAATGCACAGAGATAAATTTCTACATAATTTATATATTAGGCGTGCTTGTTTTGTGCATTTTGTATATTGAAAATGCTAAAAAATGGATTTTTTCAGATATGACAAAGAAACTGTTTTTTTCTTGACAAATCTTGATAAATATGGTAAAATAAAACATAATAAATATTCTTGATTGTGAGGTATGTAAATGATGAGTGATAGATTCTTTTCCATCAGAAACGGTATCGTAACAGGGTATGCAGGCTATGATACAGAAATTTCTGTTCCGGCCGCAGCAGTAAAAATCGGCGATAATGCTTTTCAGAATCATCCGCTGATTGAAAGCGTTATCATTCCGGAGGGGGTAAAGCAAATCGGGTTCTATGCATTCAGCGGATGCCGGAAACTTCAGAAAATCAGTATTCCGGAAAGTGTAAAGAAGATTGGCAAACATGCATTCGATAACTGTGAAGCTCTGAAAGAAGTGACATATCATGGTGTCACATTCCAGACAAGTGACAAAATCAAGACAGAATCTGTGTTCCGTATGATTGATACAAAAGATGTTTCTGTACTGGAAGAATTGTCTTCTGCACTGAAATATCAGTATCTCTGGAGTATGTTCTCAGCAAATCCCGAAGATAAGGACATTCAGGCAGTTATCAAAAAAAATTTCGTCAAGATGTTCAAGTACCTGATTGATGAAAATAATCTCCCGACAGCAGAAAAAGTTGTCAGAGAAACCAAGCTTGTCAACAAGAGAAATCTGGAAAGTATTACAAAATATGCAGATGAAAAGCAGAATGCCGGTTTCCAGAATCTTCTGAAAGAAGCACAGGAAGAGAAATAAAAAATTACAGGCTGATGTATGTCATGTACATCAGCCTTTTTTTTAAGATTTGATTTTCAGCAGAGCCGCTGCCCAGCCTTCTTTTTCTTTTACAGTCAGTATCTCAAAACCATTTGCCGTCAGTTCGTTCAGAACTTCATCAGCACGTTCAATAATAATGCCGGATACAATCAGATGACCCGAAGGCTTCATAAATGTTCCGAACAGCTTGGACATAGCTATTAAAATATCTGCTACAATATTGGCATAAATCAAATCATATCCCGAACCGATTTTTTCTCTCAGTTCTGCATCAGAGCAGATATCTCCGCAGTAAGCATGATACACATCCGGCCGGATATGATTCTTCTCGGCATTTTCCACAGCTGTCCGGACAGCATTGTCAATAATATCCACAGCAGTAGCAGAATCCGCACCAAGCAGCATTGCACCTATTGAGAGAATACCGCTGCCGCAGCCTAAATCCAGAATCTTATCATGCTCATGCAGAACGGATTCAGAAAGTTCCAGACATAATCTTGTTGTATGATGCTGCCCCGTTCCGAAGCTCGAAGCAGGGTCAATCTCCAGAATTGTCCTGTCTGTATTTTCCGGAATTTTTTCCCATGACGGCTTGATATATAATTTCTCTCCCACAGGGAACGGCTTGAAATACTGTTTCCAGTTGTTTGCCCAGTCGTCTTCTCTGACATTATTGACAGAGAATGCTAAACTGCCGAAAAATTCAGCGTTTTCCCCTGCCTTGAGATTTGACAGCAGATTCCGGATACCAGAAAGCTGTTCTGCCCCCTGTGCATCATCAGGCAGATAGAATGTCACACTGGTATCGCATTCTGTAAGCTGCATTACATCTTCATCGATATAATCCCATTTTCCGGTTTTGTCATCCAGAAATTCCTGAAAACTCTCTTTATCCTGTGTGACAAAGCCTTTCACACCGTAATCCGTCAGCAAAGCACATAATACTTCAAGTGCCGGTGTTTCTGTCATAATTTTAATTTCCATCCAGTTCATGAAAAAATCAGCCTTTCTTGATATTTTATTTCTTCATAGCAAGAACCGCCGTACAATGCCGGACGGCGGCTCTTGATTTTTAGTATATATTGCGATTAAAGCTCAGCAAAGTTCAGAGCAATCCAGCCTTCGCAGCCGTTATAAAGCACCCTGCCCCATTTGAAATCCTCATCGACTTCGACAACATTCAAAGAAGTATTCGCAGGAATGACATTCAGAATTTCAGCATCCTGATTTGCCTGTGCATGGAGATTCAGGTCAGTTTTGATAGTAAATCTGATAGACATCAGGACATGTTGTTCTTTGATTTCTATCAGGGTTGCTTCTGCCTGTTCCTCCGGAATATAAAGCGTTTTGGTTTTGGAAAGCTCTTCATAGGTTACATCACCAACCGGAGCGGTTTCCGGAGCATCCTGAAATATGACTTCAATATCATAAGCCAAATCTTCTTCTGCAACAGGGTCAGCAATAATTTCAGGCTGTATTTCTTCTTCCGGTTCAATCAGAACAAGTTCCTCAGCAGTTGTGGCTTTGGTTGTGATAATAATTTCTGTTGTTGCAGGAGCTGCGGTGGTAGTGGTTTCTGCGGAAGTGGAAGAAGATTCTGTTGCCGCAGCTGTTGCTACAGTCGTTGTAGTAGTAGCTGCTGTAGTGGCTGCCGGTGCTGCTGTGGTAGTTGTTTCAGGACTGACATCCTTGATAATCACATCAGTATTTTCTGCTTCTGCAATTGTGGTTTCTGTTACAGGGGAAGCCGTTTCCGGAACAGTTGTTTCTGGTGCAGCAGGAGCAGTTTCCGGTGCAGTTTCAAGTGAAACGGCTGTTTCAGAAGAATATTTTCCTCTGAACAGACGAACTTGTGTGACACTGCTGACATCATACTTGTCAAACAGTGATGTCGAAGAACTGCCGGGGTCCATCATGGTAACTCTTGAACCATTGACAGAATCTACTGCTACAAAATGTGTGGATTTTCCGTTGCTGATACGTACCATGACATAATAGCCGCTATCTAAGAAATTCTGGATTTCCTGTGCTTTTTCAGCTTGTGTAGTTCCGTGCAGGATATTGTCCGCATCTGTGACATACTTGAAATCCGGTGCATAGCTGGATAATACCCACCAGTTCAGAACACCATAAGAATCAAGACCGCCGTTTTGATTCAGATAGTCTACAATCACACCGGGATTGAATCCCTCACTGCTGACAGAACCGGAATGTACCATCAGGATAGCAGCAGATGTCACAGCACAGCCGCTTTGGCTGACTGTATCCGAGCTTGTGCCCATCTGCATTGTACTCCAGCTGCTGCCGTACTGTTTCCATGTTTTGTAATCCTCACTGAAGCCGTAAATCAGAGAGTTTCCAAGCAGGGAAGCACTCATGACAACAGAAAGAATTGCACCGGCAACGGCGATTTTGTGTTTTAAAAAGTCCATGGGAATAATGCTCCTTTCGTTTACGCTTTTTGCGTTTTTTGTTTTTGACGGTTTAGTTTTGCTTCTTGTTTTTGTTTTTGTGCCTGTTCTTTAAGAAACTGCACACGGTTTTCCAGCCATGTCTGATATTGCTGGGCAATCTGCTGCGGTGTCATCACAACAGTTTCCGTTTCAGGAACATGACTGTACAGCAATATATCAAGAGCATCGAAAACAGCCTGTTCTTTGAAAAATGGCAGCGACTGTTCAGAAAGCTCTTTGACAGTAGTGCTTTCAGGTAAGTTCAGGATATGCCGCATCCGGCGGAAAACTGCTGCTGCACTCTCGGCAGAAGTCATGCGAAGCAGCCGCTTCTGGAACAGCTTTTCCCGAATACGGGGCAGCAGGAAATAGATAATTCCTGCAAGTGCGGCAAACCCAAGCAGGGCAAAGCCTAATTTTGTAACATTTTGATTTTCGGCATACTGATTTTCCAACAGTTCCATGCTGGGCACTGTCGGTTCAAAACTCAGCCAGCCGTAGCCGGAAATATAGACTTCCGGAAATGCATGGGCATCACGGGCTTTAATAATATAATTACAGTCCCGCCCACGGAAATTGGCTTCGTACATCTGGTTCAGATTATAGCCTTGTACATATCTTGCCGGCAGACCAATACTCCGGCAGAGCATTACCATTGCGGTAGCATATTCATAACATACACCGGTTTTGCTTTCTGTCAGGAAATATTCAGCATTAGAACCGGCAGGCTTCTGATAGGACTGGTCATAGACAAAATTATTCTGAAGAAAATAATTTTCAATTGCTTTTGCTTTTTCAAAATCAGAGGTGAAACCGGCAGTAATTTCTTCAGCGATATTTTTAATAATTTCGCTTTCAAAATCCTGTTCCTGCACATCATTGAGATATTGATAGGCTTCCTGATATTCCTGCTGCATTTCTGCAAGAAGAGCCGCTTCTTCCGGAGCAGTTTCTGCAAGAATCTTTTCAGCATCTTCCAGAAGAGACAAATAATTTTCGCTGGAGAATTTTTGTAAAATCGGCTGGACATTCTGATATCTTGCATAAGTATCAGAATAATACTGTACCTGTGTCCAGTCACTGACATTTCCGCCAAAAGTATTAGTATCCGAAATTTTCAGCTGAGTACCACGGGGAGTAAAAACGGTTCTTGTCGGCGAAGGCAGCACCTGCACCGGATAATAAATACAGCATGTAAACACAGTACGCAAATCCTGATTCAGCAGAACCGTATCTTTTACTTCAGAAAGCTGGTAGGTTTCAGCAAAATTCTCGTCCTGCAAAGCAGCATCCAAAATCGCCTGTAATCCGTCTTTTGGCCGGTAGGTCATGCCGCCTGTCGGATATTCTTTATCCGGATAGTCATATTCTCGGATAACATTCCATGTGTCATCTGCTTTATAATAAGAATATGTCTGTGTCCTGAGCCGGAGAGCTTCCGGAGAAGCTACATAATAAATTGTTCTGGCATTATTGGAAGTCCCGAATGTATTGTCTGTCGAATCGGTAAACATACTGATGGCATTCATCAGAACGTCTGACCATGTACTGTAGGACATCGCATTTTCAATAAATTCACGGTCTGCTGCAATGGCCGGCTTGGGAATAATAGCCGCTGTAATTGAAAATACAAGCACATAAACTGCAATCGACATGCTGCCATGAAAACTCGGCATATAGCGGATTTTATCTGTATTCCGGAGCTGACGGCAGTAAATCATCAGAAGAAAATAGCTTGCCAGCAGGATAATCACCAGCAAAGCAGGCATATGAATGCCTTCTTTTGCATATAAGCTCAGCGGAATCAGCATAATCAGAAACTGCATACTGATTCTGTACTGAATTTTAGAAAAATAATATACTGCACTGGTCAGAAAACCCAGCATCAGAAAATAAATCGAAATTGTATACCATGCTGAAAATGTAACAACGCTCTGCGGTGTCAGAAACCAGACCATAAAGCTGATAGGGTAATCTTTCCGGCCGTAATTTGTTATCATGCCGACAATTTCCAGTCCGGCAAACAGATAAACCAGATAGGTCAGAGGGCCTATCCATTTGTGTCTGGCAACAAAATCATAAAACCGCATCATAAGCCAGCTGATAAAGACGGCTAAAACAGTATAAAGCCATGTCATGTCGCTCTGATAATAATACATGACAGTAGTTACAAGAAAAACGGCATAGAGCTGTACAGGGTCACCAATCAGCTTTTTGAAAAATACTGCTGCCGGCTGCTGTGACAGTTCTTGTAATTTATGCCACACCGGTATCACCCCGTTTCTGGTTAAGATAAATTCTGAATTTTATTTTTTTATATTCTGCATAGAATATTCTTCACTGATTGTCCAGATTGCATTGAAACCGGAAATTGCAGAAGTGTCACCCTCTGTCGGACATACTCCGCACAGATAGCCCAAATTTTTCAGTGTACCAGCTTCGGCAGCAAGTACTTCATCCGGTCTTGCTGTATAAATCAGATAAGCACCTGCTTTTTCATGCATGGTACTCGGGTCAATCCGGTTGCCGTCATTGACAAAATCAGCAATCGCCATTTCAACAGCAGCATTCCGGACATCGTCTTCATTTTCGAGTAACAGCATTTTCCATGCTTTGTCAGAAGCAAACCGGACAGTACAGGGAATCCCCTGACGAACAAGCAGAATTAAAAAGCCGAGAGCACCTTCTAATAATATTTCACGGCGTTTTAATGCAGTCGGGTTATCTTCCGGCTGTAAGTCAAGAATTACTGTTGGCCGGACAGTGGCAGCTGCTTCATCCATCCGGACAAGCAGTTTCTGCCGTTTGGCTGACATTTTCCAGTTGATACGCTTTAAATTATCCCCGGGGATATAGTCCCTGTGTACATAACCGGGCATAGTCTGGGCAGAATAGGAGGCAGAAGTTTCCTCTTCTTCGTCATCCTGTGTCAGAACAATGTCACTGACAGTATGCAGAATCACACCCGCATTTGTCAGAGAAGGAATCTCCGGAATCACACCGATTTTTATGGGAGCAGGTATCTGCTGCACTGGAAAGCGAAACCAGCCCAGATAATCATAAACAGCCAGTTCTTTCACGGAAATAATGCCACAGCCTGCATATTCTGCTGTCATCACAGAAGGAATATGCAGCGGTTCTTCCGCAGTCATGGCACTTTGTACAGGTCGGGCGTCTTCCGGTGTGAAATTCAGTGCAGTGTCAAGAGCACATCTCAGAAACGGCACAGGCAGACGGCTGTTTGCTGTTGCTGTGAGATTTACAGTAAATTTCCGGCCCTTTGCCAGATAGGCAGGGGCATCGATTGCAGCAGAAATCTGCCTTGCTGCCTGCCAGCTTAACAACAGTGAAATCAGTGGTGCAAGAATCAGAAAACTCCAGACAACAACTCCAATATCACCATCAAGATAATGCGTGAACAGGTAAGCAAGAGCAAATGTCAGCAAAAGACCTACATAAAATTTCGAGCGTTCAATCAGGGCAGATATTTTTTTCATGTGAAATTCCTCATGCCTCCGCCGGAACGGGAATTGCTTCCAGAATCTGCTGTACAAGAGCTTCCGGACTGCCTAAACTGTTCCGGCCTTTGGGAGATAATAAAATTCTGTGTGATAATACCGGTACAGCAAGTTCTTTGACATCGTCCGGTGTGGCAAAACTTCTGCCGTGAACAAATGCTGCCGCACGGACAGCCTTATAACACGCAATACTGCCTCTGGGACTGACACCAAGTGCAGACATATCGCTTTCTCTGGTGGCTCTGACAACAGAAAGAATATAATTTTTGACAGGTTCAGAAACCTGTACAGCATTTACTTTCTGCTGTAATGCACTGACCTGACTGGTAGAAAGCACAGCTTCTGAAATATTGGAAATAGGATTGCCTTCGCCGTTGCGGTCAAGAATGGCTAATTCTTCTGAAAGTGTCGGATAGCCCATAGAGATTTTCATAAAAAATCTGTCCATCTGTGCTTCCGGCAGATGATACGTTCCGTAAGTTTCTACAGGGTTCTGGGTAGCGATAACCATAAACGGGTCTGGCAGAATATGTGTCTGCCCGTCAAGGCTGATTTGATGTTCTTCCATAATTTCCAGCAAAGCAGACTGTACTTTCGGGGAAGCACGGTTAATTTCATCTGCTAAGAGAAAATTACAGACAGCTGCACCCGGACGGTATTCAAGAGAACCGTCTTTGGAATTGACAATAGAATAGCCGGTAATATCTGACGGCATAATATCCGGAGTCAGCTGGATTCTGTGAAATTCGCCGCCGACAGAACGGGAAAGTGCTGCTGCCAGCTGGGTTTTGCCGACACCGGGGACATCTTCAAGCAGGATATGACCACCGCAAAGCATTGCAATCACGGCTTGGAGTACAGTTGCATCTTTACCGACAATGACTTTGCCGACACTCTGTAAAACATCTTGGACGTCTTTTTGCATAAAAAATAAAATCCTCCTTTTTATTATAACATAGCTTTTAGTATTTGTACAGTAGTATTTTGAAAAAATTTTAAATTCTTTTGAATTTATTGAAAAAATTTTAAATATTTTCAAAAAAGAATTTTATGGACCAGTATAATCCCTGTGAATCCAGAACCTGAATGATTTCAGAATCCTGAATTTCTGTAGCTCCGGCAGTCAGGCACATTCTTTTTATGGGGTCAAACAGCAGAATGGCATCAGCATTGAACTTGTGCAGGTATGCTTCAGCATCAAGCTCGGCTGCATCCGGAAACGGCAGCAGCAGGACGGCACACTGAAAATTCTGTTCAGATTGTATTGCCTGTAGTTGTGCAGAAAATTCTTGTATTTCTTCTTCAGTAAGCGTTCCTGTCCAGTCACACAGATAGGCAGGTACAGCCTCGGCAACAGGAAGAATCTGAGACAGAGCATCAGAATAATTGCCTTCTATTAACTGGTAAGTTGCTCCGGAAAGCAGAATTTCTGCTTCTGACTGCAAAATATAACGGCTGGCTCTGCCTGTTGTGTAAAGATAATCCTGATTTGTATCGTTATTGATTAATAACAGAAAACCATCAGGAATATCTGTATCTGCAATTGTCTGATAATATTCCTGAGCAAATTGTTCCGGTGTATTGCCGTTGAGATTATCTGTCAGTACAACAAAAGTATTCATGAATCTTGAACAGGCCAGCTCTTCCAGATAGCTGTTATGCAGTTCCCGTTCTGTTTCGGATAAACCGCCGCATTCGTCATAGATATGCGGCATTTCCGGAATGGTATATAATTCAGCACGTTCTGCAATCGAAAGTGGTGCTGTTTCGGGTGCAGTTTCCTGTATGAGTTCTATATTTTCAGAAACAGGCATTGCCTCTGAAGTGCGGCGGCAGCCGGTGAGAAAAATAACAGGAATCAGAAATAACCAGAAAAATTTCCGCATAGTGCCTCCTTATTGATTGGAAGAAGCTTCCGGAAAAGAATAGACTGTTTCTTTCAGCTTCTGGATATTCGCATCAAAATCTACCTGAAGTACAGACTGGCCGTCAATATCCGCTGCCGAATAGGTTCCGTCAGCCGGAATCTGTATCTGTGTAATGTCATACCCTACAGCAAAAGGCACACGAAGCGACAGAAGATACATCTCTGTATCAGACATGTTTGTTCCTAAATGCGGCATAGCAGATGTGATTAAATCCGGTATAGCAGTGACTGCTTTTGTTTTCGCTGTCTCAAGAAGTTGTGTCATGACTTCACGCTGGCGGGAAGTGCGTTCAAAATCGGCATTTCCTACATAACGGATTCTTGCATAAGACAGGGCTTGTTTGCCGTTGAGCAGGTATGTGCCGCCTTTCTCTATAAAATCAGACAGCGGGTCATCTCCGGCCAGTTCGTTGACTTCACTTTGAAGAATTACATTCAGTGCCTTGGCTTCTTCATCAGAAAGGGTAATGTCCACACCGCCGAATGCATCAATAATGCTGGCAAATCCCATAAAGCTGACAACACAGTAGTCATCAATGCTGACCTGATAATTCTTTTCCAGTGTGTCCATGAGCAGTTCTGCACCACCGTAAGAATACGCAGCATTTAATTTATTATAGCCGTGTTCCGGAATATTTACATAGGCATCACGCATAAAAGAAGTCAGGTAAATTTGCTGTGTTTTGGAATTGAGCGAAAGCAGCAGCATAGTATCAGAACGTCCACGTTCTGTGCTGATGTCACGGGCATCTGTGCCAATCAGCAGAACACTCCGGACATAGCTTCTGTCAAGTGTGCCGGAAGTAACAGTGCGTTCTCCCCGTGGGAGTTTTTCAAGCTGACGGATTAACAGCAGAGCAATTGCAGAATAGAGAATAAAAATAATCAGACAGAAAGTCAGAACATGCCGGATAATTTTTTTCAAGAAACCGCCCCCATGAGAATGTGAAGTTGTTTTTTTGTGATGTTTTCCGGAAACCTGCTTTTTTGCTGAAGTTTTGGGCTTTTTATGAGATGAATTTTTAGAATTTGTATTTTTTCTGTGTTGCTGCGAAGAAGAGGTTTTTTTCCGGATATGGTCATATTCTTCGTATGCACCATAGCCGGAATCTTCTTCGTCTGTGTCCTGAATATTTTCATAAATGTCTGGTACAGAGGGCTGAATTTTCAGTTCCTGCGTATTCAGAGCATCAGAATTTTTTTTATGCTGCTTGGGAATTTTAAATTCCTGTGTATGCACAGGCGGTGTCTGTACTGTTCTGCTTCGCTGCAAAGGCGGAAGCGTGTCTTCTGACTGCCGGTAGATATCATAGAAAGAGTCATCAGGATTTTGTCTTGGACGGGGTAAATCAGTATTATTTCTCTGTTCAGGAGTGTCACGCATAATTTCTGGCCTCCTCTCAGAATAAACGGCGGATATTTACGCACAGAATCGTAATCAGGGATACTGCACACTGCAAAATCAGCATCCATGCCGGTGTGACACCCATGTGCAGAAGTGATTCCATCATGACAAGCACAAGCCCTGTCAGAACACCTACAGCCTGTAAGAAAATGCCGGCAGTTGCCGCATTCTTTACTACTTTGGAACAGGCAATCAGCCGCATAATATTGCTGAAACTGTTCGTGCAGGCCATAGAGGCACTCATTTCTTTGACATGTCCGGTTTCTGCATGATAAATTTCTGCCATCTTTGCCGGAATGATTTTTATCATTTCTTCCGGTACATGGAATAAATCTGCCATTTTCTGGCTTGTGATAATCGGGTCAACACTATGGACAATCAGGGATAAATCCCGTTTCAGTGCCTGCTGTACCCAGAAATCCACAACTTTGTCTGCTTGTAATTCTATTACAAATAAAGCGGATAAATTACCGGAGATGGAAAGGTAAATTGCTTCACGGTCTTCCCCTGTAAGTTCGGCTTCTTTGGTCTTTGAGGGCAGCCCCTCAATGCGGTGGGCGAGCATCAGCTCACGTGTTCCCATCAGAATACGCTGATTATGAATCCAGCCGCATAATCCAAGGGTATCTTCATAGACAAAGTTTTCAATAGGATACAGCATATGTTCTTTGCCCTGTAATACTTCGTTGAAAATATTGCTGAATGCACTCTGGGCATAGCGGGAAAGACTTGCTGCTGCAAGCAGGGTTTCTTCTGTTTTGACATTCGAGTACATCTTCACGCCACGCAGCTGGATTGCACCTTCCGGAAACATGGAGGCAGCATCCACTAACAGAGAATTGGTATCATAGAAATCATCCACACTCTGATAGCCCAGCAGTAATGCACCATGCTGTGAGAGCTTTTTAGCTCCTTTAAATAAAGGCAGATTTACAACAAAGGTAATTGCTGCACAGCCCGCTGCAACTGAAAACATAGAGAATAAGCCCAGTGCATAGCCGATGCCGTTTCCTGTCACAAGTGCCAGTATCAGAGAGGCAAGCAGAGAAAAAGCACAGCTTACCGGAGAAGTATAACGGCAGAACTGGTCAGCCAAATCGGCAGAATAAGTATATTTTCTGAAATCTGTGAGAAAATCTGCTTTTCTCATAGCTGCTGTTACGGGAAAATCATCTACTGTACCTCGGGCAAGAGCTTCGGCATGGGCTTCGTTTTCGATAATATGCAGTCCGCAGCAGTCAGAGCGGCTTACAGCAGCTTGTAAATTGATTTCTTCTCGGTCGATGATAAATAATTTTCCTATCGTATGCAGAAGAAGAATAAAAATCGCACACGGCATGAAATGACTGGCCAGCCCGTTATGAGAAAGTCCAAAAATCCCGAAGAAAGAATCCAGCATACAGGAAAACCATGCAATCGCTGCAGGGGTGTCTGTATCTGCACGAAACTGTATCAGACGGGACAGACCATTGGTTAATGCAGGCAGACAGATAGAAGCGGCCGCAAAACCCAGCAGAAGCTGCATCAGACAAATCAGGTTTTCCGGAATGCTGTTAAGCCATGCAATGTTAAATACATAACGGAGTGAGAGATACATACTGACCACTGAAGCGAGCATCAGACCGCCTGCACGAAAAGCCACGGCACTCCGGAGTTCTTTGATGTCAGAACGGATATCTGCCGTTTTTTCAAGCTTCATCATGTCAGAAGTATGCTGCCGGCGTCTGGTTTCGGCCTCTGCTTCTTCAGGAGTCCGGCGGATTGTGACATCCAGTGAATCGGCAGTCAGCGTGCCGGGGGCAGGTGTATTGAAATTCATGCTGGTTCTCTGGGCTCTGGGGGCAGGCTTGACATCTACAGGCTTGACAGGCTCTTGCTGCGGCACAGCGACAGGGATAATATCTCTTAAATCCAGCTGAAGTGTTTCTGAGGCCATTGCTGTAACATCATCAGGACGGGAAAAGAGTTTCTTTTTTTTGTTTTTATATTTTTTCGCATCATGAATTTCTGTATAAGCATATTCGCCGTCAGGGCGTTCTTTTTCGTAAGTATAGTTTTCTTCTGAATTTTTTCCGACTTTGGAGTGCCGCCGGTTGCGTTCGGCTTCACGGGCACGGGTAGAATCACTCATACGGCGGATTTTAGGAGATGTATCATCAACCACCGGTTCAGGAGCAGCCGGTTCAGGATTCTGTGCAGGCTTTCCGGCAGCACGGGAGGGTGTGCCGGATTCGATAAAAGAAACGGTGGTGCGACTGGTTTCCAGCTGGGCAGCCCGTGGTTTCCGGAAAGCGGGAGTTTCATTCACAGACTGGGAGGATGTTTCTGTATGCTCTCTTTCTTTTTTCATGTATGGGGACTCCTATCTAATTGGATTTCATTCTCTGTCTGACGATTTCATACATAAAAATGCCGGCGGCGACAGATGCGTTCAGCGATGTGATTTTTCCCATCATGGGAAGCTTTACCAGAAAATCGCATTTTTCACGGATAAGGCGGCTCATGCCGCTGCCTTCCGAGCCGATAACAAGGGCGGCTGCACCGTCAAATGAGGTTTCTGTATAAAGTGAACCGTTCATGTCTGTGCCATAAATCCAGATGCCATGCTGTTTGAGCTTGTCAATCGCAGCAGCAATATTCGGCACACGGGCAACAGGCACATAACTTGCCGCACCGGCAGAAGTTTTATAAACTGTTGGAGAAAGAGCCGCACTGCGGCGTTTGGGAATGATGACACCGTCCGCACCGGCAGTTTCGGCTGTACGGATAATAGCCCCTAAATTATGGGGGTCTTCGATTTCGTCACAGATAATTAAAAACGGCTTTGTGCCTTTTTGTTCTGAGACAGCAAGCAAATCTTCCAGACTTGCATAAGAAGCACAAGCACCGAACGCAATTACGCCCTGATGGACACCGCCTTCGGCAAGCTGATTCAGTTTCTGTTCGTTTACGGTTTTGATGACCGCACCGGCCTGAACAGCGAGGTCACGGATTTCCTTGAGGCTGCCGCCGTTTCCGTTCAGGTAGACAGTGTCAATCGGCCGGCCGCTGCGGAGTGCTTCACGGACAGGATTCCGGCCGATAATCATATTTTCTTTTTCAGGCATAGCATTCACCTTTCTGTAGACATGTGATTTTTTGCAATTATTATTATTATAGCATGATTACAGAAAAATTACAAGTACTTTTTGCGGTTCCTGCAAAAAAAATTATATTTCAGGAATTAAGATTTCAGTATCAGAAAATATAACCAGAGACTGCTGCCGCCTGCGGTCATTCCGAGGAGAAAAATCAGCCATGCCGGAGGGGATTTTTTCTGTTTCTGGTTTGCAGGGAAGTAGTCCAGCGTTTCCATCTGGGCAGCCTGAAGGGGTACTTCTTTGATATCTGGCTTGAGATAGAGTACAGCACGTTCAAAATAGGCACTGTCCGGACGGTTGATTTCAATTACTTTCTTGTTCACGCCTTTAATCATGGGAGAGAACCTGCCTTTCTGTGTGAGATATTTTCAGCATGGGCAGATTTTTTAATTTTATACCAGAAATACAAGAAAAAGCCGGTAACAGCTTACCGGCTTTGGAGTTCAAGTAAAAATAGATTTTAAGAATTATACCTGCTTGCTACTT
>CADBOP010000121.1 GCA_902796255.1 uncultured Ruminococcus sp.
AATATTATAATGAAATTATGATATTGTGTATAAACTGTGAATCTGATTTTCAGGAGGTTTTTTGTTATGAAAAAAGCAATCAGAAAACTGAAAGCAGTAGCCGCTTCCGCTGCTATGCTGACAGCAAGTATGCTTCCGGCATTCAGCCCGATACAGGCTTCGGCTGAACTCACAGAACGGGATAATTTCGCCCGTCTGTTACAGCATTCTATGTATTTCTATGATGCCAATATGTGCGGTACGGGTGTGGATGAAAATTCTCGCCTGTCATGGCGTGGCGATTGTCATGCTTATGATGCTGCTGTACCGCTTCAGCCGATGAATGAAAAAAGTGTCGGAACGAATCTTTCTCAGGAATTTATTGATGCCAATAAAGATGTGCTTGACCCTGACGGTGACGGCTGTGTTGATGTCTCCGGCGGTTTCCATGATGCCGGTGACCATGTGGAATTCGGTATGCCGGAAAACTATTCCGCAGCCGCTTTGGGCTGGGGCTATTATGAATTCCGTGATGCCTATAAAGCTACCGGACAGGATGACCATATTGAAACTATTCTGAGATATTTCAATGATTATCTCATGAGATGTACTTTCAGAGATGCAGACGGTAATGTAGTTGCCCACTGCTATCAAGTCGGAGATGGTGATATTGACCACGCTCTGTGGCAGTCTCCGGAAGTCGACAGCATGGCAAGACCGGCTTTCTTCCTGACCGATGAAAAGCCGCAGGTTGATTATGTCGTTTCAGCTGCTGCTTCACTGACTATCAACTATCTGAATTTTAAAGATACTGACCCCGAATATGCTGAAAAATCACTTGATTATGCAAAATCGCTCTATAATTTCGCATGGAAGCATATTTCAAAATATCCTGTCGGCGAAGGAGACGACTTTCTGAGAAGCGATAATGCTGACGGGCCAAAACAGTATTACCTTTCCAGCAAGTGGGAAGATGACTTTGTATGGTCAGCTGCATGGCTCTATATTGCTACAGAAGATGTAGAATATTTGAATAACTGCCTGCCGTATGTCGATTATTATGCTCCCCCCGGATGGGCTTACTGCTGGAATGATGTCTGGAGTGGTGCAAACACTTTACTTGGCATTATTGACCTCCAGCATCCGGAATTAGACTTGCAGAACATGTACAGGGCTGCCAAGGGCAAGAATCAGTATGATGATGCTGATTTCTGGCTTCAGATTGAAAAAGCCATCAAGACATGGCAGAATAATTATTCTACTCCGCAGGGCTATGCGTTTATGAGTACATGGGGCAGTGCCCGTTATGATACAGCAATGCAGCTTGTGACTCTGATTTATGATAAATATAAAAATAATGACAAGCCCGGTTCTGGAAGTGAATGGGCAAAAGGACAGATGGAATATCTTATGGGCGATAATGATATTACTTATCTTGAAAAGCGTGATGACGGTGTCACACATGGCCCAAGATGCTTTATTGTCGGCTTCAATGAAAATTCCTGTGCTTATCCACATCACAGAGCGGCTTCTGGTCTGACCAAGTGTGAAGACCCTGCTCCGCAGAGACATGTATTATATGGTGCTCTGGTCGGTGGTCCTGACGGAAAAGATGCCCATTTTGATGTGACTTCTGACTGGACTTATAATGAAGTAACCATTGACTATAATGCTGCGTTTGTCGGTGCAGCAGCCGGATTGTATCACTTCTACGGCAGTCCTTCTGACCCTATTGATGAAGATTTTCCGCCTGTTGAAGAAAATTCCGGTGAAGACGGTGCAGGCGGCAACGGTTACTGGGTAGAAGCTTTTGCTGTCAATGACCTCCATGATGATGGTGCAGGTGTGACGAAAATTTCTTTCATGGTTCGTACAGATTCCAATAAGCCTTCGGATAAGATTTCTGTCAGATATTATTTTGATTCCAGCGAAATCAGCAGCATTAGTTCTGTGGATGCCAAAGAATTATATGACCAGTCCAGTGCCGAAGCTGGTGAAGACGGTGCAGACGGTATTACTTCCGGCCCGTTCAAGTATGACGGCAAAGAAAATACTTACTATGTGGAAGTGAGCTGGGACGGCTATAAAATTGCCAATTCCGGAAAGAAATATCAGTTCTCGATGGGTATGTACTACGGTGATAACTGGAATCCTGAAAATGACTACAGCTATCAGGGACTTCCTGTGCTGAGTGACACTGAAATGTTCGGTAATAATAACGAAGTCAAGACAGAATATATCTGTGTCTATGATGATGGCGTACTGGTCGGCGGTATCGAACCGGACGGTTCCACACCTGTACAGGCTGACACTTCTGCAAAGATGGAAACCGAAACTGAAAAGAATTCTGCTACTGAAAAAGTTTCTGAACCAGAAACAGCTTCTGATGAAATTATGCTTGGTGATGTTGATTTAGATGAAAAAATTAATATTCTTGATGTTATTGTACTGAATAAAAATCTGCTTGGCAAAGAACCACTCACTGCCCCTCAGAAAACCAATGCCGATGTTGATAAAAGCGGTGAACCGGATTCTAATGATTCTCTCACAATTCTGAAATATATTGTTGGTCTGGTTACAAATTTTTAAGTCTTGACATGTAAAGAAATCCCTGTTCTCGGTTTGAGAACAGGGATGATTTTATTTATAATAATATCTGCTTTCTTATGCCTGCGAAAAATCTTTGATTAATCCGACAATATATTTCAGAACAAGCAGAGATTCTTCCGAATCCGGTTTTTGATTCTGATTGAAATCAATATTAGCCAGACCCTGTTCTGAGAGGTTTTCTTTGCCGAATACTGCCTTATTAATTGTAATGACATCCAAGATATTAATAATGCCGTTTTTGTCAGCATCTCCGGCAAGTGCTTCGGTATCTGCCACAGTCATAGTGCAGACAGGCGGCACTAATACCAGTGTATCCGATTTTGCACTGATGATATATTTTCCGGCTGTTTCTGCTGAAATGGTTACTTTTCCGTCAGCATCTGTTTTATATTCCGTTTCTTCCCCGTTGATGGTAATCACAGCATTTTCTACAGGCAGTGTCACAGGATTCCAGTCTGCATCATACCCCGCTCTGGAAAGTGTCAGTGTCAGAGAAGTTTCCGGTGAGACAGAAACAGCATCTGTATCAAAATAGCAGTAAGAATCAGACCACGCTGTCAGGTCAGTATAAACAAATGCGGCCAGATAATCGCCGCTTTTTACAGGGTCTGTCATGCCGAATGCAGCGGAATGATTCACATAATAGCCATAACTTCCGCCGTTGGCTGTGCCCCATAATTTTGCAAGTGACAATCCGAACTGACTTTCTTCAGCTGCAAAGCCGGCTTCTGCACCGCCTTCATAGTAATCTTCATGTGCCTGATATAAAGCGTCATAAACTGTCAGTGCTCCGTCATTATCAATATCTGTGACAGTGACCGGATTCTGAACCAGTACTAATTTTCCGTCTTTATCCGAGATAGTCACGAAAATATCAGCCTGTGCTGGTTCAAGTGCAGAAACCGGAAATGCTGTCAGTGTGAAAGCCATTGCCAGTACAGCGGAAACTGCTGTCATCTTTTTCATTTTTTTTGTCATAATAAATATCCTCCTCTTGATGATAAATAAAAAACACTTTTCTGTTATCGGCAGAAAAGTGCAGCTATTCTATCTGATACAGGGCAAACTCCGCCCCTTGACGGAACAGCAGCGTTTTCCCATGTCCGAAAACGCAAAGGAACTGTCAGTCATTGTCTGCGAGCGACCCGACTGTTACGGTAGTGACGGCTGTGCCGGATTTACACCGGACTTCCCTCAGTTCAGACGACTGTATTAAAATCATAACATATTTTTTGAAATTTGTCAAGTCTTGCAGATTTTCTGCATTTCTGTTTTCTAAAATATCTGAAATAAAAATAATAAATCATAGTATATAAAATTAAACACTTGACAAATAAAATAAAATCTGGTATAATAATTAAAACATGTAAAAAAGCTTTGACGGAAACAGTAATGCAGAATCACGAACGTTGCAGCGAGCCGCTGATGGTGTAAGGGCGGTATCAGTAGTATCTGCATGAATATCATTCCCGAGCCGCAGTGCTGAATTTTTTTAGTAAGTGCTGTCGCCGCTTCAGCGTTATCAGAAGCATAGATGTCAGTCTATAGAGGTGGTTAGAAACAGATATTCCAGTCTGTCCTTTTAAGAGGACAGACTTTTTATTTTTTACAGGAGGTTGTTTTTTTATTATGATGTACAAGAAAGTCAATCCGGATATGAATTTCGTCCAGAGAGAAAAATCTATCAAAGAATTCTGGATGAAACAGAATATTTTCAAAAAAAGCATGGACTCCCGTCCTGCCGAAAATTCTTATGTGTTCTATGACGGCCCGCCAACAGCTAACGGCAAGCCGCATATCGGCCATGTGCTGACACGTGCCATTAAAGACATGATTCCCCGCTATCGTACCATGAAAGGTGCATTTGTCCCCAGAAAAGCCGGCTGGGATACGCACGGACTCCCTGTAGAACTCGAAGTCGAAAAAATGCTCGGCCTTGATGGGAAAGAACAGATTGAGTCCTACGGTCTCGAACCGTTTATTAACAAATGCAAGGAATCTGTATGGAAATATAAGAGCATGTGGGAAGATTTCTCCGAAACTGTCGGCTTCTGGGCAGATATGGAAAATCC
>CADBOP010000122.1 GCA_902796255.1 uncultured Ruminococcus sp.
ACAGGTGGAATGGCGAGGTAAAAGCTCACCGGAGGGCAGGAGACTGCTCTGCCGTGTAAACCCTATCCGATGCAACGCCTTATGGTGTGGTATATCATTAACGCTGGCTCGGCGGATATGCTGCAATGGCGGCTTCAATCTTATGGCGACATAAGATGTAGATAAATTGCCGTACTCGACAGAATCCGGCTTACAGGTCTGGTCAGGCGGACAGCTTGCTGTCCGCTTTTTTTTATGAAAAATATTGATGAATTATCAGAAAGAATGTGAAATCTTGAAAAAGTATATTTTGCTTTCGCTTTTGCTTTGTTCGGTGACAGGATTCTTCGGCTGTGCAGAAACAGCCGAAAAACCAGAAGAACCGTTGGAAACTGTCATTATGTATCAGACTCTGCCTTTGCCGGATTTGATTGTCAGCATTCCGGATAATTATCAGAAGACTTCTTCTAAAGCTTATAAAGAATATTATATCTGTGAAGATGCCAGTATTATTATTACGGAAGATACCAGAGAAAAACGTTATACTTCTGCTTATGACTATTCTGTTTCTGCATTGAAAGAATATCAGAAACTTTTTCCGGATTTGGAATATATCAGCAGTGAAACGCTTTCCACAAATGAAAATTATATAGTACAGACGACAGAATTTAATTATACGCTCGGTGAAGGAGAAGAAGCTACAAATTTAAGCTGCATTGCCGGTTATATGACAGACGGAAACTCGATGTATATTATTACATGCAAATGCCATGCAGATACGTATGAAAAGCATAAGAATGAATTTATTCAGACAATGCAGTCCTGTGCAATTGCAAAATAAGGGGAAGTGCTGATGCAGATGTATACAGAGAACGAAATCAGGGCTGTCCGGTATTATATCGGCGATGTGAAAAATCTGCCGCAGGATGGCTTCTGGAATGACCCTAAGGCTTATTGCCTTCTGAATGCTCTTTTTTTTCCGGAAATTAAAGCAGAATCAGCAAGGATTGCAGAAGGGAAAAGACTGAATCCGGAAATTTTAAAAAAAATTCCCAGATTGAAAAAATTTTTTCAGGATTTCTTTTCTGTGTTCCGGAAAACAGAGGCTGAACAGAATTATCAGACCTATCGGGTAGAACGCTTTTCTGATTTTGTATTTATGCGAAATGCCGGAAAAACAATTTCTTTTACTTCAACATCCACAGCCGGATTCCTGCAAGCCTATCAGGACAGAAAGGGGATAGCTCTCCTGAAATTCCAGATTCCAAAGCATACTCCCTGTATTGATATGCAGAAATTTTTTCAGGATTATGCCAAACCGGAAGAAGCTGAAATTTTACTCCCACCGGAACTGAAACTTCAATTTGAGGTTTTAGAATTATCAGAAGCAGAAAAGTTAATTCTGGATGCTGACGGTAAGCCGCCTGTGATTTCCTGTCTTGTCAGGGTGGCAAATATCAATGCAATCTCACAGGAAGAACATGCAAAATTGACTGTATCAAGCCATAATTTTCAAGAATCAGGAGCGGAGGCCGGTATCAGAATCTTACAGGCTTTACAGACTGGGGAAGCTCCTGACGACAGAGAAATTGAAATTTATTCTGTATGGAAAAAACAATTTATTTCCGAAATTCTGCATGATTTTCTGTAAAACCTCAAAATGAGTATTTTTTTGAAAAAACATCTTGACAAATCTGGAAATTTATGATAAAATAAAATCAGAAAACCTCAAATTGAGGTTTTCTGATTTATCAATTTCTGAAAGGATGTTTTTTAGTTATGATTTCTCTGCATATTGAAAAAATGAATATGGAACTCGAAATGCAAGGTTCAGATATGCTGATTCTGGATGAACTCTCCCTCGCAGTTGTAAGGATTTTATACGCTCTGGAATATAGTGAAGGGAATTCTGTCACAGAAAATCTGACTTATCTGGTGCTGAATCTGATTGAGAAGAATCAAAATTATCAGAAAGAATAAAAAATTTGAAAAAAACTATTGACAAATGTTTTGGGTTATGATATAATAAATATCAAATTTATAAGAAAGGCGGTGAACGGTATGTTCAAATCACAATTTTATTTTCAGAAATTAAAACAGAATTATTTTTATTTATTTACAGAAACTGCCGTGAGCCGTAGTGTTTTGGTATAAGCATCCGTTTTTTATATCCGGATAATCAATGCATGTGTGATGCTTCTGTGAATCTACAGAAGTGTCTTTTTTTATGCCCGTTTCACTATGGCTCACTACACACCAAAGGAGCTGAATCTATTTATGTTTGAAATTAAAGGAAAATATGCCAGTGCAAAAGTCTTTACAGATTATGCAGATGAAGCCTCTGTCGCTCAGATTCTGGAGCTGTGCAATCAGCCTATGGCACAGGAAACCCAAATCCGGATTATGCCTGATGTCCATGCAGGGGCAGGCTGTACTATCGGAACAACTATGACAATTACTGATAAAATTATTCCGAATCTGGTCGGGGTCGATATCGGCTGCGGCATGGAAACTACTGTCATCAAAGAATCTTATATCGAACCGCAGAAACTGGATAAACTGATTCGGTCTGAAATTCCGTCCGGCTGTCAGGCACGGACAAAACAGCACAAATATGCTGAAAAAATAGATTTGTCAGAATTATATTGCTATAAGCATATCCATGCGGAACATGCTCTGCTGAGTATCGGTTCATTAGGCGGCGGAAATCATTTTATCGAGGTCGATAAAGATGAAAATAAAAATATATATCTTGTCATTCATTCCGGTTCTCGGCATCTGGGAGTTGAGATTGCAAGATATTATCAGGAAGAGGCCTATAAACTTCTGAATGGCTCGGATGAGATGACAGTTCAGAATTTAATCAGAGAATACAAGGCACAGGGTCGGCAGAAGGAAATTGAATCGGCTGTTAAAAAAATAAAAAATACCAAACAGACCAGCGTGCCGAAACATCTTGCTTACTGTCAGGGAAAATTATTTGACCAGTATCTGCATGATATGAAAATTGCTCAGGAATTTGCCGTTCTGAACCGTCAGGCCATGACAGATGTCATTGTCAGGGGAATGCACTGGCATGTGAAAGACCAGTTTACAACAATTCATAATTATATTGATATTGATAACAGGATACTCCGGAAAGGCTCTGTTTCAGCTCAGGCAGGAGAAGTGCTGATTATCCCTATGAATATGCGTGATGGTTCTCTGATTTGCAAAGGAAAGGGAAATCCGGACTGGAATTATTCTGCCCCGCATGGGGCAGGAAGGCTCATGTCCAGAAGTCAGGCCAAGGAAACCTGCTCTATTGCAGAATATAAAAAACAGATGCAGGGGATTTATACAACTTCTGTCGGCATGGATACGCTCGATGAATGCCCTATGGCTTACAAGCCTATGCAGGAAATTATTGACAATCTCGAACCGACAGCAGAAATTATCAGTATTATCAAGCCGGTCTATAATTTCAAGGCCGGAAGCGAAGATGCTCCGTGGAGCAAGAAAAAAATATAGAATTATTATCAGGAAAGAAGGAATTCTTATGCCAGAAATTTGTCTTCTGGGTACAGGAGGGATGCTCCCTCTTAAAAACAGATTTTTAACAAGTTTATTTGTGGAATATAATGGCAAAGCTGTGCTGATTGACTGCGGAGAGGGAACACAGGTGGCCTTTGCCCAGCATGAACGCAAGCTGAGCCGGATTGCAATGATTCTTATCACACACGGCCATGCTGACCATGTCACAGGGCTGCCCGGTCTGCTGCTTTCACTCGGGAACTGTTCCCGTACAGAACCACTGGAAATTTATTATCCTGTCGGCTGGGAACGGGTGATTAAAAATTTATTGTCCGTCTGTGACTGCCTGCCTTTTCCGGTAATCCTGCACAGCCTCGAAGCAATGCCGGTTTCCTGGACAGCTGCACAGATTGACCCTATGCTGGAGATTTCGGCTCTGCCGGTTGACCATAAAGTGCCTTGTATGGGGTATTCGCTCACACTCCGGAAAAAGCCTGTCTTTCAGCCGGAACAGGCCAAATCTCTGGAAATTCCGGTAAAGTTCTGGAAACTGCTCCATCAGGGCGAAACTGTGACTCTGCCGGACGGCCGGATAATTCAGCCTGAACAGGTCACCGGAGAGGGCAGAAAACCTGTCAAGATAACATATGTTACTGATACAAGGCCGATTCCGGATATTATTGATTTTGCCCGTGATTCTGATTTATTTATCTGTGAGGGAATGTACGGCGATACAGATAAGAAAGAAAGCATGAATCAGAAAGGGCACATGCTGATGCAGGATGCCTGCCGTCTTGCCTCACAGGCAGAGGCAAAAGCTCTCTGGCTGACGCATTACAGTCCGGCAGAAATGAATCCGGAAAGCTGGCTGGAAGAATTGCAGAAAATTTTTCCGTCTGTGAAAATTTCTCAGGACGGTGAGAATATTAATTTATAATTTTTTTATCATGAAAGGGGATTGTTTTTATGAATACACAGAAATTTGTGCCTTACGAGAAATTAAGCAAGAAAGCCCGTAAAGCAATTGACAGAAAAAAACGCTCTGACTGGGGAAATGTCAAGCCTGCCACACAGGTGGAAGCAAATAAAAAATCTTATCAGAGACACGAAAAACACAGAAAGAGAGCAGAGTATTTATATGCATGAAATTCAAACTGAAATTCAGAAGCCTAAAGCTATCCTGATTGGCCTCGATACCGGAGAATATAACGCTGAAATTTCTATGAAAGAACTGGAAGCCCTCGCCGACACGGCAGGATGTGAAACCGTCCTGACTTGTATTCAGGCCAGACCTGCCCCAGAAGCTGCTACCTGTATCGGAGCAGGAAAATTAGAAGAAATCGCCGAAGCAGTACAGAATCTTGAAGCAGATATGCTGATTTTTGATACTGAACTGACCGGAATGCAGATGAGAAATATTTCTGATATCACGGACTGCAAAGTCATTGACAGAACAATGCTGATTTTAGATATCTTCGCCGGACGTGCAAGAACTTCTGAAGGTAAAATTCAGGTAAGCCTTGCACAGTACCAGTACCGTCTGACACGGCTTACAGGGATGGGAAAAGCTCTGTCCAGACTCGGCGGCGGTATCGGTACAAGAGGGCCGGGAGAAACAAAACTCGAAACTGATAAAAGACATATCCGAAACAGAATCGCTTCTCTTGAAAAAGAACTCAGAAATATGGAAAAACATAGAAAATTTATCACGCAGAAACGCAAGAAAGACGGGATTCTGACAGTCGCTGTGGTTGGTTATACCAATGCCGGAAAATCTACTTTGTTTAATATGCTGACCAATGCCGGTGTGCTTGAAGAAGACAAACTCTTTGCCACACTCGATGTAACTGCCCGAGGGCTGGAACTTCCGGACGGCCGGACGGTGATTTTGTCTGATACAGTTGGCTTTATCCGCAGGCTGCCGCATCATCTTGTAGAAGCATTCCGCTCGACACTGGAAGAGTCGGCACAGGCAGATTTGATTCTGCATGTGCTGGATGCCGCTGAACCTGATATACAGGAAAGAATGCTGATGACACAGGAACTTCTGACCGAACTCGGCTGTGCAGAGATTCCGCAGATTCATGTACTGAATAAAGCCGATTTACTTTCGGACATGGCGAAAAAAAGCGATTTCGATACTGTCTGGATGAGTGCAAAGCATGGTGACGGTGTTCCGGAACTTCTGACGGCAATTATGCATCATCTTCCGCAGACAGCAAAACGAATGCGGTTATGTATTCCCTATACAGACGGTGGATTCTTACAGCGTATCCGTGAGGACGGAAAATTATTTTCAGAAGAATATACACCGGAGGGGACACTGATAGATGCCATGATTGATGTCAGATATCAGAAAAGTGCTGAAAATTACCTCGTTCCGGAAACTGCTTGACTTTTTTTAAAAATTATAGTATAATTATTAATATAATTATAAAATCAGAAAAGAGATAAAAATATGAAATATTATGATATTGGTGTAAATTTATTCTGCCGGCAGTTCTCCAATCCTGAAAAAATCCTGAATGATTCGCTGGAAGCCGGTGTTACCTGTATCCTGACCGGTTCGGATATGCAGGAAAATGAAAAAATTCATCGTTTTGTACAGAATCATGAGGCATGGGGGACAGCCGGCATTCATCCCCACAATGCCGACAGGGCAAGAAAAGAAGATTTTGACCGTATGGAAGAGATACTTGCGGAAAATTATAAGATTGTCGCTGTGGGAGAATGCGGACTTGATTTTGACAGAATGTTTTCTACAAGAGAAAATCAAATCCGCTGTCTGGAAAAACATATTGAATTGGCCGAACGTATCGAAAGGCCTTTGTTTCTGCATGAGAGAGAAGCTTCACAGGAGTTTGTCAATGTGTTTAAACGACATAAGAATGCCTGTAAAAATGCCGTTGTACATTGTTTTACAGGAGATAAAAAAACACTCGAAACGTATCTGAATATGGGCTTTTTTATCGGCATTACCGGCTGGATTTGTGATGAAAGACGAGCAGAGGCTCTCAGAGAGGCTGTTTCTGTTCTGCCTCTTGACAGGGTGATGCTTGAAACAGATGCACCGTATCTGATACCCAGAAATGTTTCAGGTATCGGGAGAATTAATTTTCCGGTGAATATTCAGTATGTCGCAAAAACACTCGCAGAATATATGCATGTGCCGGAAGCAGATTTGATTTCACATGCCAGAGAAAATACAAAGAAATTTTTCGGAATTTCCTGAAAAAGAAAAATCCTGCCTGAATAATGGCAGGATTTTTTTGATTATAAACTCTCAATCAGACCAGTGATATATTTTAATAATTGCAGGGATTCTTCTGAATCCGGCAGGCCGTTCTGATTGAAATCAATTGTCTTGATTTGCGTTTCATCCAGAGATTCTTTTCCAAGTATGGCTCGGTTGAGAGTGATGACATCTAAGATATTAATTAAATTGTCGCCGGTCACATCACCAGGGGAATAGCTGACATCAGGGAGAAGGGTTTCTCCGGTGATAGTGAAAACTGCTGTGTAATTCTGTCCGCAGTCGTAAGTATAGGTAATAGTAGTAGAAGTCGGGATAATCCGGCTGTCTTGAATTTTTGCTCCCTGTATATCCAGAATTTTAGAAATATCAATATCCAGAGCATTGACGGTTTCCGGACTGATTTCTTTTAAATATAAACTGCATCCAGTACAGGTGAAACTTTGCAGGGCTGTATTCCGGCTCAGGTCAAGGGCAATCAGAGAAGCATTTTCAATCGTGATTTTTTGCAGATTTGTGAAATGGGAAATGCCTTTGAGCGTGTGCGGAGTGGTGTAATTTTTGGGTTCTAATTTCCATGAAAAATATTTTGCATTTTCAATTTCAGAAGCAGAAAGCCGGCCGTTTCCGTCTTTATCGATTTTCTGTGCATAGAGATACATGGAATTATCCGGAAAATTGGTTTCATTAATCACAAGTTCCTGTATCAGCTCGCCGCCTGTGATGGTAAATTCTGCTGTGTAGCCCTGTCCACAGTCATAAGTATAAGTAATTGTTTTATCATTAGGGATAATCTGATTATCCTGAATTTCTGCCCCCTGTATTTTCAGGATTTTAGAAATGTCCAGCCCGAGCGAGTCCAGATATTCTGTAGAAAGTATATCTGTATAGATTCCGCAGCCGGAACAGGAAAAATTTTTAAGATTTTCATAGGCTGTCAGGTCAAGGGCGACAAGGGGAGCATTCTGAATTGTAATTTTCTGTATATTATAGAATTGTTCAAGTTCGTCCAGAGAATAGACTGTTTTATAATTTTTCTTTTCCGGACACCAGTAAAAAGAAACTGCATTTTGTATTTCAGAATCAGAAAGTACAAGATTACCGTCTGTGTCTTCTTTTTTTGCATAGGCCTGTACCATCTTGTCAGAAAAATTGGTTTGATTAATAATGATGCCATCGCTGCCGAACGCTTTGATATAAAATGCAATCGGTTCGCCGCTGTAGGCGGAAATGTTCCATGTGCCGAACGAAGCATTTGAGGCATTGTATGTAGAATGATAAGAATAGTTTGCTCCTTCAGGTGCAAGGTCATAATAAAAACATTTCTGTCCGGCAGTATCAGAAGTAATAATTACAGAAAATGTGGAGTTCTTTTCTATCAGAACGGGTTCTGGCAGGCTGACAGTATAATAACCAGCATTTTCGGCTGAAAATTCCTGTGAAGAAATTAAAGTCCCAGCTGTCGGATTTTTTATATCTGTATTAATATTTTTATAGACTGAGATAGTATAATTGGCATTCACACAAGTCGACCAGAAAGAAACTTCTGTCAGATTTTCTTTTTTCGGGACAGTGTATAAATTTGCCACTGCTGTGCCTGTCTGGTTCTGCCCGAACGAATCTTTGATAGTATTAAAATAATGATAGACAGTATCAGTTTTAGAAGCCTCTTCCATCTGAAAAGAAGCGGTATAGCTCATCGCTGAATAATAAGACATCCAGAAATAGCCGTCATTGCCCCATGTTTCACCATAGCTGTTCTTGCACAGCCATGCACCGTCAGCCGGTGGTGCTGTGGCAAATGCAGAAGCCGGATAGGCATCATCCCAGCCGATGATAGTAATTGCATGATTTACAGTGAACTGTGCATCAGAAGGGTAATAATAAGAAGCATTGGCTTGGGAATAATATGCCGTATTGCTTTCTTCACTGTGAATTGTGCCGAATAATGCACCATGCTGCATCATGCTTTTTTTCATGTTGTTGATGTCCTGAGATGTATTCGGGCTGAAAAAAATTTCAAGATTTTCCAGATGAGCATAAGAATGATAACGGAAAGATTCATCAATGCTGGCTTTTTCCGTGACATCCGGCATATTTTTTTCCAGCTCTGCCCCTATGCCGCTTGCCAGAGCCGAGGCCGCCTCGATGATTGTCCCCTGTGTGGTATAGCCGGAAGTGCCGCTGTCTCCCCCCTGATGATATAAAATATCTTCCGGATTTTCACTGGCTTTACAATGCCCGAACCAGACAAGATGAGCTTCAGATAAATCCAGTTCTCCGGTCAGATTGTTTTTCTGAATGACTTTGTCAGCAAGACCGGTTTTCAGCATATTGGATTCTGCCGAGGCAAGAGCAGCATGTGCCCAGCAGGTTTCTGTCCGTTTCTGATTTTTTACAGAAGTAGAAAAGCCTTCTGTTCTCAGGTCATAAGAAACAGGCAGAGAAGCGTCCGCTTCATAAACAGCAGAATCTCCCACAGCAGTCATCAGAAAATCATGCTCGGCAGGGGTATACTCTGTAAGTGCGGCAACGTCCTGTGCTGAAACAGACAGGGAGGGACAGCGAAATGCACAGCTCAGGGCAATCAGAAAAAAGATTCCTGTACTGCGTTTCAAAATGCATCATCCTTTCTGAAATAAATTTTTTTAGAAAAAATGCAGGTTGCGGACAATCTGCATTTTTCAGAGATAAAATTTTAGTTTTTAATGCTATGCATCGGGGCAGGAATCCGGCCGCCTCTGGAAATGAACTTCGAGGCTGACTTCTGGTTTACAGGCATAACAGGGCCAGAACCAAGCAGACCACCAAATTCCAGCATATCGCCTTCTTTTTTACCAATAGCAGGAATCAGGCGAACAGCAGTAGTCTTGTTATTTACCATACCGATAGCAGCTTCGTCAGCAATAATAGCAGAAATGGTATCCGCAGGAATATCACCGGGGACTACTATCATGTCCAGACCAACAGAGCAGACTGCTGTCATGGCTTCAAGCTTTTCAATGCAGAGTGTACCGTTGACAGCGGCATCAATCATGCCGGCATCTTCAGAGACAGGGATAAACGCACCGGATAAGCCGCCGACATTGGAAGAAGCCATAACACCGCCTTTTTTTACAGCATCATTCAGCAATGCCAGTGCTGCTGTTGTGCCATGTGTGCCACAGCATTCCAGACCGATACCCTCTAAGATATGTGCAACACTGTCACCCACAGCAGGAGTCGGAGCTAATGACAGGTCAACAATCCCGAACGGCACATCCAGCATCTGAGAGGCTCTCGCACCGACAAGCTGACCCATTCTGGTGATTTTAAATGCGGTTTTCTTGATGACATCAGCAATTTCATCAATGCTGGCATCCGGATATTTTGCAATTGCTGCACGGACAACACCAGGGCCGGAAACACCGACATGGATTTCACAGTCCGGTTCTCCAATGCCGTGGAATGCACCAGCCATAAAGGGATTATCTTCTACTGCATTACAGAAAATTACCAGTTTCGCCGCACCAATGCACTGGTTATCAGCAGTCAGTTCGGCAGTCTGACGGACAATTTTTCCCATCAGTGCAGCTGCATCCATGTTGATACCGCTTCTGGTCGAGCCGATATTCACAGAAGAGCAGACATTGGAAGTTTCTGCAAGTGCTTCCGGAATAGAGCGGATTAATTCCAAATCGCCGGCACTGAAGCCCTTATGGACTAAAGCCGAATAACCGCCCAAGAAGTTGACACCACAAGTATCAGCGGCTTTCTGGAGGGCTCTGGCAAATTTCACAGGGTTTTCATTCGGGCAGGCGGCTGCTAAAATAGCGATTGGTGTAACGGAAATACGCTTGTTCACGATAGGAATGCCGTATTCTTTTTCGATTTGTTCACCGGTTCTGACTAAGTTTGCAGCTTTGGATGTAATTTTGTCATAGACTTTCTGACAGGCCTTATCAATATCCGGGTCAATGCAGTCAAGCAGGGAAATTCCCATTGTGATAGTACGGATATCCAGACACTGGTCCTGAATCATACGGATAGTTTCAAGAATATTAAACGTATTGAGCATGGTTTCACCTCATGAAAATCAGATTATATTTCATGCATGGAATTGAAAATATCTTCATGCATACAATGAATGTCAAGATGTTCTGCTTTGCCCATCTCGGCCATTTCGTCAGAGAGGGATGAAAAATCAGAATTGATATTGGAAATATCTGCCATCATAATCATAGCAAACATATCTTGCATAACGCTTTGGGTGACTTCGATGATATTGGCATTATGGGCTGCACAGATGCCGCTGACTTTGTGAAGAATACCAACGGTATCCCGACCGATGACTGTAATAACTGCTCGCATAAAAATGCGCCTCCTTGAATTTTTGATTATTTTTATTATAGCATATTTTTCAGGAAAAGAAAAGGGCTTTTTTCAATTTTTTTCAAACAGAGTCAAAATTCACAAAAAATTTTCAAATCATATATTGACTTTAGTAATTTTGAATGCTAAAATAGAAGTAGGTAAAATTTTATTTTATAAATAGAAAGGGGTGCATATCTATGAAAAAAAACAGAGTGTTGTCCGGTTTTCTGGCCTGCTGTACAGCTGGTGTTTCTATGCTTGGTTCTGCTATAAATGCCGGTGCAATCAATCTGCATGATAGTGCACTGATGTCAGAAGAAGAAAAACAAATCAAAGAATATTGTGATATTGCTGTAAATCTTGTCAATAATGAGCGTGTATTCTACAGAGGCCTTCCGGAAGTAGCAACCTTTCCGCTTTTGAATGAAGTCACCTGCATCCGTGCAGAAGAACTGGCACAGGAATTCGGTCATTACCGGCCGGATGGTTCTCTATGCTTTTCTGTTGTAAAACAGGCAAAAATCAAGTATGGAAGTATTGCTGAAAATATTGCTGCCGGACGGGCAGACCCTGCTTCTACAATGCAGCAGTGGATGGATTCCAAAGGCCACAGGGAAAATATTTTGAACCCGACTTATACACATATCGGGATAGGGTATTTCTATAAGCCGGAAACAACATATACGTATCACTGGAGTATGTTTCTGATTATGTCAACCAAAGGAGAAGAACCAGCTGTATTTGAAGGGCAGTATATTCCGGAACGCTGGCTCGGCGACCCCGATGGTTCTCATGAAACCAATGCCGCAGATGCAAAGATGATTCTGTACTATGCGGCTAACCGTGCGGCGGGTATCAGTATCAGTACACCTACCGGATTTACAGAAGCAGCAGATATTAATCAGGACGGCAATATTGATGCTGTGGATGCTGCTGCTATTTTAGAGTATTCTGCTGCCAAAGGGGCAGGAGGAGATAATATTCAGCTTTCTGATTTTATCTGGAAATAATCAGGTAAAATAGAAAAATAAAAAATATTAAGGATAAAGGAGTTATTCAAATTATGGACATTATGCAGTCATCACTGGAAAAACACAAGGAATGGGGCGGAAAAATCGAAATTGTTTCCCGTACCAGAATCAATGACAGAGATTCACTCTCTCATGCGTATACGCCGGGCGTTGCACAGCCTTGTCTGGAGATTGAGAAAAATCCGGATTTGTCTTACACACTCACAAGAAGACATAATTTAGTCGCTGTTATTACGGACGGTACTGCTGTACTGGGGCTGGGTGATATCGGGCCTCTGGCAGCAATGCCGGTTATGGAAGGCAAATGTGCACTGTTTAAAGAATTTGCTGATGTGGATGCCTTTCCGCTTTGTATCAATTCCAAAGATACAGAAGAAATTGTGAATACAATTGCGAATATCGGCCTGAGCTTCGGAGGAATTAATCTGGAAGATATTGCTGCACCCAGATGTTTTGAAATCGAAGCAAAATTAAAAGAAAAGCTGGATATTCCGGTATTCCATGACGACCAGCACGGCACAGCAATTGTGGTTGCAGCTGCTCTGGTCAATGCCTGCAAAGTTGCCGGAAAGAAGATTCCGGAACTGGAAATTGTCATCAATGGTGCAGGTTCGGCAGGTATTGCCATTGCCAAGCATCTGCTGGCTCTGGGTGTGGGAAATATTGTGATGGTAGATATTAACGGCATTCTGGCTTCTGATGAACAGTATCAGAATCCGGCTCATAATGAGATTGCTGCACTGACAAATCAAAATAAAAAGCATGGAAAGCTTGCAGATGCTGTACAGGGGGCAGATGTTTTCATCGGTGTATCCAAGCCGAAACTGCTTACAGCGGAAATGATTCAGAGCATGAATGAAAAGCCTATTGTCTTTGCAATGGCCAACCCTGTTCCGGAGATTATGCCGGATGAAGCAAAACAGGCAGGGGCTTATATTGTGGGGACAGGCAGAAGCGATTTCCCGAACCAGATTAATAATGTCGTTGCATTTCCGGGAGTGTTTAAGGGGGCTCTTGCCGTACGTGCAAAGGATATTAATCAGGAAATGAAAGTGGCTGCTACAAAGGCAATTGCCGGATGTGTGCCGGATGAAAAGTTACAGCCTGATTTCATTTTGCCAGATGCATTTGACAGAGGGGTGGCACTTGCAGTGGCAAAAGCAGTAGCACAGGCGGCTATTGATTCTGGTGTAGCACGTCTGGATGAAAATCCGCTTGCATAAGCATGTTTGAGATTGCGGCATTATGGGTCAGACTGCTGGGAGCAGGCCTGTTTCTGGCAGCACTGGTCTTTTTTGCCTGTCCGTTTATGGTCGGGATTCATCATGCCGGATGTGTTTTCGGCACAGCAGTTTCAGTATTGGGAATTGTATTTTTCCTGCTGAATCCGGTAATTGCAGGCATGTTGCAGAAAATATGGGGAAACCGTTTCGGCCACATCCTGCTGTGTGTATTGCTGGGCGGTCTGGGAATTGGTGTGATACTGAGTGTTGTACTTAGTATTCTGATGATACATGCCGCCTGCGACAAGCCGAAAACAGAAAACACAGTTGTGATACTTGGCTGTAAAGTTCGCAACGGAGAGCCGAGTCTGATGCTCCAGAAAAGGCTTGATGCTGCTTTAGTTTATCTGAATCAGCACGAGCATGTGCCTGTTATTGTCTGTGGGGGGCAGGGACAGGATGAGAGCATCAGCGAGGCACAGTGCATGTGTGAATATTTAATCGTTCACGGGCTGGATGAAAACAGAATTTATCTGGATAATACTTCAACTTCTACACTGGAAAATATGCAGAATGCGAAAGCGATTATCACAGAACAAGGCTGGCTGCCGGAAATTACAGTGATTACGGATGCCTATCATCAGTATCGTGCAGCAAATATTGCACACAGTATCGGACTGGAAACAGATGCCATTTCTGCAAAGACATCATGGTATTTAGTGCCGTCTTACTGGGTGCGGGAATGGCTCGGAATATGCTATCAGTTTGTGTTCGGATAATTCCGGACACAAGCTCTTAAATTTGCTGGTCAGCAGGTGCTTACTATGAGGATTTTATTTATTGCTGATGAAGAAAGCAAATCTCTCTGGGATTATTATCAGCCGGAAAAGCTTGGCAATCCGGATTTGATAATTTCCTGCGGAGATTTGAAACCGGAATATCTGGAATTTCTTGTCACAATGTCACATTGTCCGCTGCTGTATATTCACGGCAATCATGACACAAAATATATACAGCATCCGCCGGAAGGGTGTATCTGCATTGATGATGCTTTGTTCACTTATCAGGGTGTGCGGATTCTGGGGCTTGGTGGTTCGATGAAATATAATCAGCAGGAACTGCCGTTTCAGTGTACGGAAAAGCAGATGCGGAAACGGATTCAGAAACGCCGTTTTGATTTATGGCGTTCCCATGGACTGGATATTCTTGTCACACATTCACCGGCGAAAGATTTGAATGACCTGAAAGATTTGCCCCATCAGGGCTTTTCCTGTTTTTATGATTTGCTGGATAAATATCAGCCTGCACTGTTCTGCCACGGGCATGTGCATCTGAATTATGCCTCACTGCCAAGGCTGGATAAGTATCAGAATACTGTCGTTCTAAATGCCTATGAGCGTTATCTTTATGACTTTTCGTGAAAATATACAAAAATCACAAGAGATTTCAGCTAAATTTATTTGATAAAAATTTATCAAAATCCATTGACAAAAAAATAACAATGTGGTAAAATAAAACTGTAGAGAAAAGAAATCATGCAACAAAAAACTACAGTTTGAAAAATATTCAGAATAGGAGAGATTCATACATGAATAACGAAATTCTGGTAGACAGCGTTGAAACGCTGGAAGCCAAAATCCAGAGCGTCCGTAATGCACAGGAAAAATTTTCCACTTATACACAGGAACAGGTGGATAAGATTTTTAAAGCTGCTGCACTCGCTGCCAACCATGCACGTATTCCGCTGGCTAAAATGGCTGTTCAGGAAACCGGTATGGGTATCATGGAAGATAAAGTTATTAAAAATAACTATGCTGCTGAGCATATCTATAATGCTTACAAAAATGTGAAAACATGTGGCGTTATTGAAGAAGACAAGGCTTTCGGTGTGACAAAGATTGCTGAACCGATTGGTTTGATTGCTGCTGTTATTCCGACAACTAACCCGACTTCTACTGCAATTTTTAAATCCCTGCTTGCTCTGAAAACCAGAAACGGCATTATTTTCTCTCCGCATCCGAGAGCTAAAAAATGCACGATTGAAGCCGCAAGAATCGTTCTCGAAGCCGCTGTCAAGGCTGGTGCTCCGGAAGGCATTATCGGCTGGATTGATGTACCTTCTCTCGAACTGACAAATACTATTATGAAAGAAGCAGATATTATTTTAGCTACCGGCGGCCCCGGTATGGTAAAAGCTGCATATTCTTCCGGTACACCTGCTTTGGGTGTGGGTGCGGGTAATGCTTCTGCTGTAATTGATGATTCTGCCGATATTCTGAATGCTGTGAATTCTATTATGCATTCCAAGACTTTCGATAACGGTATGATTTGTGCTACAGAACAGACGATTATTGCACATAAAGATGTGTATGATGCTGTTAAAAATGAACTTGTCAAGAGAGGAGCTTATTTCCTCAACGAAGAAGAGAAAAATAAAATCAGAAGCACTATGCTGATTAATGGTGCTCTGAATGCCAAGATTGTAGGTCAGAGACCTTATAAGATTGCAGAGCTCGCCGGATTTACTATTCCGGAAGAAGTGAAAGTGATTGTCGGTGAAGCAGAAGATACCAGCGTGAATGAAGCTTTTGCTCATGAAAAGCTGACAACTATTCTTGGTATGTATAAGGCTGAAAGCTTTGAAGATGCAATGGACAAGGCAGAACAGCTTCTGTTCAATGCCGGCGGTTTAGGCCATACTTCTTCTCTGTGGATTGATAATAACAGTGCAGAAGGCAGAAAGAAACTCGATATTTTTGCTGACAGAATGAAGACTTGCCGTATTTTAGTCAATACGCCTTCTTCTCTTGGTGGTATCGGTGACCTGTATAACTTTAAGTTTGCACCTTCCCTGACACTGGGCTGCGGTTCTTGGGGCGGCAACTCTGTATCTGAAAACGTAGGTGTCAAGCATTTAATCAATGTCAAGACTGTTGCAGAACGCCGTGAAAATATGCTCTGGTTCAGAACACCGCAGAAGGTTTATTTCAAGAAAGGCTGTCTGCCGGTGGCTCTGGATGAACTCAAGAATGTTATGGGCAAGAAGAGAGCATTCCTCGTAACAGATGAATTTTTATACAAGAACGGCTTTACGAAATGCATTACAGACAAGCTTGCTGAAATGGGAATCGCTTATACTGTATTCGCTGATGTACAGCCTGACCCGACTCTGGCATCTGCCCAGAAGGGTGCAGATGCTATGCGTAAATTTGAACCGGACTGCATTATTGCACTCGGCGGCGGTTCTGCTATGGATGCCGGCAAAATTATGTGGGTTCTGTATGAACATCCGGAAGCTGACTTCCTTGATATGGCTATGAGATTTATTGATATCAGAAAGAGAGTCTATACTTTCCCGAAGATGGGTGAAAAAGCTTACTTTATCGCTATCCCGACTTCTTCCGGTACAGGCTCGGAAGTAACACCGTTTGCCGTTATTACAGACCAGACAACCGGCCAGAAATATCCGCTGGCAGACTATGAACTGCTCCCGAATATGGCTATTGTAGATACTGATTTGATGATGAGTGCCCCGAAGGGTCTGACAGCTGCATCTGGTATTGATGCAATGACACATGCACTCGAAGCTTATGCTTCTGTAATGGCAACTGATTATACTGATGGTCTCGCTATCAGAGCAATGCAGTTAATTTTTGAATATCTGCCGAGAGCTTACAAAGATGGTACTGATGTAATTGCCCGTGAAAAAATGGCAACTGCTTCTACAATGGCGGGTATGGCCTTTGCAAATGCATTCTTGGGTGTTTGTCACTCTATGGCACACAAGCTGGGTGCATATCATCATCTGCCGCATGGTATTGCAAACGCTCTGCTGATTACAGATGTAATGCGTTTCAATGCCGCTGAAAAACCTGCCAAGATGGGTACTTTCTCCCAGTACCAGTATCCGCATACCCTTGCCCGTTATTGTGAGTGTGCCCGTGCCTGCGGTGTAACCGGTGACAGCGATGAGGAAGTATTCGAGAAATTTATTGCTAAACTGGAAGAACTCAAAGATGTTATCGGTGTAAAGCATTCTATTAAAGAATACGGTGTGGATGAAAAAGACTTCTTCGACCGCCTTGACCAGATGTCCGAAGATGCATTCGATGACCAGTGTACCGGTGCAAACCCGAGATATCCGCTGATTTCTGAAATCAAGGAAATTTATACCAAGAACTACTACGGCAAAGACGGCAAAAAAGACTGATGAAAAATTTTACGGCTCTCCGGCTTCGTCCGGAGAGACCATAGAATTGAGGTTAGAATATGACAAATAATTTTGAATTGTTCCGAGTACCGGAGAAAGTGTATTTTAAAAAAGGTTCTCTGCCGATTGCACTCCGTGAACTCAAAGAAGTTTATCATATCAGAAAAGTATTGATTTTAATGTCTGATTTACGCTGTCAGGAAAATGCAGTACAGCAGTTAACTGACAGTCTGCATGAATTACAAATTGAGTATGCTGTTTCAGAATTGGACTGCCCTGTGACATCTGCCCCAGAATGTGTTCTGGCTTATGGGGATTCTGTTCTTGAAACTGCTGCAAAAATTGTGGGTGCATTGCCGGAAAAGCCGTATTATATTACAGTGCCGTCCCATCTGGGTACAACTGCACATGTTCTGCCTTTGCCGGACGGAAACTTTCCGGATATGACAATTATTGATACAGATATCATGCAGGAAAATCCGGAAGTTGTCAAGATGGCATTATCCAGAGCACTGGATGCAATTGCCTGTGAAAAAGCAACGGAATATTCTGATAGTATGGCTGTCAGGGCTGTACAGATACTTCTGAACATGGCAGAATGTTCGGCTGAACAGCTTGCAGAAGCCGGAACTTTGGCCGGTTGTGCTTACTGCAATGCCCATGCACAAAAAAATCAGAAAGCTGGTCGGGAAACTGTCTGTGCTGAAAAGCTCGGTATGCAAACAGAACAGCTTTTGAAAATGCTGGAAGCAATTGCTTTTAATTTTTAAATTTTTTGAAAGGAGGATTTTTTCATGGAAATCCTTGAAAAACGTCCGAAAAAAGTTATCTACCGTGACGGCGATTATGCTGTCAAGAGCTTTGATGCTGATTATTCTATCTCTGATGTTCTGAATGAGGCACTCAATCAGGCAAGAGTAGAAGAAACAGGCCTCCCGATTCCGAAGCTTGTCGAAGTCCGCAAGAAAGACGACAAGTGGGAAATCGTGATGGAATACATCGAAGGCAAGACCATGAAGCAGATGATTACAGAACATCCGGAAAAAGAAGATGAGATTCTGAATCAGTTTGTGGATATTCAGCTGAATATTCATAAAACAACTGCTCCGGCTACGCTGAATAAGCTCAAAGACAAGATGAACAGAAAGATTTCTGAAACCAGTCTGGATGCTACAACCCGTTATGAGCTGCATGTCCGTCTGGACAGTATGCCTAAGCACAACAAGGTTTGTCACGGCGATTTGGGTCTTGGCGATGTGATTATCACAAATGACGGAAAGTATTATATTATTGACTGGGCACACGCTACACAGGGTAATGCTTCTGCTGATGCTGCAAGAACTTTCCTGAAATTCAGCCTGACTTACGGGGCAGAACGTGCAAACAAGTATCTTGATTTGTTCTGCAAGAAAAGTGATACTGCAAAGCAGTATGTACAGAGGTGGCTGCCTATCGTTGCCGCTTCCCAGTCTGTCAAAGGCCATGAGAAAGAACGTGACTTACTGCTGAAATGGGTCGATGTTGTAGAATATGAGTAATTTTTATTTTGAATAAAATAATAAAAAATCCTGCATGAAAAGCCATGCAGGATTTTTTCAGCT
>CADBOP010000123.1 GCA_902796255.1 uncultured Ruminococcus sp.
TATCGAATTTACAAATGATAACAACTACGAACAGGACCAAGTAAATTTACAGTATACCCTGTTTATTACCAGAACTGAACGCAAAGGAAACAAGATTCTCCAGCATATCAACGAAAATTCCGGTAAGTGGGCTGACGGCTCTAATCATAAGGAAAGATTTTTCGGTATGGTCGGTGCAGATGCCCTTGACGGCTGCGGCAGTCTGGAAAAATTCATCGGCCCTTACAGAACATATTCCAATCCGGTTATGGTCGAAAACGGCAAATGCGATGACTCTATGAATTTCAATTCCAATGCCTGCGGTGCTCTCCGGACAGAAATCACCCTCCAGCCCGGTGAAACCAGAGAATTAATCTACTTCTTAGGTCAGAAAAATGATGCTGAATCTGCCGAGATTCTCAAAGCCTATGAACAGGCTGGCAAGGTCGATGCCGAACTTGAAGAATTAAAATCCTACTGGCATGGTAAACTTGCTAATTTTGAAGTGGAAACACCTTCTGAAGAATTCAATAACATGATGAATGTATGGAATGCATACCAGTGCTTTATTACATTTATCTGGTCGAGAGCAGCTTCTCTGATATACTGCGGATTAAGAAACGGCTACGGCTACAGAGATACTGTACAGGATATTCAGGGTATTATTCATCTTGACCCTGAAATGGCTGCTGAAAAAATCAGATTTATGCTTTCTGCTCAGGTAGATAACGGCGGCGGTCTGCCTCTGGTAAAATTCAATCACAATGCAGGCCATGAAAATACACCGGATGACCCTGAATATGTCAAGGAAACAGGCCACCCGTCCTATCGTGCAGACGATGCCCTGTGGCTCTTCCCGACTATCGTGAAATATATCGGTGAAAGCGGCAATGCCGGATTTCTGGACGAAGTTATTGTCTATGCCAACGGTGGCGAAGATACTGTTTATGAACATCTCAAGAGAGCGATTAAATTCTCTATGGAACACATGGGCGACCATAATATGCCGGCCGGCCTCCATGCTGACTGGAACGACTGCCTGCGGCTTGGTGCAAAGGGTGAATCTACATTCGTAGCATTCCAGTTATACTATGCAATGAGTGTTATCAGAGACATGGCAGTATCCAAAAACGATACAGAATATATCAAATATATTGATGATGTCCAGAAGAAACTGGGTGATTCTCTTGAAAAATGCTGGGATGAAGACAGATTTATCAGAGGCATCAGAGAAGATGGCGTTATTGTTGGTGCAAAGAAAGACCCTGAAGCCAATATGTGGCTCAACCCGCAGAGCTGGTCTGTTATCTCGAAATTTGCAAACGAAGAACAGGCTGATAAGGCAATGAACAGTGTACATGATATTCTGAATACGCCTTACGGTGCAAAGCTGCTTGAACCGCCCTATAAAGAACATTATTTCGATGGTGCACTGATGCATATCTTCAATGCTGATACCAAAGAAAACGGCGGTATCTTCTCACAGTCTCAGGGCTGGCTGATTTTAGCAGAAGGTCTGCTCGGACATGGTGACAGAGCGTTTGAATATTTCCTTGAAAGCTCTCCTGCTACCCTGAATGACAAAGCTGAAATCAGAGTACTTGAACCTTATGTTCACGGCCAGTTCACCGAAGCAAAACATTCTCCGTTTGCCGGACGTTCTCACGTTCACTGGCTGACCGGCACAGCTTCTACTGTTATGGTAGGCTGTACAGAGGGTATCTGCGGCATTCGTCCGGATGCTGACGGCATTACAATTTCTCCCTCCATTCCTTCTGCATGGGACGGCTTCAAGATGAAGAAGAATTTCAGAGGCAAGAAGCTGCATATCTCTGTTGAGAATCCGGAACATGTACAGAGCGGTGTAAAATCCGTATCTGTCAACGGCAAGGTTCAGGAAAGTGCCTATATCAAGGCATCTGACCTGAATGAGACCAACGAAATTATTATCACATTAGGCTAAAAAAATATCCCCTGCTCTCGTGCGAGAGCGGGGAATTTTTATAAAATCCGGACAGACCTACTGGCTGATACATATCTTTACAGAAAACAACAAAAAATCCGCTCTCATAAGAGAACGGAAATTTTATTTTTATCTGGGTCTTCTGCGGGATTTGTTTTTTCTGTCAGTAATCCGCTTGATATCGCCCATTTTTTCTTCACTGTTCTGTTTGAAGCGGTTCATCATGTCTTCAAAGCTCATTTCTGTTTCCGGCTGCTGCGGTTTAGGATTCCAGACAGCCCCCCTGTCACGGTTCTGTCTTTTAGGCGGACGGGGCGGACGTTCTTCCTGCGGCAGTGCTTTTTTGATAGACATGCTGATTTTTCCCTGCTCATTTGTCTGGAGCACGACAACTTTTACTTCCTGCCCCTCTGTCAGAAAATCATGAATATCATTCACATAAGTATTGGCAACCTCAGAAATATGCACCATGCCCGTGATGAGCTTGTTGTCCTCCTGCTCCACTTCTACAAATGCACCATAATTGGTAATGCTTCTAACCTTGCCTTCATAAATTTTTCCTGTTTCCAGCATTGTTCTGAAAAGACCTCCTGTTTCTGGGAATTGATTTTTTAATCTCTTGATGTATCATAATAACGCCGCTCGTCCGGATACGCATAATTTCCGGATTCGACAGCAAGCTTTTCCATATAACGGCCGATGTCATCAGAAGCAATCAGTTCGGCCAGTTCCTCGTTCTGAGCAGAAAGGACTTCGATATTTTCTTCTAATTTAGCGAGTTCCTTTTTTTTCTCAACGATGGAATTTTGTACAGAAATAATAGAAACAGTGCAGAATATTGCAAACATAGCCAAAGCTGCACTCATCAGGATTCTGAAGCCAAGCGGCTGCTTGGCAGATTTTTTTCTGTCCGGCATAATGATTCCTCGCTTTATGGGTTTTCATGCAGGAAATATTTTCCTGCAAATGATAGCTGTGTTATTTTATTATTATACACCCTGACAGGGGGTTTTGGCAAGCGGTTTTTTATAAATTTTTATATTCCTATTATTTTTTGGAGTGTTTCACAAAAGTTGTTAATAGTTTTTTACAAATCCGTGCAAAACTATCCCACAGACAGAAAAGCAGTCTGCCGATTGTGCATTCATAGATGACAAATCCGCACAGACAGGCAATGAGATAATAAAACCGGAACTGCCCTTTTCCGAATGTACTGACATAGGTCAGGAGCAAAAAACTGATAAAAACCAGAAAAGCAATATCTTCAAGCATGACAGCAGCCCAGTGATGGCGGAGGATTCTCCGGAAGAAACGCAGGGAATCAAATACAAGGCCTGCCGGCAGGCCTAATATTACAGCACCGGCCAACAGGAGCAATTCTTCTTCGACAGTCCGGAATGTATCCGGAGCGACAGGGAAAACCAACAGCATAGCTTACCGGAATAATTTTCCCAGCAGGGAGACAGGGGACTGCTTGTCTTTGTCACCATACTGGAGAGACCAGATATCGCCTTCGACAGAGAGTGTACCTTTTTCAATGCTGATGGCATTGATATGCAGTTCCCGTCCGGTGATGGTAAGTTCTCCCATTCTGGTATAGAGAATCATTTCTTTTTCATCAAAACTGTCAATATCGGTAATACCGGAGATAGTAAGCACTTTCCGGTCTTCGAGTGTGACAAGATGAGGCATATCTGTGATATGTTCTGTTTCCTGTATCATGCAAAGCCCTCCTGTATTGAATTATTTTATTCTATGCAGGGAAAGGCCGGAACATGTCAGCAGAGAGATGAAATTTATCAGATGCAGTAATCATTGCCGTCCACACCGGCATTGTGATTCAGAATATCCTGAAGCGTGATGCTGTCCAGATACTCATGCACGGCTTTATACAAGCCTTCCCATACATAAAGCGTAGCACATTCCTCTGCACGGGGGCAGTCATTGACTGCATAATCCAGACAAGCCACAGGGGCAAGGCTTCCTTCTGTTGCCCGGAGTACGTCACCAACTGTCAGTACATCCGCCGGCTTGGCGAGCATATAACCGCCTTTGTTTCCACGGTTTGTCCGGAGAATACCGCCCTTGTTCAGCATAGGCACAATCTGTTCCAGATATTTTTTAGAAATTTCTTGGCGTTCTGCAATTTCTTTCAGAGAAATATAGCCCTCCTCCTGATGCAGAGCCAAATCCAGAAGCATTCGCAGTGCATAGCGGCCTTTGGTTGAAATCTTCATAACCAGCAACTTCCTTTCTGTAGTAGATTTTTAAATTATTATATTTATTATTATACCATAGGTTTAATATGTTTTCAAGTATAAAAACATCTGTAAAAATTCACGTTTTTATTTTAAAAAAACAGCCGGATTTTTATATTTCTTACAAACTTATAAAATATATAAGCTTAATAGGTTATAGATGTTGACTTTCCAAATCAGAAGTGCTATAATATAATCATATTAATCATATATGTAAATTCAGAAGCAGGTGATTTTATTATGACAGAAATATTATGGCTCGGCCGTGGCGGTCAGGGTGCTTTTACTGCTGCAAAAATACTCGGTGCAGCATTCGCCCTGCATCCTGCATGTCATGCCCTTGCATTCCCCTCGTTCGGTCCGGAACGAAGAGGTGCACCCGTCAGGGCTTTCACGAAGTTGGACAGCAAACCTATCTCCGACCGGAGCGAAACGGAAAAAGCAGATTATATTATTATTCTTGATGATACGCTTTATTCTGATGCTCTCCGGAATCTCCTGAAACCGGACGGAAAAATCTTAATAAATACTAAACAAACAGAAAACAAACCGCTCATTGCTTTCGATGGCGATGCCCTCGCCAGAGAACTGAAACTCCCTGTTGTCAATACTGTCATGATGGGGGCTCTCGCCGGCCTGTCCGGTATTGTTTCTGTACAGAATCTTGATGAGGCAATCCAGAAGTATATGCCCGAAAAAATCCGTGAAAAAAATAAAACGGCTGTCCGGAAAGCCGCAGAGGAGGCCGGAACGCTATGATAAAACCAACACTGAGAGAACAAAAAATATTCCCGTTTGCTGATGTGCCTGAACATACCAGTTTTGAAGCCGGTTATCTGGTGAGTGTCAACAGCGGCTGGAGAAGTATCCGCCCGGTGGTGAATACAGCAGCCTGTATCGGCTGTATGCAGTGTTATTTATACTGCCCTGACGGTGTGATTGCAATACAGGACGGAAAAGCCGTCATAGATTACGATTTCTGCAAGGGATGCGGTATCTGCTCGAAAATCTGCAAGCCCTCTGCAATTCAGATGGAGAGTGAAAGATAATGGCAGAAAAATTTTTATCCGGTGACGAAGCCTTTGCCGAGGGTATCAGATTAGCCTGTCCCGAAGTGATTTCGGCTTATCCCATTACCCCACAGACAATTGTTGTAGAAAAACTTTCTGAAATGGTAGAAGACGGCAGCCTTGATGCGGAATTTATTCATGTGGAATCTGAACATTCTGCTTTGTCCTGTGCAATGGGAGCAAGTGCGGCAGGTGTCAGAGCATTTACAGCCACTTCCTCCCAAGGCCTGTTATATATGGCCGAATGTCTGTATTATGCTTCCGGCGGAAGATTTCCTATTGTAATGATGAATGCCAACCGCTCGACAGCTCTGCCATGGAATATCTATGGCGACCAGAGAGACAGCTTGTCACAGCTGGATTCCGGCTGGATTCAGGCCTATGCGGAAAACGCTCAGGAAAGTCTTGACCTTGCTCTGATGAGTTATTATATCGCTGAACATAAAAACGTTTCGACACCGTTTATGGTGAATCTTGACGGCTTTATCTTAACACATACTTATGAACAGGTAGATGTTCCGACACCGGAACAGGCAAAAGCATTTCTTCCGGCTTATCAGACAGAAAACAAATTAGATTTGGATAATCCGAAAAATATGGCCTTTTCAGCCGGACCGGATACTAATTATATTTTTAAATATAAAGAACATGCCGCTATGTTCCGTGCAATTCCTGTTATCAAAGAAGCCGAGGAAAAATTCGCTGAAATTTTTGGCAGAACCTATTCCGGTCTGCTGGATGCGTATCGGACCGAAGATGCAGAGTATATTTTAATCACTCTCGGCAGCATTGCCGGCCTGTGCAGAGAAATTGCAGATACGCTCAGAGAAAAGAGCCTGAAAGCCGGTGTACTCAGAATCAGATACATGCGGCCATTTCCGGCAGAGGAAATTGTAAAGGCAGTCAGTCCGGCAAAAGCTATTGCTGTTCTGGAAAAAGATATTTCCTTCGGCAATGAGGGCACTGTTTTTACAAATATCTGTTCAGCACTGCAAGGCGGAAATATTACAGCCCCTGCCTATAATTTTATCGGCGGACTGGGCGGACGGAATATCTCCCATCAGGATATTATTTCCATATTTGAAAAAATCCAGTCCGGCACGGCAAAACGTGTCAATTTTATCGGAATCGGAGAAGGTGAAAACACATGAGCGTATCAGCAAAAACATTAGATAAAAATGAATATTTCTATGGCCATAAAGCCTGTGCCGGATGCGGCGGCAGTCTGGCCGTGCGCAATGCCCTCAAGGTACTGGGTAAAAATGCAGTGGCTGTGCTTCCTGCCGGATGTATGTCCGCAGTCGGTTTTAACTTTCCGCAGCTGTGCTTTGCCAATAACGCTATTATTTCAACATTTGCCGGAACAGCTTCCATGCTGACAGGTATTGAAGCCGGTTTCCGCCGGAGAGGTATCAAAGATTTCACAGCAGTCGGATTTGCCGGTGACGGCGGTACAGCAGATATCGGGATTCAGGCCTTGTCGGGAGCAATCGACAGAAATGATAATATTATTTATATCTGCTATGATAACGAAGCCTATATGAATACAGGCATTCAGAAATCCGGCCTGACACCGTTCGGGGCAAAAACTACCACCACTCCGGCGGGACAGAATATTCACGGCAATATCCGGCCGAAAAAAAACATGTTCGAGATTGTAGCCGCTCATGATATTCCCTATGCAGCTACGGCAACTGTCGGCTATATGAACGATTTTCTGAACAAAGTCGAAAAAGCTTCCAAAATTCAGGGAACAAAATATATTCATGTGATTGCCCCCTGTCCGACAGGCTGGGGCATTCCGGTCAGTGATACAATTGATGCCGCCCGTGAAATCGTTGACTGCGGACTGTGGTATCTTGCCGAATATGAAAATCATACATTCAAAATCAACCATGACCCGAAAAATTTTACAAGCGTAGAAGCATATCTCAGAAAACAGGCCAGATTTAAACATCTGACAGATGAAGATATTGCTGTGATTACAGATTCCAGAGATAAAAAATGGGAATTTATCAGAAAGAACTGGAATTGATTTTATTATAGAAAGAGGTTATCTATCATGCCGAGTTTATCACAAAGAACAGCAGGATTTACAGATTCTGTCATCAGAAGAATGACAAGAATTTCAAACCAGTACGGAGCTGTGAATTTATCACAGGGCTTTCCGGATTTTGACCCGCCGAAAGAAATTTTAAATCGTCTGGCTGAAGTCACAAAAGAGGATTTTCATCAGTATTCCATTACATGGGGGGCACAGAATTTCCGTGAAGCTCTGGCAAGAAAATATGAACATTTTTCCGGTCAGAAAATTGACCCGAATGGTGAAATTGTTGTCACATGCGGCAGCACAGAAGCAATGATGGCCGCTATGCTGAGTGTTACTAATCCCGGAGATAAAGTCATTGTCTTTTCCCCGTTTTATGAAAATTACGGAGCAGATACGATTCTTTCCAATGCTGAACCGATTTATGTGCCTTTGATTCCGCCGGAATTTACATTCAATCCGGAAGTACTGGAAGCTGCATTCAAACAGCACCCGAAAGCAATTATTCTCTGTAATCCGTCCAATCCGTGCGGAAAAGTTTTTACCCGTGAAGAATTATCTATTATCGCAGATTTGGCCAAGAAATATGATACGTTTGTCATTACTGACGAAGTCTATGAACATATTTTATATCAGCCTCATGAGCATGTATATTTCTCTACACTGCCGGATATGAAAGAAAGAACTATCGTATGCAGTTCCCTGTCCAAAACATATTCTATTACCGGCTGGCGGTTAGGCTATGTCATCGCCTCTCCGGAAATTATTGATACTGTCAAGAAAGTACATGATTTCTTAACAGTCGGGGCGGCTGCCCCTTTGCAGGAAGCTGCTGTGACAGGCCTGAATTTTGATGATGCCTATTATCTTGACTTGCAGCAGAAATACACAGAAAAACGGGATTTATTCCTGAACGGTCTGGATACGCTCAAAATTTCTCATACTGTTCCCGAAGGTGCTTATTATATTCTTCTGGATATTTCAGAATTCGGCTATGAAGATGACCTGAAATTCTGCGAAGATTTAGCCCGTCTTGTGGGTGTTGGTGCAGTACCGGGGTCAAGCTTCTTCAAAGAACCGGAAAACAGATATATCCGTTTTCATTTTGCCAAAAAAGAAGAAACTCTCAATGAAGCCCTGAACCGTCTGAATGACATCAGAAAGAAGATGCCGTATCATGTCTGATTTTATTCCGGTCATAGATGCACACTGTCATATTTTTCCGGATAAAATTGCTGAGAAATCACGGGATTCTGTCAGGGATTTCTATGAACTCCCGATGTATACTTCCGGAACAGTTTCTCATTTACAGGCAGAAAGAAAACAGATTATCCGAATTCAGAACCAGAATTATAAAATTGTCCGGCAGTTAATCTGTTCTCCGGCGGTTGTACCAAAACAGACAGAGAGTATCAATCATTTTATTTCTGAGACAGTTCAGAATGATTCTGCCTTTGTCGGATTCGGGACGATTCATCCGGATAATCCGGATTATGAAGCTATTCTTTCCGGATTCAAACAGCAAAATCTGATTGGTCTGAAACTGCATTCTGATTTTCAGCAGTTCAATATTGATGAAAGCAACATGTATCCGGTCTACAAAACAGCCCAGAGCCTGCATCTGCCTGTATTGTTTCACATGGGCGATAAAAAATTAAAATATTCCCATCCGGAAAAATTAGCCTGTCTTCTGAAAGAAATGCCCCGTCTGACAGCTGTTGCCGCACACATGGGGGGCTATTCCCACTGGACAGAAGCTCTTGAGATTCTGAAACCCTCTGAATATTTATTTTTCGATATTTCCAGTACTCTGCAATTTATCAGCAGCGATTTGCTGATGAAATTTATTCAGAAATTTGGTGAAAGCCAGTTCTTTTTCGGAAGTGACTTTCCTATGTGGAGTCCTGCGAAAGAACTCGAAACGCTGGTGAATTTTCATTATCCTGAAAAATTATTATATAAATTAATTTATCAGAATTATGCTGATTTCCTGCATTATCAAAAAAACGACTGAAATTATTCAGCCGTTTTTTTATTTTTTAATTTAATTATCTGATTGACCAGAAATGCTCCGGAAACTAAAATAATTTCTGCCACCGTCTGCCAGAGTCTGGAAAGCAAAGAAATTGAGACCGCATATTCTTCCGGCATAATCAGACATAATCCCGCTGTAAGAATCCCTTCCCGAACCCCCAGACCGCTCGGAGCAAATAATGCTAAAATGCCGATAATAGTCGACAAGCCATAAATTCCCCCGATATACAGCCATTGTGATGCAGGAACAGGATATATCGCATGTACCAGCATATAAAACCCAGAACCAGCTACCAGCCAGTTCAGAATAAATAATACAACTGTCTTGAGCATGTCAGGATATGTCACAGGAATACACATATCTTTTTTAGCAATTTTTCCGATAATCGACAGAAAAAAATTAATAATCTTCGGATTGATGCAGATAAAAAATGCAATTATCAGTAAAATTGTCCAGTATTTGTATTTTTCAAGCAAAGCATTCGGAAAGAAAAACAGAGAAATCAGAAATAAAAAAGCCGCCCCTAACAGCGTACAGGCATTTTCCAGCAGAAAACAGACCGTGATTTTCCGTACAGGCTTATGCTCTTTTTCATAAGCCGGACAGCGGGCTGCAAGCATAAAAACCTTTCCGGGGATATATTTCCCCGGAATAGAATACAGATAAGCTATCACTGCATCATAATGCCGGATGTGACAGTGATTTAATTTTGTGATGAAATGCCAGAGAGAAGCAAGGGTAATGATATAGACAAAATATAATAAAAACGAAGTTATCAGGCTGAACCTGTCAATATTCCAGTCGATGTTTTTAATTTCCTCCCAGTTCGCCATAAAATAACGCCCCAGAAAAAACAGAACTAATAAGAAAAATAAAATTTTAATTCCCTCAATCAGCTTTTTTTTCATGACTTTTTATCCTCTTCCGCTGCGGTTCACATTCTATTTTACGAACCCTGTATTGTATATCTTCAAGAAGTTTCCGGTTTGCAGCAATGGTATCCCCCAGCAGGCCGATGGTAATTGTCTGAAAGCCCATCATAATCAGAATCGCTGTCAGAATCAGAGACTGCACATGCCCCTGCCCGTCCCCCATAGCCATGAATACCAGAAAGCGAATGCCCAGCACTGCACCGAATAAAAATAAAATTCCGCCGACAATGCTGAAAAATTTCAAAGGCCGGTACATCACGAAAGAACGTGTGATGACAGTCGCCGAACGCTTCATATATTTCCACATGCTTGTGAATAATCGGGACGGTCTTGTTTCACCGTTTGTCCGGATGGGCACAGATGTCATGGCGATTTTATCATGCCCTGCCTGTATGATGGTTTCCAGCGTATAAGTGTATTCATTGACAACATTCAGCCTTAAAGCAGCATCTCTTGAATAGGCACGGAATCCGCTTGGTGCATCCGGAATATCTGTGCCGGAGGCTATCCGGACAACCCAGCTTCCTAAATGCTGGAATTTTTTCTTCTGCCATGAAAAATGTTCTGTCTGGTCAATGGGACGTTCTCCAATGACAATATCGGCTTTTTCTTCCAGAATAGGCCTGACCAGTTTTTTGATGTCCGCACCGCAGTACTGATTATCTGCATCTGTATTGACAATGATATCCGCCCCCAGATGCAGACAGGCATCCAGTCCGGCCATAAACCCGTGTGCAAGGCCTTTGTTCTGCTTGAAGGAAACAATATGATGAAAACCAAGTTCACGGGCTTTCTGTACCGTATTATCCTGACTGCCGTCATTGATGATTAAATATTCAATCTCGTCAATGCCTTTGATATGTCTGGGCAAATCACGGTACGCCAGCTCAAGCGTTTCTTCTTCGTTATAGCATGGAATCTGAATAATTAATTTCATGATTCAGCTCCTTTCCTCAAATTGTAATTCTTTGATGGGAATGCCAAGTGTTCTGGTATCTTTCGGATTGACGGCAGAAGCCTGCCACATATCTGTCTGGAAACTGATGATATTAGAACCATCTGTCAGATATTCTTCCGGAATCTCAAACATAAGTGTCTTATGATTATTCTGTCTTGTGAGGACTTTCAGGTCAGCCAGTGCCCCGTTAACCGAAAGCCGGATAGTAAAGCGTTCCCGTCCCATTTCTTTTAATGGCAGATTACTGCCGAGTGTGAGTGTCAGTGTATAAGCCTGCTTTTTGAGTGTGCAGCGGACTGCTGAAGTAGAATTGATAGTCCAGCAGAAATTCTTGTCATATTTATCAATGCCGTATAATTTAAATTTTGCAATATCTTCGGCAGTATAAACAGTCTGATAATCCAGATAGCGATACAGATATAAATTTTCAGATATTTCTGAAAACCGCAGAGGCATACCGCATTTTTCTCCAAAATTCATATCTTCTGAACGATGGACTAAATTTCTGTATAAAATTTCAAGATTATCATCTAACTGATAGGTATGATTTTCTGTACTGATAAAATAAATCTCATCATATCTCTTGGAAAGCTGATGCAGCTGTTCTGTCATGTCTTTTTCGGACGGATACACCGCCGCACCGGTAATGGCACGCACCGGAATCCAGAGTGTCGGGAGGGATTCTGTCTGAATCACGACACAGGATTTTTCCGGAATGCTTTCTGTAATATCTTCCAGTATGCTCCATTCCATACGGGTGTCATCTTTATGGCTGATTAAAAAACAGGAATATGGCAGGGCAAAGCAAAGACTTGTCAGAGAAAGTGTCAGAATTAATTTTTTATCTGTCTTGTCCAGAGCTGTCATGCTGAATATGACAGCGGCCGGAATAAAAGGCACTAAATATCTTGCGTAATAATAATAATAATCTGTCTGAAATCTCAGGAATGCCGAATAAATTAATACACAGTAGAAAAAAGAAATAAAAATCACAAGTGTGCTTTCTGAGACAAGAAACCGTCTGGGCATGAAAAATAAAACCAGCACACCGGCAGGAAGCAGAAATAATCCGGCATTTTCCGTAAACCCTGCAATCGTCAGGGAAGAAATGTTTTCAATAGAATCAAGTTTGCTGAATGCTTTATACAGGATATAAATCAGCGGCAAAGCCGTCAGACATACCAGCACCCACTGCATGAGTACCAGATTTTTCCGGTCAGTCAAAAAAGCTTCAAGAGAAACTGTTTTTTTCAGTTTCCAGATAAGCAGAATATAAATCATACAGCACACAAGTAAAATTCCGCTGATGATTAAAACCGTCTCTGTGATATTTTTCAGGCCGATATATTGATTAAATACAAATCTGTAGTTATTCATTGTATAGAACGGCTGGATATGCCGCATCATAAGATAGCTCGCCAGATAGCCTAAAACAGAGAACAGCATGGCTGCTGCAAAGACGTTTTTTTTCGTGAAGAAATACATGCCTGCATAGATAATCAGTACATACGGCAAAAGGGTATAAATCGATACATGATAACAGCTGAATACTGCAATCGGCAGCAGAGAAAAGCCATAATGTTCCGGATAGTCCTGATTTGTCAGGAAATATAGAAACATTGCAATCAGGACAGCAAGAAACATCTCTGTCAAAGAAGATTTTGCTACCCATATCACAACCGGAGACAATGCCGTCAGTATCGCAGCTGTTAATTTAGACAAGGGCTTTAATTTCAGATTATCACAGATAAAACAAAGCAGAAAGATTGTCAGAATATAAAATATTGTCTGAATATCTGCCATATGGCCGATACCGGCAATTCTGCCCCACATAGCCAGCATAGCTGCATAAGTCGGAATGCCGTGATAAATTCCTGATACCGGACTGACATCACGGTCATAGACAGTATCCGGATAATTCTTTGACGGAATATCATAGCCGACAAGTTTATTATGCACAGCAACCTGAAAATTTTCTCGGGAGGCATCAGACTCTAAAAATTGATATTCCTGAAAATCCTGCTGTCTGCTGTCATGATGATAGATAAAATTCACAGCTACACACTGATAAACACCCTCGTCCTGTCCCATGCCGAACAGTTCGTTTTTCTGACTGATAAACGGCAGCCCCAGCAAAGCAATCAGCAAAGGGACAACAAAAACCCGTAGTTCTTTTTCCGGACTGAATCCCGCTTTGATTTTCTCCAGAGGGACTTTTTCACAGGTGAGTACAGATGTCAGAAAGAAAACAGCATCTGTCAGACAGGTGATTTTAATCCCTCTGTCAAGTGTAAAGACATCCAGAAGAAATAAAATCATCGTACTGAAAATATAGGAACAGAAAAACCAAGCCGTGCCGAGTGTCAGAATTTCCGCAATGTGCCGTTTCCGGAACAGAATGCTGGCTGTTCCCAGACAAAGCAGAACATCGGCAGCCATAAAAATCAAGAAACTGTTCATAGGCACTCCCCTTGCCGGTTTTCTATTTTTTCAAAAAAGGCTTTATATTTTTCTGTGATAACATTCCAGTCGAAATGCTGCAATACATAATTTCTGCCGTTTTCGCCCATGATACTGGATTCTTCCGGATGATGCAGAAAATATTCCAGACAGCCTTCAAATTCAAAATAATTATCAAAATACAGACCGCCGTTGGATTCCTGTACAAAATTTTTCGTGACAGCACATTTGTCATGCACCAGCACAGGCCGGTGACAAAGCCAGCTTTCCATGATAACCAGTGAAAAGCTCTCGTTTTTAGATGGCTGACATAAAAGTTCAGCTGCACCATAAGCGTTATACTTATCCTGAATATCAACAAAGCCTAAATCGACAGTATCTTTTCTGGCACTTTCCGGAATGTGAATTTCTCCGCCTCCAATCAGGACTAATTTCAAATCTGAAGGATGCCGTTTTTTATATTCCCCGAAATAATGCAGAAGTGTATGCACATTCTTTCCGGAATCCTTTCTTCCGGCATAGAGAATAAATTTTTCAGGGAGTCTGAATTTTTTGCGAAATTCTTCCGGATATGTTTTCAGATGCACATCCATACCGATGCCCATGACAATTTTTTCCACTCTGGAAATATCATAGACTTTCTGGGTTAATTCCAGTTCCGGACGGGCATTGAATATCATGCCGGCCACCTGAGAATATAAATTTTTATAAATCTGCATATATAAATAGGCCTCGTCATGAAAGCACGGAATCATGACAGCTTTTTCCGGACAGGCTTTCACACCGTAGTAAGTCGTTCCGAACATATAAGGAATATAGACAAAAGCGGTATATTCTTCCTGATGTTCAGAGATATACTGATATAAATCCGGACTGTTAATCATTTCCCGAATAAAAATTTCTTCTTCTTCGGGTGCGGGCTGGATATGATTCATGAGTTTGAGATTAATCTCATCAAATTTTTGGGTATTCCGTTTCCGGACTTTGAATCTTCTGACAGGAATGTCCTGAATGATTTCAATCCCTTCCGGATAATAATCCTGATTCCAGTCGCTGACGAACTCTCTGACACAAGTTGTTAAAATTTCGACATCCATACCGGCCTGATGCAGATGTTTTGTCACTTCACGAGTTTCCATCTCTGCACCACCGGGGATTTTTTCAGCATACCAGGGAATCACAAATGCTATTTTTTTCATGTTCATTTCTCCTGTAGAAAACTCCGGAGCTGTCCTGCAAACAGAGTTTTGATTTTTTCATATTGAAAATCCTGAAGTCTCTCTTTCTGATTTGAGAGTATCTGATTTTTTAAAGTATCATCTGTCAGAATGCGGTGCATCAGGAGAGCCGTTTCAGCCGGATTTTTAGAATCTGTCAGGAATCCGCTTCCGCCGAGTGTCCACGGGACAGCACAGCTCTGATATGCCAGAACAGGAATCTGAAAATACATCGCTTCGACAAGAGGCACACAGAAGCCTTCGTGTTCGCTCATGCAGAGGAATAAATCTGCAATCTGATAATAGGCTAAAATTTCAGGGAATCTAATATGGCCTGTAAAGATGACATCTTCCAAATCCAGTGCTCTGACATAATTCACAAGCCTGTCATGGTATTTCTCCATACCGCCCCAGTTTCCGACAAAGATTAATCTTGATTCCGGATTGATATATTTTTTATAGAAAGCAAATGCCGAGATAATATCCTGCTGTTTTTTGTTAGGGGCGATTCTGCCGACAAAGATAATATTTTGATAATTATCAGAATATTTTTTAATAATATGCATATCCGGTTTTTTTTCATAATCAGAAAAAGGAATCAGAATCGGCCGGACTTCTATCGGACAGGCAAAGCCGGCTTTTCTCAAATCAGATTTATTAAAATCCGAATCGGCAAAGCAGAAATCTATTTTATCTGCAAGATGTTTCAGCCCGTCAAGGCCATACTGTGCATTCGCTTCCGCCTGTGCATTATAACCATGAAAAAAATGAGGCGGTGTGATATTATGATAAATCATCATTTTCCGGCAGGGGTATTTTTCAAGTTCATAATTTAATTTCGACCCTGTGGACATGTGATATAAAATCACATCATCCGGATTTAATTCCGGCATACCGGCACATAAATCAGAAGCTGTATCTTTTGGCAACCGCTGGTCAACGGCTTCGGCATAGATTTTTGTTTCATAGCCCAGTTCTCTCATCGCCTTCTGGAGTGCGACTGTATCATTTCCGACTGCATCACCAAAGGCCAGTGTTGGCAGAAACTGAATGATTCTCATAATTTCAGTCCTTTCAGTTCCTGATTTTCAAGCTGCAATGCTCTTATCTGGCTTCTTAAAGCCGCCATTTCCTGTTTGTCAGCGGCCTGTCTGGCTTCAAGGGCATCGATTCTGGAAACAAGTGCAGCAATATCAATCTTATCCGATTCTGCACGGCTCTGAATATAATTATGCACCTGCTGGACAGCATTGGCCGTATGCAGATTCAGGGCATTCTGCTCTGTCATAATCGGCATGATAAAGAACTTGACTAATTTCCGGATGATTTTTTTAATCAGGACGACTAAGAAATTACCCTCTACAGGCTTATAGGCTTCAATCTGATTCCGGATATTCAGATATTCGGCACTCTGTTGTAAGGAGGCCGGCTGAAAATTGGAATCTGCATGGCTGACCTCCTGAACGAACGGAATTTCTTCAAAAGACAGCAGAGAACTGTCGAGTCCTTTTTCTTTGATTTCCGTCCGGATTTGCTTCATAATTTCTTCTGTATTGACCGTCTGCATAGACAGCATGACTCCTTTCAGGCAATGCATTTTTCATACTGGATTTTATCTATAAAAACAGAATTAATTCCTGTAAATGCATATTCGATATAATTTTTTTCTGTCAGATAAGCAAGCAGTTCCTGATTTTTGCTTCCGGCTGTGAGCTTGTCAGAATAAGGTATCATTTCGATAATGATAAATAAAGGCCGGTAGTCTTTTAAATTCATACTCCGGAGAATCTGCATTTCAAGGCCTTCAATATCTAAATTCAGAATCACAGGGGCATGATTGTCAAAATAATTTTCTATGATAGTGTTATAGGAAATTGTCTTGATTTCAATGGATTTTTCCAGTTTTGCGGCCGGATTTTTCCGGAGAATGTCTGAAACATCTCCGATTTTAGATAAGCCGTCCAGATTGAGAATATGAAAAATCACAGTCTCTCCGGATACAGCAGAAACAGCCTGATTCAGAATCACATCACCGGAACGCTGATTTTTCAAATCCGGAATTAACAGGGGATTGGCTTCTAACAGAACCCCTCTTGCACCTTGTTCATAGAAAAAATAGGTATTGCTCATTTCAACAGGCTTGTTCGCCCCTAAATCAAGATAGCTGCATTGTTCCAGAGGAATGCCGAGCATCGCACAGGCATAGAGAATAATCGCATCTTCTCCGGCCTGTGAATAGGTTTTTTTATTGAACAGCTGCAAAGGATTTTCATAGATATGACATTCCCGCAGAGCGGATTCTATTAATTCTGTTCTGTGGGAAAGTCCGAGAGTCGTGACATCATCTGACTGCATTCGTTTTTCCGTTTCTGCACGGTAATGTTCAAGACAGTCCAGACGCTTTTCAGAACGTTCTGCACGTTCATCATGTCCGGCATTGGAGTTTTCAATAATATCCTGAAAATAATTCTGTGACTGCATGAGTTTCAGCATCAGTTCACGGTTCTGATTTTTTAATTCTGAAATCTGATTTTCCAGTTCCTGATTTTTCTGGTGCAGCTGGTCAGAAACAGTCCGGATTTCATTTCTTGCAGCTTCATTGCGGGAATATAAATCACGGAGAAAAAAACGAAGCAGTTTTGTATAGAAACGCATAGAATCACCTCCATATAAATTCAGAATCCAGCCGGCAGACACCAATGTCATATTTGTCTGACGAGACTGCAAAAGAAAGCACCTGACGGATATCATCAAAAATAATTCCGTCATGGGAATGCACTGCAATATCAAGAAAATATTTTGCAGGCAACAGCCGGTTCTGAAAAATAATTTCTAATTTTCCGTGTTCCTGAACGGGGATACATTCCCCTGTTTCGATTAAAATATTTGTTCCGTAGCAGTGCAGACCGTCTTCACGGAAAATGCCATAGCCGAAATTGCCTTTCAGATTTTTTTCAAAAGCCTGATATTCTAAAATAATTTTGATTTTTTCTTCTGTGCTGAAGATAAACTGTTTCTGGTTTTCTGCATTGCAAAGCAAAGCATTTGTGAAACGCACTGCCCCTGTTCCCATACGGACAGCTGTTTTTTCACAGAAAGACGGGAGCTGTTCAGATTCTGGTTTTTCTGCATGTTCTTGTTTTTCCTGATGATGTTTTTTTTCAAGCTGCTGATTGCGTTTTTCTTCCATGTTTTTCAGATAACGGTCGTGTACAATTTTAGGTGTACCGGAATCTTTAATCAGACCGTCTTCAATCCAGTAAGAAGTTTCACAGATTTGTTCAATCTGTTCAAGGGCATGAGAGACAATTACAATAGTTGTGCCATGTGCCTTGATTTCCCTGAGCTTGTCGAAACATTTTTTCTGGAAATTGGCATCACCTACAGCTAAAATTTCATCTATCAGCAAAATATTCGCATCTACATTAATGGCGACTGAAAAAGCCAGCCGCATATACATACCAGATGAATAAGTCCGGACAGGGTTGTCTATAAATTCTTCAAGCTCTGAAAATTCAATAATTTCCTGCAACCGCTTGTCAATTTCTTTTCTGGTCAGCCCGAAAATAGAAGCATTGGTATAAATATTTTCCCTTCCCGTCATGTCAGGATGAAAACCCGCTCCGAGTTCAATCAGGCTGGAAACCCGTCCGGCCATTTCAATAGTGCCTTCATCGGGATATAAAATTTTAGTGAGTAATTTCAGAGTCGTACTTTTTCCGCATCCGTTATGGCCAATCAGACCGATGGCCTCCCCTTTTCTGACATTGAAGCTGATACCTTTCAGAACCCATCTGTCTTCGTAGTGATTACGATTCCGGAATAAGATTCTGTCTTTGAGGTCGTTGCCTTTGTCATAGAAAATTTTGAATTTTTTCTTTACATTACGGACTTCGATAGCATATTCAGGATTCATGGTCACAGCACCTCCGCAAAGCGTTTTTTCAGTCTGGAGAATACCAGCTCTCCCAGCACAAGGCTTGCAATTCCGAACAGGAAAGCCATAACCAAAGTTGACAAATCCGGAACTTTTGCATAATATAATACATCACGATAGGCGACTATAACAGAAGTCATGGGATTTAAATAAAACAGTTTCTGGATTTTTTCGTCTGAAATCATATCAATAGGGTATAATACAGGCGTGAGGTAAATCCAAGCCATTGTGATAATGCTCAGAATATGTTCCATATCACGGAAAAACACGGTAATTGCTGAAAATAACAGGGCTAAACCCAGTGCCATAATATACTCTGCCAGCATGATGATCGGCAGGCAGGCAATGGCTAAAAAATTCAGACCAACTCCGGAAAATATGACTACAAAAAAAATAATAATAAACGTCAGGAGCATGTTGACAAAACAGCTTGTAACATAGGAAATGGGAATTACTTCACGGGGAAAGTAAATTTTAGAAACTAAATTTTTCGCCGCCATAATCGAATTTGCACCGCCCTGCAAACTGGAAGAAAAGAAAATCCATGGAATCAGAGCAACAAATAAATGCAGATAATATTTTTCAATCGGACTTGGCAGAATAAAAGAAAA
>CADBOP010000124.1 GCA_902796255.1 uncultured Ruminococcus sp.
CTGAAAATAGGGCAATTTCAGAGATTACCCTTTCGTTTGTTTGTATTCAATACGCAGTGAAAATATCTCCCTTGCCGTCAAATGTCCAGATATTTTCTTTTTCAAAATAAACTTCCACGCCTTTTTCCTTCAGCTTTCGGATATCTGTAAGGCTGCAATGTCATTAACTTTTGCAAAATAAAACGGCTAATAATAGCGGTTATTTTAACAATAGAAATGCATTTTTACAGTTTTGTTTACCAATAGAATTCCTAAATTTTAGCGATTGTTGTAATCATAACATAGGGAAAAATTAAGTTGAGAAATGTAAATCGTCAATTATAACAAATCAACTTTTTGACTATTTCTAGGGGTAAAGCCGTTAAGTTAATGATATTGCATTCTCTTTGCCACTCAAGAGCTGCTTTAAGTTAATGACATTGCTGCAATATGGGCTGGTTTTTGTAAAGTGACGAAACAAAGGCTTGATTTTTTTACATAACAGTGCTATAATTAAGATAAATTAGCAAAAGCTAACTCTGAATGGAGGTTAGAAAAATGCAGACATTCAATGATATTGGAATCAGCAGTCAGCTTGACTGGAAACGAATTAGAAAACTGTTCATTATCGGACTGATTGCAGGGTGTATGGTGTTCGTTGGTGATATGCTGCTCGGATATGGTGTATATGATGAAACACTAACCGGACTGGAACGGAAACTGTCGCAGTATCTGACACTTTCAGATACGAAAATATTCTGGTCTTCTTTTCTGGGACTGACAGGGATTCCTCTGGAAGGACTTTGTTATTTTGGAATTTATCGGCTCATGGCGGAGCGTTCTCCGAAATATGCACATATGTTCCGCAGTGGGATTATTGGCTATCTGATTTTTGGTGGGTGCGGTGTTCATGTTCCGTGCCTTTCCACAGTATTTTTCTACAAATATATGGAAAAATATGCTCCTGATGATGCACTGGAGCTTTCTGTTCGGTTCGGAAAGTTCTTTCTTTTGCCTGCGACAATCTTGTTTCTGATTTTCTTTGCTGTGATGAGTGCAGCACAAATATTGGCTTTTGTCAGAGAAAAAACGCCGTATCCGAAATGGTGCTGGATATTCTGTCTGCCTGTTGGTATGGCTGTGACAATGCTTTTGAAGTTTACCGGAAATCATCCGCTTGCGAACGGACTGACAGCGGCATGGATTAGTATTGGAAATATCTGGATGTTCGGTGGTTTGCTGTTGATGATGAAAAAAGCAAAATGTAATCAGGATTAGGAGGTTTTATTATGATGAAATATATCGGAAAATACTGGATAATGCTTGCACCTATCGTCAGGAGGTCATTGAAATGGCATTATGAAAAAGGTTTTGCAGAACAGGTCATGAAGAAAGCAAAGCCGATTTACAGGGATTTATTGAACCGTATGTATGATATTGGTGCAGATAATCCGATGGCTTCCAATGTCTACACAAGTTTTGTATTTATTGCCGTCTGGAAAGCCGCCGAAGGAAAAATTACTGTCAAGGCACTCCGTGAGATTTCAAAAGAAGTCATGCAGTTCAAACCGTTGAAATTAGCAGGATTGTTCATCAATGCCAATCAGAAAAAGGGCATTGAGTCTATCAAAAATACAATGCTGAAAAATGCACAGTGGCTGGAAGAACATCCGCAGTATCAAAAATATTCATGGGATTTCAATTTTGATGAATCCAAGCACAAAGACGGCTATTATTATCATTTTACGCAGTGTCCGCTAAATACTTTTGCAAGGCGTGAAGGGTTATTAGATGTTCTGCAAGTCATGTGTGATGTGGACTATTTGTCCGCCGGACTGATGCACGCTAAATTATATCGGAAGCATACACTTGCATCAGGTGGGAAAATCTGCGATTACTGGTTTGTCGGCGATAAAATTGAAAATCCGGAATAGGAGTGATATTATATGAAATTTACTGTGATTATAATGGAAATGCTTGTGTTTGCAGGCATCTTTACTGCTGTACTTTTTTCACTTATCAATAAAAAGGAAACAACAGCGAGTATTCATAATTATCCGCCTGATATTCAGGAGGAATATTTCAGAACGCATCCACGCAAGGATGTATCCTATCGGTCAAAAAATGTCATATTTGCTAAACTGCTTGGTTTGCTGATGTTTACAGCGATTCTGACAGGCTGTGCAGTTTTTGCAGGAGCAGGCAGTTTCCGTCAGGGATTTCTGCTTGCATTCGGTTTAATGGCATGGATTGGAGCTTATGATACATTTTTTCTGGACTGGGTTCTGTTTGCAAATATGAAGTGCTTCCGTCTGCCCGGTACGGAA
>CADBOP010000125.1 GCA_902796255.1 uncultured Ruminococcus sp.
GTCGGCAAAGATGTAGCAACTGCACTCGGTTACAGCGATACTGCAAAGGCAATCAGAGTTCATGTTGATGAAGATGATAAACAAATTTTCAAGGTGGACGAAATGGCAACCTTGAAAACATCTAACTATGGAGCGTATATCATCAATGAAAGCGGTCTGTACAGCCTGATTCTTTTCAGCAAGAAACCTGATGCAAAGCGTTTCAAGCACTGGATTACCAGTGAGGTACTTCCGGCAATCCGCAAATATGGAATGTATGCAACTCCCGAAACGGTTCAGAGAATCATCAATGACCCGAATTTCCTTATCGGTGTGCTGTCGGAACTCCAAAAAACAAAGAAACAGAACCAGATTCTTGAAGAAAAAATTGAAGAAGATAAACCGCTGACAGAATTTGCAGAAGCGGTCGGCAGAAGCAGAAATGCAATTCTTATTGGTGACCTTGCCAAACTGCTCCGTCAGAACGGCATCAACACTGGTCAGAACAGACTGTTTGCATGGCTTCGTGAAAATGACTATCTCATCAGCAGAAAAGGTTCGTCCCATAATATGCCGGAACAGTGGGCTATGGAATCGGGACTTTTCATCATCAAGGAATCTGTTGTGAAGTTCAGCGACGGCACGGAACATACCAGAAAGACTACAATGGTCACAGGCAAGGGACAGCTTTACTTCATCAATCTTTTCTGCGGTTCGGACGGTGAGGAAGATGAGGACGAGGAAGAAGAAATTATCAGCTTTCTTGCTTCTGACGATTAAGAAACGAGTCCGTGAAATACGGACTCCCAGACTAAAATTCATACGGAGGTGAACGAATGGCAAAGACAATTATCACACAGGACGGCGATTTGGTAAATTATGCGAATGTAGTAGCTGTTGCTGTTAATGATATGAGCGAAGAAGATGATACAGTCTAAGCCGGGAAGTAAAATTCTTAATGATTATGAGCAGGAAGAATGGTATACAGAGATAAAAGATGAAATACAGCAGGATTTCTGGCTAAGATACAAAGATTATTTGATTGATGAAAAGCGGTTTAGTCCAAATATTGTCAGCAAACTGGGCAATGAAACACTTGACCAAGACTTAATGAACTATTTGCTTAATCCCAATATCGAAACAGATGTTCCTGTTTTGAAAAGAGGACTTGTAATTGGCGATGTACAGTCAGGTAAAACGTCTACATATATCGGATTGATATGTAAAGCTGCTGATGCAGGATTTAAAGTTTTTATTCTTTTAACGGGTACAATAGAATCTTTGCGAAAGCAAACGCAGGAAAGAGTGGAAGAAGGCTTTATAGGTATTGATATGTCTGACCAACTAACAGGCGGAAGACGTATCGGAGTTGGTTTAGATAATCAAACTATTTATGCGACTGCTTTTACTTCCAGAAACAATGATTTTACTGGAAATTCTGATAAAATTGCTGTGGCACTGCGTAACTTCAATGCGGTTGTATTTGTTATCAAAAAGCAAAAGGACGTTTTGAAAAAATTAACAACATGGCTGAAAACTCTCAATGCAGACCAATTAACCGGAAAAATTAATCTGCCCATGTTGATGATTGATGATGAAGCAGATAATGCTTCTATCAATACAAGTAAAGATAAGGAAGACCCTACTACAATAAATAGACTTATCAGAAATCTTGCTAATTTGTTCACACGTTCTAATTATGTTGGTTTTACTGCTACACCTTTTGCTAATGTTTTTATTGACCCTGAAACAACAGAAGAAATGGAAAATCAAGACCTTTTCCCAGAAGATTTTATTGTTTCTTTGCCTACACCTTCAAATTATATTGGACCAGAAAAAATATTTGCCGAAAATGGAGAATATCACTCTCAGCTTGTTTATATCACTGATGCAGGAATAGAGGAGAGCGATGGACACTCTTTCTATTTTAAACATAAGAAAGAATGGGAAGGCGATTTGCCTGAAAGCCTTACCGATGCGATTTATGCTTTCTATCTTGTTAATGCAATAAGAGATTTACGTGGAGATAGAAAGGCACATCGTTCAATGCTTGTAAA
>CADBOP010000126.1 GCA_902796255.1 uncultured Ruminococcus sp.
CTTCTCAAAAACCACGTCAAAGGAACCATAGTTGTTCACAATTTTCTTTTCCATATTTCACCTCTACCGTGCACAGTACCACTTTTACCCCGAAATTGCAATTATAGAATAGTCCCATCCATTGCGAGGAGCGACAGGGACGTAGCAATCTTTATTCAATTTTTTTCGAAAACCATTTCCTGAAATGTTCATTTTGAGACCATAAATATAGTGTGGGAATTTATATTCTCAAAACTATATTAACGGAGGTTCATAAATGAACAAATCTAAACAAGAAGAAGAAATTACACCAGAGAAAAAGTGGAAATCGGCAACTATCGCAAATAACTTTATTTTCTACAAAATCATGCGGCATAATCCGGATGTTTGTACAGAATTACTTGAAATACTTCTAGAAATGGAAATAGACCATATCGAAATGCATGGTGAGGAAACAATCGAAACAGATTTTGAAAGCAAAGGAATTCGTCTGGATGTTTATGCTAAAAACGACAGCAAGGCATTTAATTTGGAAATGCAAGCCTCGGATAGTAAAGAGCTTCCTGAACGTTCCAGATATTATCAGGGCTGTATTGATGTCGATACTCTTCAATCCGGTCAAAAGTATAAGGAACTTAAAGATTCCTATGTAATTTTTATTTGTATCTCAGACCTTTTTGAGAAAGGCCTGCCTTGTTATCGTTTTGAGAATTTATGTCTTGAAAATAATTCAATAAAGTTGAATGACCGTTCTTATAAATACTTTTTCATTGCCTCAAACTGTGATAAAATATTAAATGAAAAGCAGAAAGCATTTATGGAACTTGTTATTGGAAGAAAACCTAAAGACAAGTTTTGCGAACGGCTAGCACGCCTTACCGAGGAAGCAAAGAAAAATACTCAGTGGAGGAAGCAATATATGGAATGGGAACGACAAAGAACATATGATTATGAAAGTGGCAAAGAAGCTGGTATTGCCGAAGGCGCCCAGCAGAAAGCCATTGAAGATGCCCGCAGTTTCTATGCCAATGGCGCTTCTATCGAACTAATTGCAAAATCACTACACATGACAGAAGAACAGGTTCGTGAAATTGTGAGTAAGTAGATACTTGCGCAATGCCAATCAAAAAATCAGCCCCAGACGTTTCACTCAACGTTTGGGGCTGAATAGTTTAACTGGCTTTTTCTACCTGTTTAGCCCAGCGCTTTTTTGCGGCTTCTAAAAAAAATTAAAATTTTTCTTCTCTTTTTTGTACAAAAACGAATTCCGTGGCAATTATATAGGTGGAGGAAAAATTATGAATGATAGTATTTTGAATAACATTGATCCTGCTATTTTTGAAAAAGTACAAAGACTAAGGTTGATTGATGATGAACTCATGACTGTGGTTTTCAATGGTGATAAGAAAGCCACTGAATTTCTTATAAAGATTCTTTTAAACAGAAACGATTTAATTGTAAAGACATCTATGACTCAGATTGAAAAACATAACCTTTTTGGGCATTCAGTTAGACTTGATATTGTTGCTGAAGATATTTTTAAGCAAGAATATAACATAGAAATTCAAAGATCAAAACATGGAGCTGGTGCAAAAAGAATACGATACCATCAGGCTATGATAGATAGTCATACGCTCAAAAAAAATGAGGATTTCGATAAATTACCAAACTTGTATATAATTTTTATTCTTGAACATGATTTGTTTAATCGCGGAAATCCAATTTACTTTGTAAACAAGACACTTGATATCAAAGATGAAGAAGGTCAATGTTTGCCTTTTAATGATGGTTGTAATATAATGTACGTCAATGGTGATTATCGAGGTGATGATGCGCTCGGGAAATTAATGCACGATTTTTCAACACCAAATGCTGATGAAATGTATTACAGTGAACTCGCCCAAAAAGTAAGATTCCATAAACAAGATGATAAGGGGGTACAAATGGCAAGTCAAATCGTAGAAGAATATGGCGATGAACGCGCTGCCGAAGCCTTCAAAAACGGGCACGAACAAGGCATTGCCGAAGGCGCCCAGCAGAAAGCCGTGGAAACCGCTATTAAAATGCTTAGAAATGAATACCCTGTTTCAAAAATCTCGGAAATGACCGGCCTGCCACAGGAACAGATATTGGAGCTGGAAAAGCAGATTACTGTACCGGCGGAGAAACAAAAACAATAAACAAGCAAAAACACAGCCCCAGACATCTGGGGCTGAATAATTTAACTGGCTTTTTGTATCTTTTTTTGGTCTAGCGCTTTTGGGCGGTTTCGGCGTTGTAGGTTTGGGCTTCTTTCATTACTACATATGCAAGGACACCATTCTTTGAACCGTTACCAAAGCAGTCACCTGCAGCCGTATTCGAATCTTCTGTAGCTTTCGCATAAGAATCCTTATAACTTATAGTTCCAGAAGCTGTACCTTTTCTTGTAGCTGTACCGGTTGTAGAATAAGCAAGAGCACCTGCATTCTTCCAAAGGCCTACACTTATCTCTCGGTTTGTAAGCATGGAACTACCAGTTACTGTATTTTCATCTACTCCATTTGTAGGAACAACTGTAGTTTCCCAAACACCAGTACAGAATTCACCAGATGCACCTTCAATATCACTTGCTGTCCAGGTTGATTGAGTCTTTGCTGTTCCATCAGCTTTTTTAGGAGTATTTGCAATATATGCATAACGCGGCATTTCTGGCTCTGCTGCTGTATAACCAATATATGGAATCTGGTTACCGTTTGCATCTTCTGCTACATCTATTGTAAGGTTAGTACCTGTATCTCCATAAGAATCGACAGTAGCTACAACAGGAGTTCCAGAATACGTTGGAATATAAATATATTTCAAATTTGTACTATCGCTATCATAAGCAGCGATATGAATACTGTCATCAGAAGCAACAACAAGCTGGCAGTATTCACCACCTGAAGTCAATTCCTTTACAGTCCATTCAGTAGTAGTCGTTCCAGTATTTTTTTGTGCATTACCACTAACTGTATTAAGCTCATTATTATTATATGTATAATTTCTATAGGCATATTGTAAATTCGAACCATCATGCCAAACAACTACAACAACTGGATTGCCTGTGTTCTGGGTAACACCAACACTTACATACAATCCTGCTGTCCCTAATGTATTTGTCGCATCTGATGTTTTTGCAATAATAAGATTCCTTGTTATCTGTTGTGAATATTTATGGTTAGCAGCATTAGCTCCATTACCTCTATCAATAAATTGACCATATTTTGGGTTATTGAGGATATCCGTTTTTTTATTACCAAATCCCGCTATTCCACTAATCGTACCTACCTTCAAGCGCACTTCGTCATTACCTGTATCACAATAAGCATGAAATAAATCTGTGTAAACAGTACCATTATTTTCATGAACTCGTGTAGCAAGACTCTGACTTGAGAATCTATTCTTTTTTACAAATGTTTGAGTTGTAACATTATTACCCTCATCTTGTTGGCCCGTACATTCTATTCTTAAGTGATTACGATTTCTTTTATTAGCATATGGTGTTTTATTACTGTCTACGTATCCCCATCGACTTGACATAAGACTGTTTAAGTCAGTTGAACCAGATGCACTAATATCACCTCCGACTGTAAGTGCATAAGTATATCCATTTTCATCATATGCAAGAGCATTATATGACATATAGTCGAAAGTTCGATTCCAATGCTGATATGAATTAGTATTACCCTTTGGCATAGCAAATCTTGAACTTCCATTTGAGAACGCAAAACCGAGCATACCATCAGAAGGATTGATTTTCATTTCAAGATTATCAACTCGTCCATTATTATATGCCTTTGCCGCTTCTCTATTGAACTCCCATACATCAATGTAAACATCATCAGTAAGACGGTTGTTGTTTACACCGTTAGGCTGGCGGTTGTAGTAGTCAGCATAAGCATCTGTATCACCTGTA
>CADBOP010000127.1 GCA_902796255.1 uncultured Ruminococcus sp.
AGCATAGAAAACAAAAGACAAAACTTCGTCGCTTCCGTTTCCTGTGTAAATCATTTCAGGAGTAACTGTAAACGGAATTTTATCTTCATCTGCAGGATGAACTTCATCTCCATTGCATTTTGCACGGCAGAGAACGCCGCCGCTTTTATTAAGCATGTCTGCAATTGCTGCGTGGAGCTCAAGTGAATCCGGGTCAGGATAGAGGCCCAGTTTTTCAGGATTATTCTGAACAAAATCCATAACCGCTTTCTGCACTTTTAGGCTTGGCGGATATGGATTTTCATTAGCATTAAGCTTTATATAAACACGATCCTTAGGCTGTTCGCCAGGAACATACGGATTAAGCTGTCTTACACGATTTGAAATTAACATATTAATATTTTAACCCTTTAACGTGTTAATTTCAATTCCAATGCTTCTTTAATTTTTGGCTTACCTGATGTTGATTTCGCCAACATTAGTATTCAGCTGAATCTTCTTTTTTCCATTGCCACGGCTGTTATAACTTTTTTTATAGTTACGGCCGTCAACGCGAACTTCGCCAACGTCTGTTGAAGCTGAAATATTATATTCATCAACCCTTGATACCGGATTAATTGAAATCTCTCCAACATTGTTATTACAGGTGATGTTTTCAAAATCAATATTGCGAACATCAATTTCTCCAACGTTCAAATCAATATCAATATCTTCTACATCAATTTCGCGGAGCCTTACATCACCAACATTGGAATCAATATCAATGCTGCTAAGGCTAGTTCCGCTGGGAATAGTAATAACCACCGTACAATTCTGGCTGCCGACATTAATTCCATGCTGTTTTCTGCTAGCCTGTGTAACACGAAGCTGATTTCCATTTACAGAAAACACTGGTCTTACAGTTTCTTTATTGAATGAGCTTTCAATTCTAAAGCCCTCGCCCTCTTCAATTGTGATTCCCATTACAGCAGCATCAATTTTGATTGATGAAAACTTTTCAAGTTTTTCGTCTATCGAATACTTTCCGTCATTCTTTTCATCATTTCTGTAATCATCATCATCAAAAGAAATATTAATGCCATCCTTGAACATTGAACTGAATCCGCCAAGATGTTTATAAGTTCCATAGCAGATGCAGAATACTGTAATAACGCCAAGTACTATAAGCAATGCTGTCTTTTTCATTTTCTACTCTCCTTAGAAGTCTCGTTTGCTTTCTTCATTTGCCTTATTAATTGCAATGATAATTGTGTTTACTGCAGCAGCAATCGGCCAGATAAGCCATGTCATGTGCCACTTAAAGGTAAGGAAGCTTACACAAAGATAAATACAGGTAACTACCGGCCAGTAGCACATCATAATTGCACGAATTGTTGGATTCTTGATTCTTTCCACTCTCTTTTCCTCCGGTTCATAAAATTCAGTCTGATCATTTATTCCAAGTAATCTTGAAAAAATTTTCTTAATCGAATTTGAATAAACAATTAAAAATACTCCAAATCCTACAAAAACAAAGAGCATTGCACCAGAAAGATTATCCCAGAAGTGTCCGCCAAACTCATCAAAAATCACAGCAGGAATAAAACACAAAATACACAAAAGGATACCAACTGAATGCATTACGCTGTAAGATGGCATAAAGTCACGGTTTCTATTTTTCAGATAGTCTATTGAAACTGCATCAATACTGCATGGTTCACGTCTAATAAAACGCCAGCCTTCCATAAGACTGTTAGCAGTAACTATAAGCACTACCCCAAGTCCAACGCTTAAGAACATCAATACAACACCAATAATGTCATTGATGCGCATTGCATCTGCCATAATCGGGAAAATCACACAGATAATACAAAGCATGATTCCGGCAGCCCGCATTGCAGCTGATTTTTTTGTTCTTTCAAGATACTCTGTAACTTCTTCAAAAGAAAGCTTTCTGCGGCTAACATCTGAATACTTTGTCTGATGAAGAACATCTTTGATTCCAAGGTCATCTGCTAAATCTTCCAGATTTCCAAAATTCTGAATAACTTCACCAACTGCTTCATTTTCTGTTTTACCGCTGCGGATAAGCTCGGTATATTTGTCTTCCATCATTTGAAGCAGTTCTGATTTTGCCTTCATTACTTTTTCAGTTAAAGGCAGGCCACGAAAC
>CADBOP010000128.1 GCA_902796255.1 uncultured Ruminococcus sp.
AGCAGTTGTTTCATTGATACTACACCCATTGTAGTTCCTCCTAAAAAATAAAATTTGGTTAAAATTTGAATCCTCCGGCCGCTGACAGCCGGCAATCTGCGACATACAGACACCGAGCCGGGTGAATCACAGCCGTGCGAAATCTTAATTATTATATCATATTTCTGATAAAATTGCAAGTGAAAAACAGAATAAAAAACAACAAATTTTGCATGTTGAAATTATACAGATTTTATAAATTACTCATCATCGTCATCATCATCATCGTCATTTTCCTGCTGTTTTTTCTTGGCAGAAAAGACGAGATTAAGGCTGATAAAAATTGCCGCTGCTACGGCCAGAATCACCCAAAGCACGATGTTTCTGGAATCTTCTGTAGCAGGGAGCATTTCCATTAAATGCTGAATCATCATATACATCCCTCCGGATTTTTAGTATAATTTTATTATAGCACAAGTGAGGGAAGATTGCAAGCAAAATATGTTTTAAAATTCAAAAGGAAAGAAAAATACCCTGTCAGGATTCTGACAGAGTATTTTTCGGGGAATGGAATTTATTTTTTGAGAAGAATCTTTTTGAGTAAAATCAAATCAAAGATATTAATTTTTCCGTCCTGATTCAAATCAGCATACAAGCTCTGTTCTTTGGAGAGCACACCGGATTTGAGAAGATATTTCTGGAGTGTAATAATATCCAGTACACTGACGGATTTATCCTGATTGATATCGCCGACAACAAAAGTTTCTGTTTCTGTTGCAGTGACTGTAGTAGTGGTTGTTGTTGTAGTTTCCGCAGAAGTTGCCACAGTTGTGGTTTCTGTCATGGCATTCCATTTCTGGCAGTTATTGTTTGTATTTTCCCACTGCTGGACATTTGCACCGGAATTTGTACTTGCTGCACCGATTTCTACCAAGCAGACATCTTTAGAGGCTCTTGTCATAATCATATAAGAACCGTCCGGATTTTTTGAGAATTTAAACAGCATCATGCTGTCTTTGGAAGAATACGGCACGATGGCAATATTGCCGCCGTTTGCATTGCTCATAGCTTTCAGGACATAACTGGGATTAGCAACGCTCCGGATATAGTAATAATTTCCGCCGCCGGAAAAAGCTTCCAGAATCCATTTCTGACTGTTGAAATGTCCGGTTGCCCACTGCTGTACATTGGTATTTTCTTCCATCTTACCGGCTTCGATATCCATGACCATTCCGGAATTAACATTTTCAAATTCATAGATAAAATCAGTATTCATCTTGCAGCCCGGATTATAAATTTCTTCAAGAATCCAGTCCTGACAGTTAGCTCCGTTGATTTCCCACTGCTGTACGTTATCGCCTGAACCCGTTCCGGCATTGGCAATTTCAACAGCGGATTTGTTTCCGGAAATTTTCGTTCTGATTTTATAAGAACCATCAGCATTTTTAGTCAGCATGAATTTCTGGTTGTCACCGCCGTTATACTGATAAATATCAATATTAGTTCCGTTGGCAGTTTTCTTGCCTGCGACATCCAGAACATATGTGCCACCGTCTCCGACAGCAGAAACCAGACTGTAATAGCCGTCACCTTCATCGATAAATTTCCAGATATCATGTGTAACACCGTCAGCCGTGCCCCACTGCTGAATGTTTGTGCCGTTTTCAGCCTTTGCACCTTCCACCTGCATATATAATCCGGAATTGACATTCTTGATTCTGTAAGTTGCACCGTTCGGGAAACTGGCGATTACAGCAGAGCCGAAATCCACTTTTCTCAGGAAAGGGGATTCATATTTTGTGGAAATCCAGCCGGAGAAATCAGAATCAGTGATATACTTCATCTGGCTTGCTTTGGTGCAGTCGCCGGAATAGGCAGTACAGAAAGCCTTGGTATCTGTATTTTTCGTATTATAGGCATCTAATAATTCATAGCCGTAATTGGATTTATTCGGATACCATGTACTTGTAGTTTTGGGTGAGAAACTAATTTTTGCGGGTGTGCCGTCAAGTGTTTCAGAAAGATAAGAATTAGAATCACGGCACGGGTCAGAACCTCCGCCCATCATAAGAGCCTGCTGTAAGGAATAGCCATTGAAATAGTTATTTTCCGATACAAAATTAGAGCCATCGCCGCCGATAATGCCGCTTGTACCAGAACCATTGGAACTTTTTCCATAAGCGGAGTAATAGTTATTATACACATGTGCCGAGCCGTTGCCGAGCTGGGGGCATCTTCTGACATTTTCATCCCACCAGTTATAGAGCAGAGTTGTCCGGTCTCTTGTGATTTCCGTATTCTGTGTGCCATAAGCGACTGTCCAGTATCTGTGTTTCAGATGACAGTAAGAGATAGTCACATAGTCCGGTGAACGATTCAAATCTTTTGCATCCATATAAGAATCATAAGGAGTATTAATCCAGATGAATTTTCCGACTTCATCTTGACCGTTTCCGGTTCTGTCGTAAGTCAGCTGGGATTCAAAATAGATATGGTCAATCCAGATTTGTCTGGAAGACCAGACATTGATGCAAATTCTGTTCGGAACATTTTTTGCAATCATCTTGAGATTCCGGATGACAATATTATCCGAAGGCTCATCATTGCCATATTCATTGTTAGTTCTCAGCCACGGGTCATAAAGTGTATGATTTCCATAACAGCCGACCAGTGTTTTATTATCTCTGATTCTTGTATGAGAATGTTTCTGCATATCAATATCAGCCGTTACTACAATTGTTTTTGGTTCTGTAGCGTCCAGCTGTTGAATTAACTCTGTATCTGTAGAAACATAGACGACTTCTCCGAGCAGTCCGCCGATTGTTCCGGCTTTTTCGCCGGAAGGTGTCATACAGTCAGCCGCATAGCCCTCTAAACCGTCAAGATTTAATTTATATTTCTGATAATCAGCTTTAGAATATCCGGCCAGACTGAAACCAGCCCCCTCTGTATAAGTCAGAGCTTTGGTAGAATCAGCATTGCTTGTAATTTTATAATACAGAGCATAGCCGTCAAAATCGTTCTGGACGGCTTCAATTTTCCATCGCTGGTTTGCACCGTCTGTATCTGCCGCAAGTGTGACAGAATTTCCGGAAGCTGTCAGAATATAGCCATTAGAAGCATTGACAATCTCAAACACACCGGAGCTGATATAATTAACTGTCCATTTTTCATTGACAGTGCCGTTTTGTTCAGCCGGAATGAGAGACGTTCCGGAAGCATTGACATTCTGATTGGTATCAAACATTCCCAGCCGGAAATACTGCAACGGATACGAAACAGCAGCCTGTGCCTGCATTTGTTTCTCTGACGGCAGAGCGATGCACATTGCACAACCCATCGCCGCTGCGGTCAGAGCAGACAACATTTTTTTCATACACAACATCATAAAAAATTCCCCTTTTTCAAAATTGACTCTTATCTATTTACGAACAATTTATGAACTAATAATATCATATCACAAAATAAATCATAAAACAATGATTTTTCTTCTTCTGTTTATTGCATTTTTACTCCCGCTTCAAACGACACACATGCAAAAAAGCTCCTCTGATTTTTTTCAGAGAAGCTTTTTTATAACAAAGGATGCTTTTTAAAATTCCAGCTTGTTTCAGAACTGTCCCAGTCCTCACGGCACAATGCAATATTTTCTTTCACAAGTTCCTGAATCCTGTCGGAATCTGTTTGCAGATAAGGCAGATAACGCAAATCACGAGCCTGTATATTCATTGTAGGATTTAATAAATATAATAAATATTCTGCCGTATTGCTGCACAGAAACGCAAGCAGAGCATTCTGCTGCCGCTCGGACTCTGCAAACAGGCACGAACCTGCAACGTCAAACAGAAATCCAGCCGGATTTTTCCGGAAACTTGGCATTTTGGCAATAAATGTCCATGTCAGGGACGGACGGAAATAATATTCTTTATTTTTTAATCTCCCTCCGGCATGATGCTGATTCAGTTTCTCATGAAAAGCCAGTAATTCCTGACCATTATTCTGATAATTCAGCACATGCAGATGATTCCCGTACCACTTGCGATAGCCTCCGCCTTTATGATACGGAAACCATTTTTTATGACTTTCCACAGCCTCCTGAGAATTTTCCGCATCAAAACAGATAGTTTCAAATTCCACTTCATGCCATAGTCTGATAAATCTGGAATTATCCGAAGTGGTAATACCCTGTTTTGGTTCTGCAAAAGATTCCAGCTTCGGCATGACAAATAAATTCCGGATTTGTTCCGAAGCCCAGTAAATCAGCGGGCTGTCCGGAATATGAGAAAACAAATCCTGATTTATTTCATAATATTCTGCCTGTGCATTCAGAAAGGCAGAGCGTTTCTTTTCTGTATCAGAAAAACGGCAGAGATTATAATAAATTCCCGTACTGTGTACAGGCTTCTGTTTCTGCATGATAAAACAGACACTCTGCACAATTGTTCCGACATCTGCCGTATCAAAAGCACAAGCCCCTAAATGCAGTAAATGCAGAATTTTATGTGAATTTAAAATTTTTTTTCTGAGTCTGGCATAAGCAGGAAGGAACATCCAGTTATGTCCTGTCAGGAGGGCACAGAATCCGTTTTCTTCTGTCAGTGCCGAACAGCGTTCAATAAAGCAGGCATATAAATCACGGAAACTGTCAGGATAGTTTGCCTTGACGAATGCAGAAAGCTTGTCAGGCATACCGGCACTGCCCATGTAAGGCGGATTGGTGACGACAATCTGAAATTTCTGTTTCAGAATTTTATCTGTCTCCGGACAGGCAGAAGCAGCCAACAGAGAACCCTGAATTTCCTGAACCGGAAAATTATACACATGCGGACGGATTGCAGAATTTAAAAAATCAGCATCATACTGCAAAGCCTTCACAAGCAGAGAAAATTCAGCAATTCTTCTGGCATGGGGGTCAAGCTCCAGACCATATAAATTCTGTTTCAGAATCATTCTGACAGCATATTCCGGAGAGTAATGCAGATTCTGATATATCTGCATCAGCATATCAAATGCAGTCAGCAGAATATGCCCCGTACCGGCACAAGGGTCAAGAATCCGGACAGAAGTAAAATCTTTCCGGATTCTGCCGAGTGTCTGCGTCAGCATATATTCCGAAAGCCATTCCGGAGTAAAAAACTGTGTAGAAACAGAAATTTCTGTTTCTGCAATCTGCTTATGATTTTTATCTGAAAAAATTTTATTTTTTATATCCGCATGGTAATACTGATGCAGCCAGCCGATACTCTGCACAGGGCAGGAAGAATCTGAAAAAGCCTTTTTAAGAATCTTTTTTAGCTCCTGATATAATTTTTCCGGAAGTACAGGCCTGAAAAACTCCGGCATAAGCTGTTCCGGCTGACAGGAAAATGCAAGCTGATGCAGGTAGCACTCTGCAACAGTATAAATAAAAGCCGGATAGGCATTTTCAGAATCGATTTCATATTCTGCAAACAGATGTTTTATTCTGAGTACTGCCGAACGGAGTGCTTTTGCGTTGATATTCATCTGTCTTTAAAAAACTTTTTTGCTTTTTTCTCTATCTTCTTTTCAACAATTTTAACAGCAATTTTTCTTGTCGTATCATGTTTTAAAACAAATTTTCCTAATTTTACTGCTTTTTTCAGTTTCATAGCACACACCTCTTACTTGTCTTTAAAAATCACAATCGGGATAGGCGGACAATTCTGTCTGTTGACAAACGGCATTTCAATGACTGTATATAAATTGCTGTCAAGTGTGGGCAGAAATTCCAGAAGTGCATCACGTTCCTGAAAACCGGTTTCTCTGCCATAATAGAGAATCAGTGTCATAATACCGTCAGGCTTTAATAACCGGAGTCCCTGCCGAATGGCTTCGATACTGCTTTCCGGTTTTGTAAAAATATGATGATTTCCTGCCGGAAGCCAGCCGAAATTAAACGTAATGCAGGATACTGTTCCGGTCTGGAAATAATTCTGCATATTGGCATGACTGTCAAGAATGACATCAAAATTGGATTTCTGATTTTTCAGCAGTAATTCTCTGGTACTGTCAACAGCTTCCTGCTGAATATCGAATGCTGTGACATGGCCGGATTCGCCCACAAGGCCGGACAAAAACAGAGTATCTCTCCCCCGTCCGGCTGTGGCATCAATGCAGATATCGCCTTTCTGAACATGCAGTTTCAAAACATGCTGAATTATCTGCAAGGCACTGAAATGTTTTCTGGTTTCTTTCATCATACTTTCAGTCTTTCCTTTTCTTTCTGGGCAGCGGGCATTATTTTTAATTAATATTTCCGGATAATTACGCCATCATTTTTCCAGATACTGTTTTCGGGCACAACACCACGCACACAGCTTGTCGGATAAATATTGGAATTCTGGCCGATGACTGTGCCGGGGTTCAGAACACTGTTACAGCCGACTTCCACAAAATCGCCGAGCATAGCTCCCATCTTTTTCAGGCCGGTTTCGAGTGGTTCGCCGTCGGTCTTGACAACGACTAATGTTTTATCAGATTTGACATTGGAAGTAATCGAACCTGCTCCCATATGGGAACGATAACCAAGAATGCTGTCGCCCACATAATTATAATGCGGTGTCTGCACGTTATCAAATAAAATGACATTTTTTAATTCCACAGAGTTTCCGATAACACAGTTTTCACCGATAAGGGCACTTCCCCTGATGAAAGCACAATGTCGTACTTCTGTATTTGCACCGATAATGCAGGGAGCACCGATATAGGCACTGGGGAATACTTTTGCTGTTTTATGAATCCAGACGTTTTCAGAGATATAGTCATATTCTTCAAAATCCAGTGTTGCACCAAGAGCAATAATCATATCTTTGATGCCTTCCAGTGCTTCCCACGGATACTGGAACTGCCGGAGATAATCCGCAGCAAGGGTATAATTTAAATCATATAAATCTTCAATTTTCACATTTGACATGGAACATTCCTCCTGAAGTAGTTTTTATTTAATCATAGCATGTTTTCAGGATTCTGTCAAGTGATTTTATCACACTCTCTGATAAAAACGAACTTCAAAATTCAACATTTTTTCTTATTTTTTGTAATGATAAAAAGAAAAAGCAATTTTATTGATATTCTGCTTGACATGTACCTTTTACTATGCTATAATAAAATCAGATATAAATATATCTTATTAATTTAAGAATGGAGAACTCAAACATGTTTACAAAAAAATCTGTTGCAACTGTTATCATCCTGACATTTGTGACCTGTGGAATTTATGGTCTGTTCTGGTACTGGAATGCTATCAAGGAACTGCATAGTGCCGGTGGGGAAAGTCTTGGCAATCTTGACCCTGTTGTACAGTTCATTCTGCTGTTTGTCTATGTAGGTGGTGTCTTCTTTGCAATCAATGCCAATAACAATCTGAATGCTGTAAAAAGAATGCGGGGCATTCCGGAAACAGATAATCAGGTATTGTATATTATTCTTTCTCTCATCTGCCCGATTATTCTGGTAGCACTGGTGCAGGATGAAATGAATAAACTTGCATAATCCTGCTATGCTGAAAAGATTAAAAAAAACCGCCTTCTGGGGCGGTTTTATTTTACTTGTTCTGACAGGCATTGCCCTTCTGATGGATAAAACCGGAACAGGAATTGCCTGTCCGTTTCATACGCTGACACATCTGAATTGTCCGGGGTGCGGCAATACAAGAGCGGTACTGGCCTGCCTGCATCTGGATTTCAGAAAAGCTTTAGAATATAATTATTTCTTTCCGGCTGAATTTTTATATATCCTCTGGGTAGCCTCTGCTTCCTGTATGGCATATATCAGAACAGGAGAAAAAACGCTGAAAACTCCGCCGGCCGTGATAAATATTATATTTTTATTCTGCCTGATACTATGGCTGATTTTACGGAATATTCTGCATGTATAAAGCCTGAAAAGTTTAATGCTTTTCAGGCTTGTATCTTTTACGTTTTCCGGCATAAGGCAGAGGCGGAACTTGTGACATCAGAATATTATTCGGGATAGCTTCTGTATTAATATAACGCTTGAAATCCTCAGAAATATATTTTCCGAAATGAAACCAGCATAATGCATTATCTGATAAATTTTCCAAGAGTGAAACATTAACAATATTAATAACAGCATCATTCCCATCGAGCCACATGCTTTCGATGAAACGACAATATTTCCGGATTAATTCTGGATTTTCTTCCGTACAGAGCATTTGTCTTAAATCCGGTTCATGAAACAGCATATCCGTATAAAATACATGACCGAGCACTTCACCGAAATATTCAATATCTTCCAGAGCCTTTTCTTTCTGCTCCGGAAACTCCTGCATAAAAAGTTCAGCAAACTGTTCTTTATTTAATTTCATGAAATTTCTTTTCTTTTCTGGAGTTCATACACAAATCTGACAGCGATTTCCTCCGGAACGAATTTAGAAGCAATCACAGCTAATTTCATGCCAAGAGTCGGAATCATAAGCCCTTTTCCCTCGAAAGAACCTTCTATGCCATATATCGCAGCATATCTCGGTGTAATCGGCTTTGCAGAAAAAGTCACACCGGCTCTGTTATTGAAATTTGTATCAACAGGCCCCGGACAGAGTGCCCCAATCTGGACATTTGAACCCTTTCTCCGGAGTTCCTCACGAATTGCCGTTGTCAGACGGACAACATAATTTTTCGATGCATAATAACTGGATAACAACGGCCCTGACAAAAAGCCTGCACTGGAGGCCACATTCAGAATTATCCCCCTGTCACGCTTGACAAAATCCCGTAAAAATAATTTTGTCAGAATATGCACCGCCCTGACATTGACATCAAGCAATTCCAATTCTGTTTCCAGACTGGTTTCTGTAAATTCGCCAAACACTCCGAAACCGGCATTATTAATCAGAAAATCAATCTGCATTCCCTGACAGAACTGATATAATTTTTCCGGAGCATCTCTGTCAGCCAAATCCAGAGCAATATATTTTGTATTTCTGCCGAATTTGTCTGCCATCCGCCGGAGTACTTTTTCATTTCTGCCGGACAGCACCAGTTCCCAGCCGTTCCGGTGCAGATATAAGGCCATCTGCATTCCGATACCAGAGGTTGCACCTGTAATTAAAGCACGTTTCATAAACATCAACCGCCTTTCATAAATTCTGTTCTATTATAACATATTTTCCAAACAAATGCAAGCATATTCTGAAAATTATGTGAAATTCAGAAAAAAATTTCTGAAAGCTATGGACTTCTGAGAAATTCTGTAGTATAATAAAAAAAGACTGAAATTTTATCGGAGGTTATGTAAACATGTCAGTTTTGAAACGAATTACAGCCGGCCTGACCGCCCTGAGCTTAGTTGCTCTCTGCACAGGCTGCAAAAGCACTACTACAGCAATGACCATTGGAGATTATACGATTCCGGCAGGTGTTTATTTATATTATCTGAGTTCTGCCTATAATAATGCACTCGGCCAGCTTACAGAAGAAAATCCGGATTTGGATACAGAAGATATCAAAGCCGTGAAAGCCTGTGTTTTAGATGGAAAAGATATCCGTACATGGTGTGAAGACAAGGCCGTAGAATTCTGTACAGATTTTGTAGCAACAGAAAAAAAATTCGATGAACTGGGCTTGTCACTGAGTGAAGAAAATCAGGCCAATGTAGAAAACATGATGAATTATTACTGGTCAAGCTATGAAGAATCCATGACAGGAATCGGCATCAGTGAAGATTCTTTCAAAAAAGTCATGATTTCCAGTTATAAAAGCGATGAGATTTTTAAATATTATTATTCTGTCGATGGTGCAGAGGGTGTGACAGAAGACGAACTGAAAACATATTATATTGATAATAATATTCGGGCACAATATATTGCATTTGACCTGCATGACAGCGAAGGCAATCTGCTCAAATCAGAAGGCAAAGCAGAAATCAAGGCTCTTGCAGAAGAATACCAGAAACGTGCAGAAACCGCCTATAAAACCGGCGGAGCTGAGGCGGTTATGACAGAAATGGACCAGATTCAGGAAGATTATGCTGCTTATAAAGAATCTGTTGCCGCAGAGGAATCTGCTGCTGTCGAAACTGCTGATTCTGCTGCTGATGAAAGTACTGTTGAAGAATCGCTGGCTTCTTTTGATGCACCTAATATTCTGACAGCAGAAGAAGTTTCTTCTCCTGATGAAAACAATGCAGAAACAGAAGATACCACTGAACCTGAAACAACAGCCACAGAAGAAGAAACCACACCGGAAGCTGATGCAGAATCTGATTCTGTTGCTGATACCGAGCAGGAATCTGATGCAGAGGCAGAGCCTTCTGATGATAATATTATTTCTGATGAAGATACTG
>CADBOP010000129.1 GCA_902796255.1 uncultured Ruminococcus sp.
CTTGTCTGTTGCATCTAAAATATACCATTTGCGGCTGATTTCATTAGCCTTCGGCATTGTAGTAGACATGAAATTTTCCTCCATTTTATTATTTTATTTTTGAAAGACAATACATGTTTGCGGACTTATCAGGCACGGGGATACCGGATACAACAAACATGAGCATTGGCAGACGGTTACTCTGCAATGCCATACAAGTTATATTATACTTGTTTTTTGCCATCTTGTCAAGTGTTTTTTTGAAATTTCTGCATTTTTTTCTGATTTGTTTTATATTATTCTATAAATGTAAATTCGCCGGTATATCTGTTATAGGAAAAACTGACAGTGTTGCTGACAGGTACAAGGGTATTCTGGTGAGGAATGGCAAGATATGCACTGCATTTTTTGGCATCATAAGAAAAGGGAAAGGCTTTTTCTGTCCATTGCAGGGCATCACATTTTTCCTGTTTGTTATCCATGACAGTAATCAGAAAAAGATTTTTAAACTGTTCTTCTTCCGGATGTGTAGTTCTGTAGATTGTATTGTTTTCAAATTTAATGGTAAACAGATTTTCATAATCAGGTGTTTGTATTTTTATATTGTTGTCAACAGAAGCTATCAAGCCGGAATGGGTATATAATTTAAATTCATGTGAGAGATATCCGCAGAAATTCCGGCTGATTTTATCATAATCTTTTTTAGAAATCTGAGAAAGATAATCATCTGATGCAGAATCATACAGAGCATATTCATCATAACCGCTGGATATTCGAGAATCCCATTCCGGAACGCAGGTCACAGTTCTTGTAGTATTATTTTGCAAATCCTGTTCGATATCTTTCAGGAAAGCATGAGTCTGCATCAGGATAGTCCCCTGATACTGATTTGCATTCTGCTGGAAATCGAATTTATTTATCTGATTATCCATGAGTGTGAGATTGCCTAAGCCAGATACTAAAACAAGCATCCACCAAAATTTGAATGCTTTAAATTTTAATTCTCCGCCAGCTGTCATCATGGAAAGCAGAATCAACAGAATTATAAATATGCTGTATAAAATGATATCTGCAATATTCAGCCAGAAATATGTCAGAAGATAATCTCTGATTTCTATCAGATTTGTCATGCCGATATAACTCTCCGGCGGAGTCATATTTCTGATATGCATATGAATCACAACAGAAAATATCATATAGCTTAGTCCGCTGACAGCGGATAAGACAACTAAAATTTTAAATCTTAAAGACGACTTCATAAGCTCACCTTCTCATCAAAATAAATTGCTTTATTATAATTATAACAAAATTTAATTATTTCGTCAATAAAAATTTTTTTGAAAAAACACTTGACAAAACATAAAAAATATGCTATTATAAGAAAGGTGGGTTGCCACCGATACCCCATACAGGTCTGGGTGTGGCGCAGTTGGTAGCGCGCTACCTTGGGGTGGTAGAGGCCGTGGGTTCAAGTCCCGTCACTCAGACCATAAAAAATAAAAGCCGTTTGCTTCATACAGCAGACGGCTTTTATTTTTTATATCAAGCTTCTCTCCGTTTTTGCTACAGCATAAAATTTTTTCAAAAAATCTGTTACACTAAAACAGATTTTTTTGATTATATTAATGAAAGCGAAATTTGCAAATGAAAGCTTTTCAGAAACGAGGTGAAGCAGTATGACAGAACATCATTCCCGCTCTCCGGACGAACATAGAAAAATTTTCGAGCAGTACAGCAATTATGTTTATGCTGTCGTCTGGAGGATTCTGAATCAGGCCGGAACGCCCGAAGATGTCGAAGAATGTGTTTCCGATATTTTTGCTGAAATTTTCTCAAAACTGGATTCTGTCTATGAGGGAAGTATGAAAGCTTATATCGGCACAGTCGCAAGAAGAATGGCTCTGAACCGCTTCCGGAAACTGACATCCGGAAAAATAAAAACAGTTTCTTTAGAAGATATTTCTGTCAGTGAAATGGAATCTGATGTCAATATCACAGAAGATTATGAAAAAGCCGAACAAGCCGGAGCTTTACTGAATCTGATTCTTTCACTGGGCGAACCGGATGCAAGCATTATTATTCAGAAATATTACTATAACCGAAACTCTGTAGAAATAGCAAAGATAGTCAGTCTGAATCCGGTAGCCGTCAGAATGCGGCTGAATCGGGCATTAAAACGCCTGCGGAAACTATTGGAAGAAAATCCAAGCACATACGAGGAGGGATATTTATGAAAAAGCAATTAGATTTATCAGTATTAAAATATGTTGATTCTGCTGCCCTTGAGCGAATCGCAGACAATACACCGTCTGTATCAATGAAGCATATGGAGAGGATATTCACAGAAAGCGAGAAAAAATATCAGTATCGCATTCTTTCACCAGAACAGATGTATGAGACAGAAACATGGGAAGCCGAGCCGATAAAAAAATCAGGAATTTTATTCCAGACAGCCTCTGTGGCAGCATGTCTGTTAGTATGTGCAGGAACAGCCGGCGGCAGTATCTATATGCTGCATCATGGGAAAAACATGCAGGATATGCCGTCAGCTGAAGTCACAGAAACAGAAACCTCTGTAGCAGAAACAGAAAAAAAATCAGAAACTGAAACGACTGTGATACAGCCGGCTAAAGCCGTAACAGAAACAGACAGGCCGGTAGTAAAACAGACCGAAAAAACGACCGTGCAGGCATTCTCTGCACCGGAAACAGAACCCCAGACAACCGCACAGACAAAACCTGTAATAACAGAAACGGTATCTGTTCCGGCAGTACAGACCAGAACAGAATTGATAACAGAAATCATTCCGGAAGAAATACAAGCTCCTGAACCGGAAACACAAGTCATCATTCAGGAAACAGAAGCTCCTGCTCCGGAAACAGAACCCCTCACGGAAATTCAGCCGGAAACAGAAACATCAGATTCAGGATTCAGAATAGAAAAAGAAGAAGTATTCGATACTGATACCGGAGAATTTTCAAATTACTGGAATATGATATATCCAGCATCTTTGGAAAATGCAGCTGAAAATTTTGATACACTCTATGCACCAACATGGCTTCCGGACGGCTGGACATTGGAAGAGATTTCCACCGGTGACGAACTGCTTGATGAGATGCGTCAGGCAAATAAAGAATTCATGGAACAGGCAATCAGAAACGGCACAACAACTGCATACGAAACAAGTTATCTTCCAGTTGATGAGAACGGAAATTTCAGACAAGCCGGCAGTATTGAATTTTATCAGTATTTAAAAACGACAGATAATTATATCTTTGGAATCACCAGTTCAGAACCGGATTATGAAGTATTTACCCCTTTCACAATCAACAGCAAAAACGGCCTGCTTGTCAATTATGGTGATGATGACGAACCGGAAGACCAGAGAACTATTTCTGTCCTGTGGGATAACGGCGACTATATTTTTATGATACAGACGTTCTCCAATACTTTTGCAGAAGCTGTCAGAATAGCGGAATCTGTCCAGCCTGTAGGCTGATGCTTTCATAAAGAGAAAAAATAAAAATTACTTTCTTCATTCTTTTACAGACAAAGAAGCTCTCATGAAACACATGAGAGCTTCTGTTATTTTTACTTGATTTTAAATATGATTCTCAGAATATATAAATCTTCTTCTGTCTGATAATTCACAGAACCGCCTTTTCTCCCGTCAGATGTTTCAAAGATTTTTGCATTCCAGAAATTTTTCTTCTCGAACAAATCTTTGACAGCATTCTGCAAATCCCGTCTGGACTCGAACATCATTTCAATTTTTCCGTCTTTGAGATGAGCTGTCAGAAGCTTGTCAATATCTGAAAATTTATAATCTTTGAAATATAACTTGTTATGCACAAAATAATTATCTCTGACTGATTTACAGGCTGGTACAGAATCATTAGTTTTGTCAATTTTTCTCGACCGGAACAGCATATCATCATTTATCAGAAAATAATTATGAGAAATCCATTTTGCAAACGCATCTGTTTTTTTCTGATATACAGGGTCATCCCATGTGACATCTACCCAGTAATAATTCTGATTAATTTTTACATAATTCCATGCATGTGATTCCCTCTTGGCAATACCGGAACAGATACCGGATTCTATTTTAAGATGTTTCATCAGCAAATGAAACGCTTTCGCATATCCTTCACAGACAGCTTTGCCCTCAACAAGACAGCCATAAGCAGTATGCCGGAGCGACTTTCCGGAAGTATGCTGCCTGTCATAAACAGTTGTATTCACTAAATAATCATGCACTGCAAGAATTTTGTCATAAGCCGTGGATTTATTTGCAGCCTGCAAAGCAAGCTTAATTTTCTGATTTAATGCTGAAATCATTTTTTTCAGCATATCCGGTTTATAATGATTCAGAATTTTAAAACTGACTTCTGCGGCCTCACTGTTATACTGAACAGAATAGCCCGTAACCCAGAAAATCTCCGGATAATTCTTTTCCATCAGATTCACAGCAGCTTCGATATTTTTAATATCTATTTTTTTATGAAATATCACAGTATCCTGAAACTGCAACAAAGCTTTACAGAACTCCTCACAGAGTACTTGGATTTCCAGTTCTTTTTTAGATAACATAATTCCTCCTGATTTCAGAATCATGAATTGACTGTAAAAATCAATCTTAATACATACATGTCATCATCTGTCTGATAATTAATTGTTCCGCCTGCATTCTGAAAAATCTGAGCATTCCAGATAGTTTCGTTATTAAATAAATCAGCAATTGCCATCTGATAGGCCTCCTGCGTAGAGAACATAATTTCAATCCTGCCGTCAGCTTCATGCTCTGTCAGACGTTTATCAATTTCAGAGAAATAATATTCTGCAAGATAATTTCCGTTCCGGACAAAATAATTATCATTCAGCGATACACACAACGGAACAAACTGACTGTTACTTTCAAAATTCCGGCTTCTGGCAAGCATTGCATCATCAATCAGAAAATACCCGTGATGTATCCAGTCAAAATTATGATTTTCAGAAACAGGGTCATCCCATGTCACATCAACCCAGTAGTACTGCCCATCTATATTAATATAATTCCATGCATGGTCTTCGCCTTTGGCATTACCAGAACAGATGCCGCATTCTATGCCCGCTTTGTTCATAATAATCTGAAATGCCTGTGAATATCCCTGACAGACCGCCAGCCCGTTAATCAGACACCCATAGGCCGTACTCCACAGCCCCTTGCCTTTTGTGACAGCAGACTGGTCATATTCTGTATGCTGAATAATATAATCATGCACAGCAAGGGCTTTTTCATATTCTGAACCCAAGCCATCAATTTCCTGCAAAACTGCATTTGCAGCCTGTTCCAGTTCTTCAGACATTTTCCGGAGAGTATCTGCGGAATAGCCGTCCATGATTTTCAGTGTAATTTCTGCTGAAATATCATTGTATTTCATAGAATAACCATTAATCCAGAAAATTTCAGGGTGTTTCCGTTCCAGTTCGCTCATCGCAAGAGAAAGCTCTTCTTTATCAATCTTTCTGTCAAACTGAATCTGAGAATGAAACTGACTGATTTCCTGATATAATTCATCTGAGAGAGAGACTGTTGCAGCTGCTTCCGGAATAGTTTCCGTTTCCCGTGGCGGAAAAGTCGGCTTTATTTTTTCAGTATCTGTCACTGTTTCCGGCGAAGTGATTTCCGTATAATCTGTATAGTCTGTCGTTGCCAGCGGAACAGTGCCAGATGCAATTTCTATAACCGAAGAACAACCTGTCAGCAGAAGAAGCATACAAGACAAAGCAAGAATTTTTATTTTCTGTCTCAACAGTACATCCCTCCAATAAGTTAATAATTTCCTGTTTTTAATATAACATATTTAAAAGGGGTTGTCAAGAGAATTTTCAACATATTTCACAAAAAAATTGTCAGTACTACATCAAAAGCAACAATTGCTACACTTTGTGTTATCTGTAAAATAAAGCACCTCAGATTTTTTGATAAGCTTTAGCAATTTTTTCAAGTTCAGTAAAATAATTCTGTTTTGAAAACTGATATGTAAGCGGATAATTCCAGTCTCTGTGATTATGCCGGAAGGCATTCCAGATAACAGAATTTTCTGTTTCTGTCACAGTGCAGACAACAGACCAGCAGCCGGATTCTCCGCAGGCCGGACAGGTAAACAGGCTCACTTCTTCCGGATACCGCAATAATTCATGATACAGTTCCTCCGCAGGAATACAGCCATATTCCCCAGCCCATTCCTCTGCTGTATCAGGGTCTTCTTCAAGCAGCGTAAACGGCAGTTCTATCGGCTTGACAATTTCTCTGAAATCTTTATGATTTATGAAAATTTTCACCACAGGAATCTGTCTGAGCCTGTCAGAATCTGCCCAGTGTTCGCCGGATGTTCCGGCGGTCATGATTCTGAATTCTAAAATATCCATAATATCAAGCCTTTCTGAGAATTTTTTCAGTAATTGCTGAAATTTCATCAATTTCCGGATAGAAAATCAAATCTGAAATATCTGTCCGTCCGGTTTCGGTTTGCAGAACTTTCAGAAGATAATCCGTTTCCGGTTCAGAATACTGACATTCACAGACTGCTGTGATGATTTCCGCAAGTTCGGAATCGGAAAGATTTTGTTTTTCCGGTTCAGGCATCAGCAGAGAACAGGCAAAATTTTCCAGTTCTGACCATTCCCAGTAATTCAGAACATCCTGAAAATGAATCTCTTTTTTTCTGGTGAGATTTTGTAACTGTTTTTCGAGTCCCTGCGGATTGTTTAACTGATTTATCTCTTCAATCAGCTTTATCAGTGCAGCAAGCCTTGTTTCCTCAATTTCAGGAATCTGTATCATGACTGATTCTCCGGAACGGCATACAAATTCAAGTCCCATGCCGGAATATACATTCTGTGCCGGATATAGAACTGATATTTCGGGTTCATTTGTCTGACCAGCAGAGGAAGTTCAAAAATATCCTGATTTCTGTGATAGATAGAAACACACATTTTCGGCCTGTACTGATAAATACTTTTCGCTGCCCCCCACAGGGCTTCCCGCTCAAAACCTTCCACATCCATTTTCAGCATAGTCAGCGGTCTGCCGTTCATAATCCCATCTACACTGACAGCCGGAAGCAGCTCCCCTTCCGGAGAAACAGCCGACTGCCGGCCGGATTTGGAACTGAACGGCAATTCTGTATCTTTGCACCATGCAGCACAATGATGGGCTTTGATATGCTTCAGATTATTTTCTTCAATATAGCGTTCCAGTTTCTTGAAATTCTTCCTGTCCGGCTCAACAGCGTGAATAAAATAATATTTCTGATTGGTA